>JBJXFY010000182.1:0-20832 GCA_046155815.1 Limisphaerales bacterium | reverse complement strand
CCGATCTCGGTTCGGTTTGCCGAAGGACCAGAAGACGACAATCGAGATTGTCGAGTGCATCGGCAGCGTGGACGAAACGGTGCGGGAGCGACTGGGCTACAAAATTGGAAAGATGGCCGAGGCGCTCCAAGACTCGTCCCTGCGGCCGGATCCAATCCCGCTTGATCCAACGGACATCGAGGACTTCGACGAATACAGCACAGGGCTTTCAACCGACGACATCCAAGCCCTGTTCAACGCGCTTTCGATGGAGGAGTCGTGATCACTTTATCTCCTGGTCTCGCGCAGGGGTGCTTCGACTTACTCGGTATCGCATACCGCAATTCGCTCACGTTCCAAGAAATTCATACTTCGTTTGCCTACTTTGGCAGCATTGCGGCAAGCAAGGTTGTTGAGACGACCCAAGGGCTTGGGTGGATCCACGCGAACGATGACGGTACCGTCGGCGTTACTCCCTCTGGCTCTCAACTGCTAAGCATCGTAGGCTACGAGCCGATGCTTCGGCATGCGCTCCTCGATTATATTGATGTGGTGCTGCCGCCGTGGGTGCAAAACGCGTCATTCGGACGTGCGCGGGTTCTCGCGTTCGCCGGTAGCGAGATTGCTCAGGTGTTTGTTGAGGCGGGTTTAACCCATGGCACAGACGAGGGTGTTGTCGCATTTTGGGACGAACTCGCGGCGAGAGCGCGCGGGCAGAAGAGCGGTCGTCTGACCGCTATCGGGCGGCACGGCGAGCGGCTGAGCTTGGCCTATGAGGAGAATCGCACGGGCCAGAAGCCGGAGTGGGTCGCGATAGAAAACAATGCGGACGGCTATGATGTTCTCTCCGTTGTCGGACCAGACAATCTCCGTCAGCTCTCGATTGAAGTTAAGACCTCGACGCTGGGGCTCGCGGGTTCATTCCACCTCACTCGCAATGAGTGGGAACGAGCATTGGAGGGCGCAAATCACGTTTTCCATTTGTGGGACGCGCGCGCAAATGTGCCGCCGCGCCTAGCGGTTGTTGAGCCGCAGGGGATGCAGACTCATATCCCGACAGACCTCGGTTCAGGAAGCTGGGAGAGCGTTGCGATTCCCTTCGCCACCTTCGCGGCCTTCTTTGTGCCACCCACTTCCACATCGTGATTGTGCGCGATCCACCCTAGGCTGACTGGCCGGGTTCGACGCGCCCTGGCTGCACACGATGCATGTCGACAAACCGATGCAAGGCCACGGCCAAGGAATGTCGAATGGCGGCCCGCGGGGCTGCCACCCGTGTCGTCGCGGCGGCGTACGGAGGCGGGGCAGGGCCGGCTCTCCGAGGCAGCCGGCCTTGGCTCCCGGCCCCGAACCTCAGAGCACGATCTCCCCACGGCATTCCAGCGCCCGCGGCGGCGCAGCGCGCAGTGCCGGCCGGCCCAGCGGGTCGTGACGGCGGAGCCGGCCGAAGCCGAGGCCCGTCCGCTGCTGCACATTGGCCACCGCCACCTGATAGGTCTTGAACGGCCCAAAGGGCGGGGCCGCGCGCAGGCGCATGGTCCGCACCTGCTCCGCCTGGCTCACCACGTAGGCCGTGGCCGACAGCTGGCCCGCCCCGGTGAGGGCGACCACCACCTTCCAGAACTCCAGCGGGATCGCCGTCCCGGCAAACTCCGGGTCGTCCTCCCGCAGCACGGGCCCGGTGAAGACGCAGGCGCGGAGACCGGCGGCCCGCGCCCGGTCCAGGAGGTAGTCCTCCAGCCCGGCCCAGACCTGCGCGGAGCGGTTGAACAGCTTGTGCTGGGGGCCGCAGTGGGTGAGGTGGAAGGTGTCGTTGTTCGCCCGGTCCGGCCTGAGCCGGGCCACGATCAGCGGGCTCGAAGGCGGTCCGAGCAATCCCACGCTCGAATCCCTGCTCCGCATCGCGTCGGTGCTGGACCTTCCGCTCAGCCAGATCCTGGCCCGGGCGGAGGCTGCCGTGCGGCGAGGGAAGCGTTGACGCTGATCGTGACGAGGCGGCCCCGTGTGGGACAGGCCGCCGGCCTGTCCCCAGACTGTTTCGAGGCGGCCAATGCCCGCCAGCCTGAGCACGTCGTCACGCCGGCATCCGAGCATCGCTTCCCAAGGAATGGCGGACAGGCGGGCCGCCGGCTCGGCAACCGTCGGGCGGCGGGCTTGCGCCCGGCGGGCGGTTCCGCTCCCCTTGCCGGCACGCATTTATGGCGATTGAACTGAAGGTGCCCCCGGTCGGTGAATCCATCACCGAGGTGCAGATTGGCGACTGGCTGAAAAAGGCGGGCGACGCCGTGGCCAAGGACGAGAACGTCGTCCTGATCGAGTCCGAGAAGGCCACGCTCGAGCTGCCCGCGCCCGCGGCCGGCGTCCTGGGCAAGATTCTGAAGGCCCGCGGCGAGGCCGCGAAGGTGGGCGAGGTCATCGGCCTGATCGAGGACGGGGCGCCGGCCTCCGGCCCGGCAAGTTCGTCTGCGGCCCCCGCCGAGGCAAAGGCCGCCGCCAGGTCGGCCGAGGCCAGGCCGGCCGCGAAGTCCGAGCCCGTCGTCATGCCCGCCGCCCAGCGCGTGCTGGCGGAGGCGGGCGTCGCCGCGGCCGACGTGAAGGGCACCGGCCCCGGCGGGCGGGTCCTGAAGGAGGACGCGATCAAGGCCGCCGAAGCCGCCAAGGCCCCCGCGGCCCCGGCTCCTTCGGCACCGCCTGCGGCGCCGGCCTCCTCCACCGCCGGTCCGCGTGCGGACGAGGTGGTGCCGATGTCGCCGCTGCGGCGGACGGTGGCGCGGCGGCTCGTCGAGGCGCAGGCCAGCATGGCGATGCTCACCACCTTCAACGAGGTGGACATGTCGGCCGTGATGGCGCTGCGGAAGCAGTTCCAGGAAGCCTTCACCGCCAAGCACGGCGTGAAGCTCGGCTTCATGTCGTTCTTCGTGAAGGCGGTGATTGATGCCCTGAAGGCGGTGCCGCAGGTGAACGCCGAGATCCAGGGCAGCAACCTCGTCTTCCACCACTACTACGACATCGGCGTCGCCGTCGGCGGCGGGAAGGGGCTGGTGGTGCCCGTCGTCCGCAGCGCCGACCGCCTGAGCTTCGCCGAGCTGGAGAAGACCATCGCCGAGCTGGGCGGGCGCGCGAAGGATGGGAAGATCAAGCCCGAGGAGCTGCAGGGCGGCACCTTCACGATCAGCAACGGCGGCGTGTACGGCAGCCTGCTCTCGACGCCGATCATCAACCCGCCGCAGTCGGGCATCCTCGGCATGCACGGCATCCAGGACCGGCCCGTAGCCGTCGAGGGCCAGGTGGTCATCCGCCCGATGATGTACGTCGCGCTGACGTACGACCACCGCGTCGTGGACGGCCGGGAGGCGGTGACGTTCCTGAAACGCGTGAAGGAGGTCGTGGAGAACCCGGCGCGGATGCTGATCGAGGCGTAGGGCGTCGTGCTCGTGCTCCTGCTCGTCCTCGTCCTCGCCTCCGCGCGGCTCATGCAGACCCACTTCGACCACGGGAAGCTCGACGCCTATCGGCTCGAACTCGAATTCGTTGCGTGGGTGTCCGACCTGCTCGCCGAACTCGACGCGTTGGCACAGAAGCGCCGCTTGGCCGAAGTCACCGACCAGCTCGACCGCGCCAGCCTGTCCGCGCTGCTGAACACCGCGGAGGGCAATGGCCGACGCCAGCGTCGGACGCGGGCGAAGTTCTTCGACGATGCCCGCGGATCGGCGACGGAATGTGCCGCGTGCCTGGATGCGCTGGTGGCCAAGCGGGCGTGTTCGGCGGAGCGCATCACGGCGGGCAAGGCATTGCTTGTTCGAGTCGTCTGCATCCTTTCCAAGCTGGTGCAGATGTTCGACGAGACGGAGGGCTTCCGAGAAGAGCCTGTTGAGTATCGGATCGCCGGTGCTTCGGTTTGAATTGCGACGACGACGACGACGAGGACGAGAACAATTTTCCCATGCCCGATTCCCCCTTCGACCTCCTCATCCTCGGCGCCGGCCCCGGCGGCTACGTCGCCGCCATCCGCGCCGCGCAGCTCGGCCTGAACGTCGCCTGCGTCGAGTCCGAAAAGGCCCTCGGCGGCACCTGCCTCCGCGTCGGCTGCATCCCCAGCAAGGCGCTGCTCGAGTCCAGCGAGCGTTACGCCGAGGCGCAGCACGGCCTCGCCGCCCACGGCGTGAAGGTCACCGGCGTCACGCTCGACCTGTCCGCGATGCTCAGGCGCAAGGACCAGGTCGTCACGATGCTCACCAAGGGCATCGAGGGCCTGTTCAAGAAGAACAGGATCACGCGCATCGCCGGCCGCGGGCGGCTCGCCGGCCCCGGCAAGGTCGCCGTCACGAACGGCGGCGAAACCACCGAACTGTCCGCCAAGCACATCCTCATCGCCACCGGCAGCGTGCCTGTCGTGCCCGCGGGCATCGCGGCGGATGGCGACCGCATCGGCGGCAGCACCGAGGCGATCAACTGGCCCGAGGTGCCGCAGCATCTCGTCGTGATCGGTGCCGGCTACATCGGCCTTGAGCTCGGCTCCGTCTGGCGGCGGCTCGGCTCGAAGGTCACCGTGCTCGAATTCCTTGACCGCATCCTGCCCGGCATGGACGCGGAGCTGGCGGCCGACGCGAGGAAGGTGTTCGAGAAGCAGGGCCTCGAGTTCCGCCTCGGCACGAAGGTGAAGGCCACCCGCGTCGAGGGCGGCGGCTGCGTCGTCGAGGTCGAGGGCGGCGACCCGCTCCGCTGCGACCGCGTGCTCGTCTCTGTCGGGCGCCGTGCGAACACCGCCGACCTCGGCCTCGACACCGTCGGCGTGAAGCTCGACGAGCGCGGCCGAATCGTGGTGGACGGCCGGTTCCAAACCTCCGCGCCCGGCGTGTACGCTCTCGGCGACGTGATCCCCGGCCCGATGCTCGCGCACAAGGCCGAGGAGGAAGGAGTGGCCTTCGCGGAGATGCTCGTCACCGGCCACGGCCACGTGGATTACGGCGTCATCCCCGGCATCGTGTACACGCATCCCGAGATCGCGACCGTCGGAAAAACGGAGGAGGAGTTGGCGCAGGCCGGCGTGAAGTACCGCAAGGGCGTGTTCCCGTTCCTGGCGAACGGCCGTGCCCGTGCGCTCGGCGACACCGAGGGCAAGGTGAAGATCCTCGCCGACGCCGCCACGGATCGCGTGCTGGGCGTCCACATCATCGGCCCGCGCGCCGGCGACCTGATCGCCGAGGCGGTGGCGGCGATGGCGTTCGGCGCGAGCAGCGAGGACATCGCGCGGGTCTGCCACGCGCACCCGACGCTGTCCGAGGCCGTGAAGGAGGCCGCCCTCGCCGTGGACGGCCGGGCGATTCACTTTTAACACGGACAAGCCGGCCCCAGCCGTTAAGCTGCCCCAAACCATCCGGCACCTGACATGGAAACCACGCTCAATGCCCCGGAGTTCAAGGAACTTCTGAAGTCAGCCGTGGCCGAGGTCTTGCAGGAGCGGGGCGATTTGCTGGCCGAGGGGGTGGAGGAGGCCCTGGCTGACCGCCGGCTCCTGGCGGCGATGGAGGAGGCGCGCGCGGAAGGGCTGGCCGACCGCGGCGAAGTGGCCCGTCTGCGCGGCCTCCGTCCGAGAAGGTCGAGTTCGGCAAGGCGTTTGCCCGGGACATCGCGGAACTGCCCGCGAACGTCCGCCAGCGCGACGCCCAGGTGGTCGAGGGTGTGATGGACGCGCCGAACCTGCTGGCCGTTCCCAACGTGAAGAAGCTGAAGGGCAGCCCCAACGCCTTCCGCATCCGGGTTGGCGACTACCCCATCGGCTTTTTCCCTCTACGGTGATGGGGTGAACTTCATGCGCTGCCTGAACCGGGACCAGATGTACCGGGTGTTTCCGTGAGCCGGACCGACGGCCGCCGCCGGCGGCGTCACCTCCGGACGCGGAACAGCCGGTGGCTTTCTCCGGCCGGAAGCACGGCGGGGCTGTTGCTCTTCACCGGCAGCCACGCGCCGCCGGCGGTCGTACCCTCCAGCACGCCGCTGCCCGACCATTCCAGTCGCACGCGGCCGAGCGACTGCCGGATGCCCGTGAACTGCGGCGGCGGGAAGTTGGTGGCCGGGGCCGGGATGCCGAAATCGGGCGGGATGCTGGCGTAGGGGTGGATCACCGCCTTCCGGCTGTAATGCCGGACCGAGCCCAAGGTGGTCTGCGCCCGGATGCAGACCACCTGCGTGGAGCCGGAAGGAAACAGCCAGCCTTCGTGCGGATGGATTTCAAGCAGGATGCCCCGCCGGGCATCCGTGGTGATCCAGGGATGCGGCACGGGATCCCCGTTCAAGGCCACCTCGATGGTTTCCGGCACGAGGGGCGGGTCGCCGGGCACGAGCCTCGCCAGCAAGGCCGGGCCGAGAGGCTCGGTGATTTCAAACGGCGGCACCACCGGCCGGGTGGCCTCGATGACGCTGACGGCCAGGTTGTCGAGCTGCTGGTGCTGGTTGCCGGGATCGTCCGTGCGCGCGGCGGCGAGCAGGCGCAGCCGGCTCGGGCTAAAGGCGATGGCCACCCGGTCCAGCAGCGTGCGCCGCTTGTAGCGGACGGTCAGTTCGCCGACCTCCGACAGGGCGACATGCAGGGGAGCCCAGCACAGCGCGTCGGCGTCGCCGCCGCCGTCGCGCGGGCCGGTCTGCAGGCTGGTCGCGTCCGCACACGCGCCGTCCGGCGTGGGCAGCGCCGCGCGGAGGACGGTCACGTTGTCCACGCGCACCACGATGCCCTGCGCGTCGGGGCCGTCGGGCAGCAGGTCGCCGGCCACCGGATCGAGGCTGATGGCCAGGCCAGTGACCGGTCCCGCCTCGGGCCGGCCGCCGGCAACATTGTGGGTGGAGAGGCTGCCCGCCTCAAGGCCGGCAATGGCCGGATCGCCGTCGCGCGCGAGGCAGAGGGAGAAGCCGCCGCCTGGCAGCAGCGCGATCCCGGCACCGAGCCGGACTTCGGCCGAGAGTCCAAAGGCGGCGATCACCTTGCCCTCGGTGAAGTCGTCGAACAGCACGGCCGTGTATTCGCCGGGCCGCGCGCCAGTGAGCGCCAGGAAGCCGCCGGGATTGCCACCGCCGGCCTGCCATACGGCATCGGTGTGGTTGCGGACGATGGCCGCGTAGGTCGCGGGGTCAGTGTCGAAGTCGAAGCGGTTCGTCGGCCCCTCGCCGCCGCAGATCGCGACCGCCAGCGGCACGCCGAGGGCGAGGGTCGGGACGAGGCCGGGGTCCATCGGATAACGCCGCCAAGATGCGCCGGCCGGAGGTTTCCGGGCAAGGGCCGGAGTGCGGTTGGCCGCCGGCCCGCGAGGCACCTACACTGCCGCGATGCCGCCGGGCTTTGACTCCATCGAATCCGTCCTCGCCGACCTCAAGCGCGGACGGATGGTGATCGTGACGGACGACGCGGACCGCGAGAACGAGGGCGACCTCGTGATGGCCGCGGAGAAGGTCACGCCGGCGGCGGTGAACTTCATGGCCCGCTACGGCCGCGGGCTGGTGTGCGTGCCGACGACGGAGGAGCGGCTGCGGCAGCTCGGCGTCGAGCGCATGGTTTCGCAGAACCGGGAGAGCTTCAAAACGGACTTCCAGGTCAGCGTGGATGCCGGGCGCGGGATCACCACCGGCATCAGCGCCGCGGACCGTGCCCGCACCATCCAGGTGATGGCCGACCCGACGGCGGCGCCCGAGGATCTCGTCCAGCCGGGCCACGTCTTCCCGCTGCGGGCCAAGGCGGGCGGCGTGCTCCAGCGTGCCGGCCATACCGAGGCGGCGGTGGACCTCGCGCGGCTGGCGGGCTGCCGGCCCATCGGCGTGATCTGCGAGATCATGGCCGACAGCGGCGAGATGATGCGCCTGCCTGAGCTGCGGAAGTTCGCGCGCCGTCACAAGCTGAAGCTCTGCTCCATCGAGGACCTGATCCTGCACCGGCGCACGCGGGAGAAGCTCGTCGAGCGCGTGCAGACGATCCGGATGCCGACGGTGTACGGCGACTTTGATCTTCATCTCTACCGTGCCCGTACGGACGGCCAGCACCACCTCGCGCTCGTGAAGGGCGACCTCGCCGGCCAGCCGGACGTGCTGGTGCGCGTCCACAGCGAATGCCTCACGGGCGACGTCTTCGGCTCGCTGCGGTGCGACTGCGGGCCGCAGCTCCAGCAGGCCGTGAAGCAGATCGCCGAGGCCGGCCGCGGGGTGCTGCTCTACATGCGGCAGGAAGGACGGGGGATCGGCCTCGCGGCGAAGCTCGCCGCGTACAAGCTGCAGGAGCAGGGCCTCGACACCGTGGAGGCCAACCTGAAGCTCGGCTTCGGCATGGACCTGCGCGAGTACGGCATCGGCGCGCAGATTCTCGCGGACCTGGGCTTGAAGACGATCCGCCTGCTGACGAACAACCCGCGCAAGATCGTGGGCCTCGAGGGCTATGGCCTGAAGGTGACGGCGCAGGTGCCGATCAAGGTCACGGCGAACAAGCACAACCGCCGCTACCTCGCGACGAAGAAGCTGAAGCTCGGCCACCTGCTGTAGCGCCGGCCTCCCGCGGCCTGCGGCCAGTGTCCCGTCCCACCTGCCGCCGCCCACGCCGGAAACGGCTTCATCCCCCGCCGTAATTCGGCGTGAGGGAGCCGGTGGCCATGCGCAGCCAGGCGCGGGCGATCAGGGCGAGCTTGTGCGGCTTGCTGAGCCGCACGGATCGCGGGCCAAACACGTCGAAGCGGCGGGCCTCCAACTTCTCCAGCAGCTTCCAGTACACGGTGCCCATCAGCTCGGCGCTGGCCATCGCGCGGCGTTCGCCCGCGGGCAGCGCGACGCGGGCGGCGGCGTAATGCGCCTTCGCCCGCGCCGCTACGGCGGTGGCGCAGCGGGCGTAGCGGTCGGAGTAACGGCCGGCGAGGATTTCAGCCTCGTCCACGCCGTGGCGGGCGAGTTCCTCCAGGGGGACGTAGATGCGGCCGCGTTCCGCGTCCTTCTTCACATCGCGCAGGATGTTGGTGAGCTGGAGCGCCTGCCCGAGCTGCACGGCGTAGTCGCGGCAGCGGGGATCGGCGTAGCCGAAGATCTCGATGCTCAGCAGGCCGACGACGGAAGCGACGCGGTGGCAGTAGGACTCGAGTTCGGCATAGGTTGCGCAGCGGAACGGCTCGAGATCCTGCTCGCAGCCGCGGATGAGCTCGTCGAAGAGCCCGAAGCGGAGGCCGGGATGGCGGGCGATGACGGGCTGAAGCTCGCGGTTGACGGGGAACTGGGGGACGCCGCCGTCGCAGGCGCGGCGGATGTCCTCGCGCCAGGCGGCGAGCAGGCGGGCGCGCTCGGCCACGGGGCGGGTGTCCTCGTCGGCGATGTCGTCCACCTCGCGGCAAAAGGCGTAGAGGGCGGCCATGCCCTCGCGCTTGGCGCGGGGGAGGAGGATGAAGGCCAGCGCCAGATTGGAGCCGCTGCCCTGGGTGATGGCGGTGCTGGTTTCCATGCGGGCCGGAGCCGGGTCACGCGGGCGGTGCGCCCTGCCCGTCGCGCGCCTGGGGCAGGCCGGTGGTTTCGGCGAGGGTGGGGTTGCGCGGACGGTGTTCGCGGCGGCGGCGGCGGTACCGGCGCTTGCGGCGGTCGCCGTCGTCGCTGGGCACGCTTTCGACGGTGTAGTCCTCGGAGTTCTGGAGGATCTCCGGGCCGTGGGCGCGCTTGCGGTTGCGGCGGCCGCCGCCGCCCTTCCGACGGGCGACCCAAACCGCGAGCAGGAGCAGGCCGGTGAGCACGGCAAGGCCGCCGAGAATGACCAGAACGTCGCTGGCGACGAGCCACGTGCCCTTGTTGGTGGCAGGGAGAGCCGGGACTTCGGCGATCATCAGTTTCACTGTTCGGGCGCGTTCACGGCCGCATCCCCCCCGGCCTCGGTGATGCCCAGCCGGTTCATTCGATACCGGAGGGCGTGGCGGCTGAGCTTCAGGTGGTCGGCGGCGCGGGAGAGACTGTAGCGGGCGCGCTCGAGCGCGGCGACAATCATTTCGCGTTCAAGCGCGTCGAGGGCCTCCTCCAGGGAACGGGCGGCGGGGGCGCGGCCGAGCTGCGCCTCGAAGGCGAAGTCCGGCAGGCTGGCGGCGGTGATCTCGGTGCCGGACTCGAGGATCACGGCGCGCTCGATGGCGTTGCGGAGTTCGCGCACGTTGCCGGGCCAGGGATGGTGGAGGAGCTTCAGCAGCCCCGTGCGGGAGAAGCAGCGGGCGGGGCGGTTCAGGACCCGGTGGAACTGCCCGAGGAAATGCTCCGCCAGCAGGCGGATGTCCTCCCCGCGTTCGCGCAGCGGCGGCGGTCGGAACTGCACGACGTTCAGGCGGTGGTAGAGATCCTCGCGGAACTCGCCGGCGCGGATGGCCGCCACGATGTCGCGGTTGGTGGCCGCCACGATCCGCACGTCCACGCGCAGCTCCTCGGTGCCGCCGACGCGCATGAAGGTGCCGTCCTCAAGGAAGCGCAGCAGCTTGGCCTGGAGCGGGCGGGACATCTCGCCGATCTCGTCCAGGAAAACCGTGCCGCCGTCGGCCTCCTCGAGCCGGCCGGGCTTCAGCCTCACGGCGCCCGTGAAGGCGCCCTTCTCATGGCCGAAAAGCTCGCTCTCGAGCAGCGCCTCGGGAATGGCGGCGCAGTTCATCCGCTGGTACGGCGCGTCGCGGCGCGCGCTCAGGCTGTGGAGGCAGCCGGCGATGAGCTCCTTGCCGGTGCCGCTCTCGCCGAGGATGAGCACGGTGGCGCCGCTGGGCGCGACGGTCTGGATGAGCTGGCGGAGGTCGCGCATCGCCTGGGAGTCGCCGATGAGCTGCTCCACGGTGAAGCTGTCACGGGAGCGGCGCAGGCTGGTGTTTTCGCGTACCAGGCGGTGACGTTCGGCGCAGCGGGCCACGGCATGGAGCAGTTCCTCGGGCGCGAAGGGCTTGGCGAGGTAGTCCAGCGCGCCGGCCTGGATGGCCTCCACCGCCTGCCGTGGCGTCGCGTAGGCGGTCATGAGCAGGACCGGCAGGTCGGGGTGACGCTGCTTCACGTCGCGCAGGAGATCGTAGCCGGAGCGGCCGCCCAGGCGGGCGTCGGTGATGACCATGAAGAGCGGCCGGCGCTCGACGATTCGGAGGGCGGCCTCGGCACCGGGGGCGGTCAGCACTTCGTATCCCTCCGTGGACAGGGACGTCTCGAGGGAGATGAGCAGGTTGGGCTCGTCGTCCACGACCAGCAGGGGCGGCAGCAGGGTCATGCGGGGTGCAGGCGCAGGGCGCTGCGTGCCGGGAAACATAGGCGGAACGTCGCGCCGCGGCCAGCAGCCGACTCCAGGCTGACCCGCCCGCCGTGCAGCTCGACGTTCTGCCGCACAATGGCGAGGCCCAGGCCGGACCCGCGCGGCTTGGTGGTGTAGTAGGCCTCGAACACGCGGTCCTGCAGCTCGGCCGGGATCCCCGGGCCATCATCCGCGATGGCCACCTCGACGCCGTGGTCGTCGCGGTACGAGGCGGAGAGGGCGAGGCGGCCCTGGCCGCCGAGCGCCTCGCGGGCGTTCTGCAGGAGGTTGTCGAGGACGAGCGCGAGCTGCTGGCGCGGCAGCAGCAGGCCGGGCAGGCCGGGGGCGTAGTCGCGCACGATCACCGTGCCGTAGCCGGCGGCGGGCGGGAAGATGCGCGCCACGGCGGCCTCGAGCTCGGCGACGACGTTGAGCCGTTCGACGCGGCCCTCGGTCAGCTGCGCCGCGCCCATGAGCTCGGTGACGATGCGGGCGGAGCGGTCCACCTCGGCGCGGATGATCTCGAGCTCGCGCGCGGGGCCGTTCGCGGCGGGATCGAGGGCGCGCTGGAGGTTGAAGGCGGCGTTGTTGATGATGGCGAGGGGGTTCTTGATCTGGTGGGCGATCTCGGCGGCGAGGCGGCCGGCGGCGGCCAGCTGCGCCTGCCGCAGTGCGGATTCCTGAGTCTCGAGCAGCCGCCGGCGGTCACGTTCGGCCAGGACCTGCACGCCGTAGCAGCATGCCGCCAGCAGCAGCAGCACGAAGATGCGCAGCAGAAAGGGCTCCGTCACCGGCACGGTGGCGCCAGGGTCGTCCAGCCGGATGATCGCCACGTCCAGCAGGCCGGCCGCCGTGTAGGAGGCCGTGACCATGAGCTGCAGGGCGATCTGGAGGGCGGCCACCGGCATGCTCAGGGCGTTGCGGACGATGAGCACCGTGAAGACCCAGTACAGAATGCTGTCGAATCCGTCGGTGACGAGCGTGAGCGCGGCGAGGAAAAAGCCGTCCAGCAGCGCGGCCGTGAAGACCAGCCACTCCAGCAGCTTCGACGGGAGCCGTCGTCCGGCCCACAGCGCGACGCCGAGGCCAAAGTTGGCCACCGCGTACACGACGAAGAACCGCTGCACCGCCGTGACCGCCTCGAGCGCGACCTCGCTGGTGTTCGAGAGGCCCTCGATGCTGAGCGAGAAAAAGAGGAACCACGAGATGCCGAAGATGAGGGCGGCCTTGATCGGCAGGCCGAGGTCGCGCTCGATGCGCAGGATGCGCGGCGCATGGAGCGCCATGTCCGGCTCCGGCGCGGCCAGCGCGCGCCAGCCCCGGCGCAGGCGTTCGAGCAGGCGTTTCATCCGTGGGACGCCGTCAAGCTGCCACGCGCTTCCCCCGCAGGCAATCCGCCGGACCTTCGGGGCGCAGCCCCGGGATCGGAGTCCGGGCCCGCTCAGGCCCGGGACTCCGGTGTGTGCCGGAGGCCCGGGCTTTCACCGTGCCTTCCGCCCCGGGCCGTGGCACCGTCCCGCGGTGTCTGCGCTCCGATGTGCCGTGGCCTGGCTCGCCGTGCTGCTCGCCGTGGCAGCCCGCGGCGACGCGAGGGACGACCCGTGGTTCCGCCTGTCGGGCGAACACCTGGAGATCCTCACCCATGGCCGCGAGGCCGACGCCCGCCGCGTGTTCGCGGAACTCGAGACGTTCCGCATCGTGGCGGAGGATTTCCTCGGCCTCACCAACCGCGCGCGGGTGCCGGTCTTCTACTTCCGCTCGGAGGGCGCGGCACGGCTGTTCCGCAGCGAGCGTGCGGGCCACGCCATCGACGCCGCGGGCTTCCACGTCGCGGGCGAAGGGGGTGCGTCGCTGGTGTTTCACCGGGGGGACACGCGCTCCGGCACGCTGGAGACGGCCTTCCACGAGTACACGCACCTGCTGACGCAGCGGGCGCTCGGCCCCGCGCCGCTGTGGCTGCACGAGGGCGTGGCCATTGCGTTGTCCACGTTTGAGGTCAGCGACGGCCTGGCCAAGATCGGCCGGCCCCATCCGGTCTACGGCCGGCAGGTGCAGGCCTTCGGGGCTTTGCCGGTGGCGGACCTCGTCACGGTCGAGCCGGCCGGGCTGGACTACCGGGACGTGAATGCCTCCGTGCAGTTCTACGCCAGTGCCTGGGCGCTCACGTATTACCTGCTCTTCACGGAGAAGGGGGCGCAGGCCGGCCTGCTGCAGCGACTGGTCGCGGAGTACGCACGCACGCCCGGCCGGCTGGCGGCCTTCGAGACGGTCCTGGGCCGTCCGGCGGCGGACGTGGGGATTGACCTCCAGGCCCGGCTGCGCGCCGGCAACCGCTATACGCAGTTCTCGCTCCCAGTCGTGAAGGCCGATCCGGCGGCGGCGCGCTGGGAGCGCCTTTCCGACGCGGAGCGCGACCTGCAGCTTGGCGACCTGCTGCGCCTCCTGCGGCAGCACGACGAGGCCCGGCCGCTGCTCGTCCGTGCCGCGGCCGGCCTGAGAGACGACCCGCGACCGCACGCCTCGCTCGGCCTGCTCCTGGCCGCGGACAGCGCCGCGGCGGAAGCCCGTGTCGAGCTCCGGCGCGCGCTCGAACTCGGCTCGACAAACGCCGCCGCTTTCATGCGTCTGGCCGCGCTCCAGCTTGGCGACTCTCCGCTGACGGCCAGCTCCACGCCGGAGGAGGCCGCCGCGGCCGCCCGCCTCCTGGACCGTTCGCTCGAACTCGACCCGGCCGACCCGCTGGCCCACTTCCTCCGCGCCTTGGCAGCCCTGCGCATGAATCCCGCCGCGCCCGCGCTGGCCGCGCCGCATGTCCGCGCCGCGCTCGCCCTCGCGCCGCGTTACCCGGAGGCGCGGATGCTCAACGCCATGCTCCTCGCCGCCGGCGGACAGCGCGACGATGCACAGCGTGAACTGGCCGCCCTGCTCGCCTCGCCAGAACTGACGGGGCGGGAGGCGCTCCGCGCCTCCGCGCAGAAGCTCGCCGAAAAGCTGGCGCAGGGGAGCGGCTCAGCGGCGCCGCCATGACCGGCCGCACGTCCGACCCGCTGCCCCGGACCCGCCGTGTGATCGAGGAGGGCCGCGCCGCGTGGCTTCACCTCGGCGCGCAGGTTGCCGTCTGGCATCGGGGCCGGCCCGTGGCGAAGCTTTCCTTCGGCGAACGCCGGCCCGGCGAGCCGATGACGGACGACACGCTCATGCTCTGGCTCTCTGCCGGGAAGCCGCTGACCGTCGTGGCTGTCGCGCAGCAGTGGGAGCGCGGCCGGCTCGACCTCGACGAGCCCGTGGCGGCGCTGATCCCGGAGTTTGCGACCGGCGGCAAGCAGGCCATCACCCCGCGCCACCTGCTGACGCACACCGCCGGCCTGCGCCTCGCGGACGGGCTGCCCGACGAACTGGACTGGGACGCCGCCGTGGCGCGCATCTGCGCCACGCCGCTGGAGCCGGGCTGGCGCGTGGGCAAACAGGCCGGCTACTCGACGCAGGCCGCCTGGTTCATCCTGGGTGAACTGGTGCGGCGGCTCGACGGCCGGCCCTTCGTGGACTGCCTGCGGGAGGAAGCGCTCCGGCCGGCAGGGATGGCGGATTCCTGGGTTGGCCTGCCGCCGGAAGTTTTCCGTGCCCGCGGCCCGCGGATCGGGACCACTTACAACACCTTCGCCCGCGAGTTCAGCCCGCACCCGGCAGGGGACACGGAGGCCGTGTGCGCCCGCTGCCGGCCCGGAAGCGGCGCACGCGGTCCGCTGGCGGAGCTGGCGCGCCTCCATCGCCTGCTGCTGGCCGGCGGGGAACTCGACGGCCGCCGGCTGCTGCGCGCGGAAACCGTGGCTGCGCTCATCCGCCCACAGCGGATCGGGATGTATGACGCGACGTTCCGCCATGTCGTGGACTTCGGGCTCGGCGTGGTCCTGAACTCCAGCCGCCACGGCGCGGACACCGTGCCCTACGGCTATGGCCCGGCGGCGGGGCAGGGGACGTTTGGCCACAGCGGGTCGCAGAGTTCGTGCGCCTTTGCCGACCCGGAGCACGAACTGGTGGTGGCGTGGGCCTGCAACGGCCTGCCCGGCGAGCCCCGCCACCAGCAGCGCCAGCGCGCCCTGAACGCCGCGATCTACGCGGACCTGGGCATCGCCGGGTAGGGCGGGCCGCCCGCGTGACCGGGATCACGCCGCCGGCGGATCGCCGAAGTGTGCGCGCCACGCGGCGTAGGCGGCGGCGTCGGCCAGCATCGCCTCGATCACCGCGATCAACGGTGCGGCCGTCCAGAGGCCGGAGATCACCGCGCGGTCGCCGATGGTGTCCTCGACCACGAAGGCCGGCCGCTGCGAGACCTGCAGCGCGTGAAACGCCGCCGTGCCCGCCCGGACGCGCTGCTCCACGGCGGGCGACCTGGCCAGTGCCAGCAGCTTCGCGGCGTCGAGTCCCGCAGCGTCCGCGCCGGCCTTCGCGGCGATTTCCCAGCGGCCGACCTTCCGCCCCTCGCGCAGCGCCGCGTGGGCGATGGCCAGCCGCACGCGGTCGTCCGTCACGCCGAGGTCCTTCGCCGCCTCGGCCACGGCGTTCGGGGCGAGGTACTCGCCCAGGCCCGGCTCCAGCCAGTCGCCGTTGAGCATGTACGGCGAGCGCGTGAGGACGCCGCTGCGGCGGTAGAACCACTCCTCCTGCGCACGGGAGGCTGGGATGCCCTCGGCGGGGACGAGCGCGGTCTTCCAATCAAACTCCGCCCGGCCGGCGTAGCGCTCCTTCAGCTCCGCCCACGCCGGCTCGGTCCACCAGCACCACGACGAGATGACGTCCAGAAAATAGGTGACGCGGATCATGGGTGGGATTTTGGCAGGCCCGCGGTGGCAGGTCACGCTCGGGAACCTCGCACCGGTGTGAAAATCACTTCTCGACCACGAGCTGGTCCCGCAGGACGCCCTCGGTGTCGTAGGCGCGGTACACGAGCCGGTGGCCGCTGATCTGCAGGTCCAGCACCTGGTAGGTGGCCACGTTCGTCATCCCGAACTCCGTGTAGTCACGCGGATCCTGCGGGTACATCTTCGTTCCGGAGACGGACACGACGTACACGGTGCCGTCCTTGGGCGAGGCCACGCGCTGATTGGCTCTGAGCGGATACGTCCGCAGGTACGCGTGGTCGTGGCCCTGGAGCGCGAGGTCCACCTGATGCTTGTCGAACAGCGGCGTCCAGGCGTTGCGCAGCGCGAGGTTGTCCCGGTTCGGCGCCGACGAGTAGGCAGGGTGGTGGTAAGTGACGAACTTCCACGTTGCGCGGCTGCCGGCGAGCTGCGCCTCCAGCCATTCGCTCTGGCCGGCGGGCGGCAGGTTGCTGTCGAGCACCACGAACAGCGCGTTGCCGTACTCGAAGGAATAGGCGCGCTCGGGCTCGAGGCCGGCCGGGCCGTTGGTCATCAGCCGGAACTGCCGAAGGTACAGCGTCGGGTGGCCGCCTTGATTTTCGTGGTTGCCCAGCACGGGCACAAGCTGCCGGCGGTCGAAGATGCCGGCGGCGTTGTGGAAGAAGCTGTCCCAGTCGTCGCGCTGGTTGCCGCGGTCCACGAGATCGCCGGCCATGAGGTAGAACGCGGCGTCGGGCCGGTGGCGGAAGCAGTTCCGGAGCAGCGTGCCCCAACGGTCGAGGCCGTTCTGGGCGTCGCCCAGATACACGAAGGAGAAGGGCGCGACGCCGGCCGGTGCGGTCGTGAACTCGGCCAGTTCCGTCCACCCGTCGCGCGAGCCGTCGCCCACCGAGTAGAGGTACGTCGTGCCCGGCTCGAGGCCGGTGAGCTCGGCGGTGAAGCGATGAACGGAGGGCTGGTTCACCAGCCACCGATCCTCCAGCCGCTCGGGCGCACCGGCCCGGACCTCCCGCAGCCGCGCCGGCCGTGGGCGGAGGTAATCGGCCTTCTTCGCCCAAGCCACGCGGCCGCGCGTGACCGTGGTGTCCGTGCGCCATTGGATGGCCTGGGTGGTCTTGGGGTCGCCGCTCCAGGTGAGCACGAGCTGGTCGGGCCGAGCGTTGGCGGGATGTGGCGTCCAGCGGAAGATGTTCACGAGCTGGGCGTCGTTCCGCCGCGCGCGCTCCGTGCGGAGGAGAATCTGCCCTGCCAGCGCGGGCGGGACGTTCGTGAACGCCGCGTCGCGGTCCGCCCAAGGCTGTGCGCCGGCGCAGAGTTCGCCCAGCCGGAGCTGGCCCGGGTAGAGGTCCGTCACGGCCAGCGAGTCCGCCGGATTCACGGGCCGCAGCGCGACGAAGTAATGCTCGCCGCCGCCTTGGAGCGAGTTGACGCCCAGCCCGACTTCGCCGGGTGGGAACGCCCGCGCCCGGCCGGCGAAGGACTTGCCGGCCGCGTCCAGCACTTCGCCGGTGGGCTGAAAGCCGCGCTCCGCCAGCCAGAAGGGCGCGGAGTCCGGCGGCGCCTCGTGGAACACGGTGACCACCGCCGGCGCGTTCATGCGGAAGGTCAGGTGGTGCGCGCCCAGGACTTCGCGTTCGGCCAGTGTGAGCACTCCCTCGGCAGTGGTGGCGGTGAGATTCCGCAGTTCCGCCTCCGGCAACTGGGCCTTCAGCCGCAGCGCGACGGCGGCGACGGTGTCATGGACCGAGGCCAGGTGCCCGCTGTGGGCGAGGGCGCCCAGCGCCAGGAACAGGAACAGTAGCAATGGCAGGGCCGGGTTGTCGTCCGCCCGGTGTGAGGCCAAGGGCATGCCGCCAGCGTTGCCTCCCGGGCCGAGGGTCCGTCAATCGCCAAGCGGAAATCCCATGGGCAGACACCCTCGTACCCCTCGTCGGGGCTTTCCGCCCGCGCGCTTCGCATCCGCGGCGCTCAGATCGTGGTGCCATCCGGCACCACCCCGTTCTTGGGGATGATGAGGACGCCATCGCGGACGTAGTAGAGCGGATGGTCCACGTCCTCCGTCTTTCCGTGGGGCGAAAGGTTGCAGAAGCTCCCGATCCGCGCGTTCTTGTCGATGATCGCGTCCTCGAGGCGCGTATGGCGGCCGACGCCGACCGGCGGCCGGCCGGTCTCGCGGTTCTGCGCAATGGACTCCGCGGACTCGAAGTAGTCCGAACCCATGACCACCGTGCGGTGGAGGATGGCGCCCTCCTCGATGATGGTCCGGACACCGATGACGCTGCGGGAGATGGAGGCGCGGTTGATGATGCAGCCGTCGGAAATGACCGCGTGGTCGAGGTGCGCGCCGTTGAACTTCGAGGCCGGGAGGTACCGCGGCCGGGTGTAGATCGGCGCGTTCATGTCGAAAAAATTGAACCGGGGCAGTTCCGCGGTCATGTCGAGGTTGGCCTCGAAGAAGGAGCGAATGGTACCGATGTCCTCCCAGTAGCCCTGGAAGACGTGCGAGAAGACCCGGTGCGTGCCGATGGCCTGGGGGATGATGTGCTTGCCGAAGTCGGTGTGGCTGTTCTCGAGCAGCTTGAGCATCACTGCACGGTTGAAGACGTAGATGCCCATCGAGGCGAGGAACCGGTCCTCCTCGCCGGGAACGTGCAAGGATGCCCGCAATCCGGGCGTGAGCCGGAGCGAGTCGAGCACGGCGGCTTCGTTCGGTTTCTCCACAAAGCGGGTGATCCGCCGGTCGTCGGCGATCTGCATGATCCCGAGCGAGGTGGCGGCGGCGCGGTCCACCGGAATGGTGGCGATGGTCAGGTCCGCCTCGCTCTCAAGGTGCTGGGCGAGGATTGCCCCGTAATCCATCCGGTAGAGCTGGTCGCCGCTGAGAATGAGCACAAAATCCCACTCCTGGGTGAGCAGGTGGATGAGGTTCTTCCGCACCGCATCGGCCGTGCCCTCGTACCAGGTGGTGCTGGTGAAGGTCTGCTCGGCGGAGAGGATGTCCACGAAGCCGCGGGAGAAGTGGTCGAACTTGTAGCTCTGCGAGATGTGGCGGTGGAGGGAGGCGGAGTTGAACTGGGTGAGGACGTACACGCGCTTCAGGCCGGCGTTGATGCAGTTCGAGATGGGGATGTCCACAAGCCGGTATTTGCCGGCGAGCGGGACGGCAGGCTTGGAGCGCTCGCGGGTGAGCGGGAAGAGGCGAGTGCCCTGGCCGCCGCCCATGATGACGCACAGGACCCGGTTGTTGAACTCGACTGGCGACCTTGGGAGGGGCATGGGTTGCGGGGGTGTTGACGCGTTTATAGCGTGTCCCTGCCGCGACTCGCAAGGTGCAAGGGCGGCGATCGTCAATTTCACGTACATGTGCGGCATCGTGGGCTACGTGGGACGGCGCGCCGCCGCGCCGTTGCTGCTGGAAGGACTACGGCGGATCGAGTATCGCGGCTATGACAGCGCGGGCGTCTGCACCGTGAACGACGACTGCCTGACCCTGCTCCGGAAGGCCGGCCGCCTCGACGCCGGCCTCGCCCCGCTGTTGGCGGCGCAGCCGCCGCCCGGCGCGACCGGCATCGGGCACACCCGCTGGGCCACGCACGGACCGCCCACGGACGCCGATTCCCACCCGCACCTGGACCGCGCCGGCCGGGTGGCGGCGGTCCACAACGGTGTGATCGAGAACTACGACATCCTGCGGCGCGCGCCCGCGGCCCGCGGCCACGCTTTCCGTTCGGACACGGACACGGAGGTGCCGGCCCACTTGGTCGGCGAGGCGTACGGGCGGACGCGCGGCGGGCTGGCCGGCGACCAGCACCCGCTCGCCGCGGCTGTGGCCGAGGCCTTGCGGCAGGTGATCGGCACCTATGGCATCGCCGTGGTCGCCGCGGACGCGCCGGACGTGATCGTGGCGGCCCGCCGCGGCTCGCCGCTGATCATCGGCATGGGCGAGGACGAGCATTTCGTGGCCAGCGATGCCGGCGCGCTCGTCGCCCATACGCGCGACGCGGTGTACCTGCACGACTTCGACCTGGCCACGGTCCGCGCGGGGGGCGTTGACATCCGGCGCCTCGAGGGCGAGGCCGCGGCGCGCGAGGTGCGGCGGATCGAGCTTGATGCGACGGTGGCCGACCGTGGCGGCTTCCCGCACTTCATGCTCAAGGAGATCCATGCGCAGCCCCAGACCGCTCGGCATGTCCTGCGCGGCCGGCTGGACCGCGAGGAACTCACCGCCCGGTTCGGCGGGCTGAACCTCTCCGCCGCCGAACTGCGCGCCGTGGACCGCGTCGTCATCGTGGCCTGCGGCACGAGCTGGCACGCCGGCCTGCTGGGCGAATACGTGATAGAAGAGCTGGCCGGAATACCGGTCGAGGTCGAGTACGCCAGCGAGTTCCCATACCGCAACGCCCCGCTCGACAAGCACATCCTCGTGCTCACCATCACACAGTCCGGCGAGACGGCCGACACGCTGGCCGGCCTGCGCGAAGCACGACGCCGCGGGCACACCGCGCTCGCGCTCTGCAGCGTCGTCGGCAGCACCATCGCCCGCGAGGCGGACGGCGGCATCTACCTGCACGCAGGTCCGGAGATCGGCGTGGCCTCGCTCGACCAAGGCCTTCACCGCGCAGGCCGTGACGCTCATGCTGCTCGGTCTGCGTCTCGGGCGGCTGCGCAACCTGCCGCCGACGCGCGCCCTCGAACTCATCCGCGCACTCGAGGAGCTGCCGCGGCAGTTCGAGGAGGCGCTCG
>JBJXFY010000424.1:0-24797 GCA_046155815.1 Limisphaerales bacterium | reverse complement strand
ACTGGACGGCGCAGCGCGCGGCGATGGTCGAGGACCAGCTCGCCGCGCCCGGCCGCCGGTGCGTGTGCGGAAGGTGACGAGATGCCGCCAGCCCTTCGTCGCCGGGTCGTACAGGTGGCCCTCGTAGGCCGTCTTCTGATCCTGCGGCCGGCCGACGACGAGGAAGCGATTCGTCCCGCCCACCGTCCACGCGAAGTCCGTCATGCACTGCCCGCCGGTGCCCTCGCCACCGAAGCGCTTGATCCGCACGCCGGCTCCCTCGTGCAGCAGCTCGACGCGCTCCTCGGTCTTCACCGCATTTGGGTCGTCGCCCGCGGTCGGATCCCAGACGGAGAAGATCGCGACGTGCTTCCCCTCCGTAAGTTCCTGGACGCCGAAGTAGCCCGTGTCCCAGCCGGCGGCCATGAAGAAGCTGCCCGGCGTGGTCTGCTCGACCACCATTTCGACGTGGAACGCCTCCGCGTCCGGCGCCAGCCAGCCGAGGTGGACGCTGCGCGCCGCCCGCGGCGGCTCGGCCGCACCGAGGGAAGCGAGGAGGAAGACTGGAATGAGGGTACGCGTGATGAGCATGGCCATTGGCGGTGAGGTCCGCATCGGGCATGAGCCTGCCTCGCAACAGACCCGCCGCCAAGCAACGGGCGGGAATTTCCCCGCAACCGGGCAGAGCCGCTACCCTTCCCTTGGCGGGGCTTCGCCGCCACGGCGGGATTGAGCCGGGCAGTGGTGGCATGATGCCGGTTGTTTCCCGTGGTGGCGGCCCGTTACGGTTTCGCAACGCAAATGGACAAAGACACGGTGGACCGCTGGCTGGAATGGCTGATCCTCGGGCTGGTGAGCGGGGCGCTGGGCTTCGCGGTGCTGGGCTTTGGCGCGGTGCGGACGCAGGAATGGCTGGTGGTGCAGGGCATCGTGGCGCTGGCAGCCGTGGTCTCGGCGGTGCGCCTGTGGCTGAACCCCGCGCAGCGCATCCTCTGGCCGCCGGTGTGCTGGGGCGTGCTGCTGTTCGTGGGCTGGGCAGTCTGGCGGTACTCCGAGGCGCCGGTCGAGTACGTCGCGCGCGGCGAGCTGCTGCGCATCGTCACCTACGCCGCGCTGTTCTTCGTCATCGTCAACAACCTGCACCGGCAGACGACGACCTTGGCCGTGGCCGGCGGCCTGCTGGCGCTGGCGACGCTGCTGGCCTTTCTGGCGGCGTATCAGTTTGCGACCACCAGCGACGCCGTGTGGGGGCTGAGCCGCGGGGGGCAGTACGGCCGGCGCGCGGGCGGCAGCTTCGTGAACCCGAACAGCTTCGCCGGCTTCCTCGCGCTGCTCATTCCTTTGGCGGCGGCGCTGGCGATCGCCGGACGGATGAGGCCGGTGTGGCGGGTGCTCGTCGTGTACGCATTGGTGGCGATGCTCGCCGCGCTGGGCATGACGCTGTCCCGCGGCGGCATCGTGGCCGCGGCGGGCGGGCTGGCGCTCGTGTTCCTGCTGCTGCTGCTGAACCGCGACTATCGGTGGTTCGCCACGGCCGGGCTCGCGGTGCTGGCCGCTGCCGCGCTGGTGGGGACGATCGTCGTCCAGCGGGATGTCGCGCTGAAGCGACGGGTGACCGAAGGGCTGAATGAAGGGGAGAAAATCGCCCGCAACTCCCGCCAGGTCATCTGGCCCGCCACGATCGCGATGTGGCGTGACCACCAGACCTGGGGCGTCGGCCCCGGCCACTTTCAGACGCGCTTCAACCAGTACCGCAGCGAGTGGGTCCACGGCGATCCCGAGCACGCGCACAACGACTACCTCGAGACGCTCGCCGACTGGGGCGTGGCCGGCGCCGCCGCCATCTCGCTGCCGTGGCTCCTCCTGGGCTACGGCGTCTGGCGGACCTACGGCCAGGTCAAGCGCACGCCGGCCGACCTCGAGGTGAAGCGCTCGAGCAAGTACGCCTTCGTGCTCGGCGCGACGGGCGGCCTTTTCGCGCTGCTCGTCCACGGCGCATTCGACTTCAACTTCCGCATCCCCGCCAACGCGCTGGTCGCGGTGACGTGGATGGCGCTGCTCACCGGCCACATGCGCTTCGCGACCGACGCCTGGTGGATTCCCTCGCACTGGGCCTGGCGGGTGGCCGCCACGCTGGTCATTGCCGCGCTGCTGGCGGCGCTGGGATGGGACCTCGGACGGCGCGGGCGGGAAACCCTCCACCTCGCGCGCGCCGTGCGGCTCCCCGGCGGCGGCGACGCGGCGCAGCGCGAACTGCGCGCCGCGTGGGCCGTCGAGCCGCGCAATCCGCAGACGGCCTACGACCTCGGCGAAAACCTCCGCCTGCGCGCCACGGCGGTGACGACCGGCGCGACCGCGTACGCCGAGGAGGCGGTGACGTGGTTCCGGCGCGCCGTGGAGCTGAATCCCTTCAACCGCTCGAACCATCTCGGCCTGGGCCGCGCGCTGGCGTTCCTCGAGCGCCACGACGAGGCCGCGGCGGCCTTCCAGCAGGCGCTCAAGGTGGACCCGAACGGCCGCGTCACGTCGTTCTACCTCGGCTGGCACGCGCTGGGCACCGGCGACCACCGGGCGGCGTGGGACTGGTTCATCAAGTCCACGCGGCAGGGCTGGCCGCCGTACGAGCCGGCGCAGACCTACCTCCGCCTGATGCAGGACCAGGGCCTGGCCCCGAAATGACGGCAGGGCGCGTCGCTCCACGCGCGCCTGTGTCCGGAGCGAAACGGCCGTCATCAGAGCCTGCCTGAAAAGCCGGACCGGCGGCGCGTAGGGGTGGGGCCGGCTTTCCAGGCCGGCCAGCGCGGCCGGAGGCCACACCCTACCGGATGCCGTCGTCCCGCAGACGGTAGAAGCGGGCCGGCTCGTCGCCGGGCAGCGTCAACGTGCCCGTATCCCCCGTGCCGGCGGCAGGCAGTGCCACGGGCGACCACGGCCCTTCCAAGGCCACGGCCGTCTCGAGCGTCCGGCCGGCCCCGGCGGGCCAGGCAAGCTGGATCGCGCCGTCCGTCACTGCCACGGATAGACGCCCCGCCGGCGCCAGCGGCAGCGGTCTCGGACCGGGACCGGGACCAGGATCGGGTTCCGGCTCCGGCGCGGCCGGCGGGATGCCGAAGAACACTCCGCTCAGCACGGCGTTGGCGGTGTCTGCGCGGACGCGGAAGCGCAGCGGTCCGGTGGCGTTCCAGGCGAGGTAACGGCCGCCGCTGAAGGCCGCCAGCGGCCGGCGGTCCAGCAGCCGGCCCGAGAGGCGGTCCAGCACCTCGACCTCGCCGGTGCGCAGATCGGCCGTGTCCCAGTCGAGGAAATAGAGCGCCACGGGCTGCGGCGCGTCGCCGGGCAGCGTCAGGTCCAGCGTCACGGCCTGCCAGTCGTACCAGCACGCGGCCACGCGGCCTGCGCTGGAATCACGCCACAGGGCTCGCGGGTCGGCGGGCGCGTCGTGCCAGACAAAGGGCGCGGCCTGCCGGAACTCCGCCGCCGCCCCGAGCGGCAGCCGCACGGCGTCGCCCGCGAGCAGAACGCCGTCGTCACCGTAAGTGCCCGGCCAGTCGCCGCGGGTGGCATCGTCTTCCCGCACGAAGGTCGCAGCTGCCGTGGATGCGTCCGGCAGGTCGAGGAAGATGCCGCTGACGACGGCGTTGAAGACGGCGGGCACGAGTTCGAACCGGACCCGCCCGCCGGCCAGCCAGCTCAGGTGCCGGCCGCCGCTGAAGGCGGCCACCTCCACCCGGTCCAGCAGCCGGCCGGTGTCCGCGTCCACGATGGTCACGGTCTGAGGTCGCTGGTCCTGCCCGTCCCAGTCCAGCAGGTACAACGTGACCACGCGGCGGCCGGACGCCGTGAGGTCCGCGGTGATGGCCAGCGTGGAGTCGGACTTCCAGCAGGCCGCCCGGCGCAGGAGGCTGTCCGGCCGCAGCACGGCCCGAACATCGGCGGGCCACTCCTCCCATTGGAATTCGCCTTCGTGCTGCACCAGGATCTTCGTCCCGTCCGGCAGGAAGGCCGGCTCAAAGGGCAGCAGAACGCCCCGCCCGCCGTACGCAGGGGGCCAGTTGCCGCGCGTCGTGTCATCCTGCCGGACCAGGCTGGCAAACGAATCGGCGGCCTCGCCGAGCGCGACGCCCGACAGGACGGCGTTGCTGGTCTCCGGAATGATGCGGACGCGCAGGTTTCCGCGGGCGCGCCACTTCAGCCACCGGCCGGCGGCAAAGTCCGCCACGCGCTGCCGGTCGAGCACCCGGCCGGAGGCCGCCTCGAGCAGTTCCACGGTCTGCACCCGCCCGGCGTTGTCCCAGTCGAGGAAGTACAGCGCCAGCGGCTGCGGCGTGTCCGGCAGCGCCAAATCCATCTCCACTGCATTCCAGTCGAACCAGCACGCCGGGCGGCGCAGCGACCCGTCCGCCGCCGCGACGGCCCGTGGCTCACCGGTGTTGTCCGTCCAGGCAAAGTAATCGCCCTGCCGGAGGCTGGTGCTGACCCCGGCAGGCAGGGACTCCCCGAGGCCCGCGAAGCTCCACCCCCCGCTGCCGAGAATGCCTCGCCAGTCGCCGCGGGTCATGTCATCGGCACCGAGGAATTCCGCTGCGGCCGGTGCCGGGTCTGCGAAGACGCCGCTGACGACCGCGTTGCCCACGCGAGCCGTCACGCGGAACTCCACCGCCCCGGTGATCTCCCACGTCAGGTAGCGACCGCCGGAAAAGTGCGTGACATCGCGGCGGTCCAGGATCGCGCCGGTGACCGGGTCAATGACCTCGATGCGCTGCTCCCGCCCGGCGTAGTCCCAGTCGAGGCAGTACAACGAAACCCGCCGGGGACGGCCGTCCGTCGTGGTGACGCTGAAGGACATGTTGGTGGCGCTGAACCAGCAGGAGGCGGGCCGCACATCCCCCTGGGCCAGGGCGCGCCGGTCGTCGGTCAGCCCAAAGGAAAAGACCTCCGCCCTGCCCAGCTCCAGCTTGACGCCCGTGACGCCGACAGGCGCCCCGGCAGGAAACCACGCGAGTTCATGGCCGTAGGAGGATGGCCAGTCCCCGAGGGTCAAATCGTCGTGACCGACGAGCCGAACATTGGCCACGGGCAGACCTACCATGAACGTCACCGGGTCGCTCAGGCGCGTGCGGCCCGTCGAGTCCGTCACCCGGGCGCGCAGTTCGTGCGGGCCAGCGAGCGGGTTCCGCCAGACCGCCTCAAACGGCGGTTCCGCCGCCTCCGCCACCCGCCGCCCGTCCACCAAAAACTCAACCTGGACGCCGACGAGGTTGCGCCCCCCTACCTGCGCCCGAAAAGCCAGCCCGCCAGGCAGTGGAACAACCACCGGAGCGGCCGGCGACTCGACGTCCACCGAGAGCCGGGGGCGACGCAAGGGCCCGACAAAGATGCCGGAGAGCACCGCGTTGCCGAAGTCCGAACGGTTGGTGATCCGCAGCCGCACGGCGCCCTGGATGTCGCACACCACCCACAGGCCGTTCCCAAAGTTGGAGAGTTCCCGGCTCTCCAGAACCGTTCCGGTCGCGGGATCGAGGAACTCAAGAGTCTGCGCCCGCCGCCCGCCGCCGTCGTAGTCAAGGAAGTACAGGCCGACACGATGCGGTTCGTTGTCGCCGAAGGTGAGGTCGAGCAGCAGTTCGTCGTTGGAAAACCAGGTGGTCGGCTTCCGGTCGATGGAGCCGGGAATGCGCAGCACGCGGCGGTCGCCAGAGTTGAATCCCCACACGAACGTGGAGCCGCGCACGATCTCCAGCGTCGCCTCCGGCGGCGGAGACTGGCTGATGGCTGGCATCCACCAGCCGCCGGTTCCATACACTTCGCTGCCGTCCCCCTGCGAGGCCGCGTCCACGATCCCGGTGCTGACGTCCGCCGGCACCGCGGGCGGCAGAGGGTATTCCAGTTGAAACTCCTCCAGCCAGAAGCTGGCCGGGTAATCGGGAGTTGAGGCGGCCACCATTGCTCCGGCCTGCCCCGGCTCCGCGTAGGGGAAAGGCTCGTGCAAGACCTCCAGCCATGCTCCCCCATCCGCGGCGGCGAAGCCGCGGACAAGGCCCCCCTCGCGGACCAGCCTGAGCCGCGTCGCGCCGGGTCCGGCCAGCACGCGGGTTTCCGCAGCCCCGCCCGGTGTCCGGCGGAGGATGGCGACGATGCTGCCATGCTTGCGCCAGCCGAGCGTGACCTGGGCGTCGTCCGGCCCCGTGCCCTGCCGGAAGGTCAGGCCGGCCACGGCCTCGGCGGCGGCCGTCTCGCAGCGGGCGAGCCGGGCCGTGAGCGTGGCATTGGTGCCGGGCAGCGGCCGGAGCAGGAAGTGTCCGGCATCGTCCAGGCCGGCGGGCAGGCGGCCGGCACCGGTCAACGTCAGGCGGCCGCCGTCCAGCGTGCTGCTGCCGGCCGCACCGGACGTCCCGAGGTCGAGCCTTTCCCAAGGCGCCTCCGGCAGGGCGGCAATCCATTCGGACAGCATCGCGACGGCCGCCTGGTCCAGTTCGGTGCTACCCACCGGAGGCATGCGGACGCTGTGCGGCCAGAGGCTGTTGGCCACGCGCTGGAGGAGGAAGGAATTGGTCGGATCACCCGGAATCAGCAGATGTCCGGTCGGCAGGCCTGTCGCGTCAAAGGCCGTGGCGCTGCGGGCATCCCACTTCGCGGTGCTGTGCGCGAGGTAGCCGGGCAGGTGGCAGGAGCTGCAGTTGGCGTCGAGATACGAGCGGGCGCGTTGTTCGAGCGGCGCGGCGGTGTTCGTGACGGCGACCAAGGCGGGCAGCCGGGCCGGGTCGCCGCCGGGCGTGTCGAGGCAGCCGAAGCGGTGCAGGCGGGCAAGCTGGTTCTCCGGCGAGCCGCCGAGGTCGTTGACGTGGTTGAGCTGCCGCGTGCTGAAGCCCAGGGCGTAGCCGGCCGGCTCGCTGTGGCAGAACAGGCATTCCGCGCGGCTGGGGTAACGCCACTGCTGGGTGCGGATCAGGCCGCCCTCCAGCACGGCGAAGCTCTCGTCCAACCCCTCCGTCGGCACGAGGACGGCGTTCGTCTGCGAGTCATCCCAGCGGTACGTCACTCCGTAGGCGCCCGTGTCGGTCTTCACGAGGAAGCGCGTCTCGAGCCGACGGCGCGAGGCGGGGTCGCCCTTCACCAGCTCGAGGTCGAAGTGCTTCACCCACGCGGTGCCGGCCGGGAAGTGCCAGTTCTCGTTCGTGCGGAACCCGACCGGCTGGCCCGGCACGGGCACCAGCCACCGCTGCTTGATCGCATGATCGGACCAGAACGGCGCGTTGACGGCGTAGGGCACGAGCTGCGCGGCCGGCGTCAGGCTCGCGAGGTCGGCGAAGGCACCCGTTTCCGCGAGCGTGGGCGGCACGTCGAGGGCATCCGCGGGCGAGACGTAGGCGAGCTTCTTGATGCGGCCGTCCATGAAGTTCACCACCAGCACGCCCCCGTCGCGTGGGTCGCGGCCGAACGCGGAGAGGCCGATGTCGGTGGCCAGCCGCTCCATGGGCGGCGGCTGGACGGGCGAGTCCGGGTCAATCGCCCAGATGTGCCCTTGGCGGGAGTCGCCGAAGAGGTAGCGGCCATGCAGCGGCGGAAATTCCGCCCCGCGGTACACCACCCCGCCGATCACGGCCGCGCCGAGGTACACGCCGAGGCGGTCGTAGCTGACGAGCGGCGGCCGGGAGGTGAAGCCGGTGGCCAGCAGGTTGGGCTGGTTGGGGTAGTCGCCTTCGAGATAGGGCCAGCCGTAATTCTCCCCGCGCTCGACCAGGTTGATTTCCTCGACCCAACCTCCGCCGACCTCGCCGGCAAAGAGCCGGCCCGTGGGCGGGTCGAAGGACATGCGCCACGGATTGCGGAAGCCCACGGCCCAGAACTCGGTGCAGACCTTCGCGGGGTCGTAAACGATGCCCTGGTAGCTCGTCAGGCCCACGAAGGGGTTGTCCGCCGGCACAAGGTAGTTCGCCGTCGCGGCGGGGTGGGGGTTGGCCGGCAGGTTGCCCGGCCGGCGGTCCACGTCGATCCGCAGGATGCCGCCGAAGAATCCCACATCGAGCGGCTGACGGTTGGCGGTGATGTCCTTGGCGGCCGGCAGCTCGTCGCCGCAGGAGACGTAGAGGTAGCCGTCCGGTCCAAAGTGGAGGTCGCCGCCATTGTGCGTGTTGGAGAAGTCCGGCTGGGCGAAGATGAACGTCTGCGAAGCCGGGTCCACGGCCGCCGCTCCTGGCGGAATCGTCAAGCGCAGGAGCTGGATGGCGTTCTGGCTGCCGGCGGTCGTGGCCGTGCGGGCGGTTCGGGTAAAGAAGACTTGGCCGTTGGTCGCAAAACCGGGGTGGAAGGCCAAGCCCAGCAGGCCCTGCTCGATGAAGCTGAGGTCGAGGTCGGCCCGCAGGTCGGCGCACAGGGTCTTGTTCGGCAGGGCGAGATTGGTGACGGCCCACACCAGCCCGGTGCGCTCGGCGATGAAGAGGCGGTTCGTCTCGCCCGGCGGGCTGACGACGGCCACCGGCTCGGACAAAACCAGGCCAGGGAGGGCATCCACCAGCGTGTAGCCGGCCGGGGCGGTGTGGGCGGGGAGATTCAGCGCCCGGACGTCCGGGAGCGTAAGCAGCGTCGCGACGAGGACTGTGGCCCTCAACCCTGCGGGAATCCCGGACAACGGGCGGATACGGCGATGAAACGGCATTTCAGAAAAAGCCCGCCCGGCCGAGGCGTGCCGGAACGGAATCAGTGCGAACTTTCACCAGATTGTGACAGGACGCCGATCCGGGCAAGGCGGTTACGGCAACTTCGTCGTCCGCGGCCGTCCTGCGGATGATGGCGGGTCAGCGTTCCTTCCCTCGGGCGGGGCGGTCGCCACGCCGCGCACGAAATGCTCCGGCTTGCCGCGCAGCTCAGTACTGGCCCCCGGAATGTTGTTCGCGAACAACTGGCCCGGCTACCTGCCGTCGTGGAACAACTCCGTGGCCCCGGATCGTCCGTTGGGCGTCTTCAGTGTCGCACGCCTGCCGTTCAAATGCCTCGGCACAGCGGACCGGAAACGAATCTCCGAGCATACCTGTCGCGTCGTCACGGCTACGCCTTGAAAGTCAGCCAGACCCCGGCCGACCCTCGCCGCCGAGGCAACTGAAGCGGCGGCCGGCATCCAGCGGAAGAGTTTCCGCAGCCAGATCATGACAAAAATGTCGCCCTACCGCGGAGGTGAACGCCTTGATTCCACGGTTGCACCAACTCTGGGCGTCCCCGCTCCGCAGAACAGGGACCCGCAGGAAACCGGATGGTCAGTCACGCCGACCGCAGCGACACAGGCCCACCCAACCCAAGATGCCCATTCCAAGCACTCCAACGGCGCACGGCTCCGGGATCAGATGGACCTGAAACCCGAGGTCCATTGCGGGTTGTACAACCCAACTCGCTCCCCCGTCCGGCGTGGTCAAGGCTGTCCCTCCCGGATATCCCGCCGGAGGCGAACTAGTCCCTCCATGCGGCGGGTTCGTATGCACACCGTGCCACGACCATGCACCGGAGGACGCGCGGGTGTTGAGGCAATACTGCATCCCTGCCTCGATGAAAACGCTCGGTCCATCCAACCGCGCCTGCAACAACACGGGGATCCGTGTGTCGGGCACCAGCGAGGCCGGCAGCAGCGCCGATCCGAGTTCACCCCCCGGTTCTCCGCTGGTCGAGAGCAGCCGCAGGGAAAAAGTCAGGTCGCCGGGCCAATCCCAGCCGTTGCGGCCCAGAAGGAGGGCGATGGATTCGACCTGGCCGGATGCCTCGGCAGTGAAGACCTGAGCTGCGCCATAAGGATCCCCCGCAACCATCCCCGCCTCAAGATTTGCGACGGGCGGCACAAACTCGGCGGCAACCGGACCGGTTGCCTGGAGAGGTGCGGCAGGAAACAGCAGGGCGGTCCACCACCAGGTTCCGCCACCAAGCCATCCGCTCCAAGCGGATCCGCCGGCAGCGTGGCATCTCATGCAAACACCGAACCCTGCCGGCCCGTCACCGTCAAGTGCCCGGCGGCACCGTCCGGGCCTTCCGCGCTTCGACTGCGACCCCCACATAGACCGTCACGGCATCGGCTTCCGTGCTCGCCAGCGCATGGCTTGGAAATGCATCGGCAAGCCAGTTGGACACCGGCACGCCCAGCCGGAAATAGGCTGCACGCAGCACCGCGAGCGGATAATGGATCAATGGCCGGTCCGGCTGACGGAGGGCGGCCACAAGATAGTGCTGCAACTGGATTACCGCCCGGAACTGCGTGCAGAGCTTGTGGGCGGCTTGTATCTCCAATCCGGCGGCTGCAACTTGCCGCACCAACCCGCGCCCCGTCCAACGATGGAAATCGTAGGGACAGCCATGCTCCTCGAACATTCCGTGCGTCGTGAGGAACAGCCTTCCCCCAGGCCGCAGAATCCGCCGGCATTCAGCCAGATAAACAGCCGGCTCCGCGACGTGTTCCAGCACCTGGGTGGAAAGCACTGCGTCATAGCTGGCTTCCGGCTCCTCGGTGCGCCCGTCGGAAGCCAGCAGACGGTCCACCTGCGGACCCGGTGTCACATCCGCCCGGACATAGTCCGTTATGCCTGGAAACAAAGCCCGATATGGCGCACCTCCGCTGCCGTAGTCGAACAGGCGCCCTCGCACCCCCCGGGCGAAAGGTTCCAGCAATGCGAGGATGTCGCGCAGAATCAGGTAATCCCCCTGTCGCCGCCGGGGCTGCAGACGCGATCTCAGATAATGGTCCGCGGCCAGGGCCTCGCCGAGGTAGGCCGGGTCTTGGACGCGGGTCGGGTCGGACATGCGGAAGGCTTCAGGGGCGACGGTAGATGGCGAGCCAGGAATGACCGGGCGGCGGCTGGGAAGGCATCGCGGGCCTGAGCCGCATCTGCAGCAGGGCCAGCGCGTTGGCCACCCGCCGGGCCAGCACCGTTGTCGTCGTGCGCCTTAGTCGCGGCCATGGTCTGCCGCCACGCAGGCCGGTCAACGCGCGGGTGATCCGCTCCTGGCGGAAGCCAAAGAGGTGCTCCGGCTGGAGCGGTTCCGCGACCAGGGCATCAAGCCGCAGTGGAACCTGACGCGGCACGCTCTCCAGCGCGGCGCGGGTCCAGCGCAGCGGATGGTGAGGCGGCGCGTTCAACGGCTGGAACATGGCCCGGCCAAGGAAGTCGTCATTGTTCGGCACCGCCACCGCGAGGAGGCCGCCCGGCCGCAGTGCGCGGGCGGCCTCCCCCAGCAGTGCGCGCGGGGCGGTGACGTGCTCCAGCACCTGGAAGAGGCACACGGCCGCCGCGCTTCCGTCGGCCACCAGTTCAAGCCCGCCCCGGCGCACGGGCAAGCCCGCCGCCACCGCGCGTTCCACGGCGGCGGGGTTGAACTCGAGCCCCAGCCGTTCGGCGTGAGGAATCGTTTCCAGGAATCGTCCGTCGCCGCAGCCCACGTCCACGACCAGGCCGGTTGACGGCAGGCGGCGCGCCGTCTCCCCGAACTCCCAGCGCGTCGGCGCGTAATACCCCGGTGCGGCCGAGAGCCGGGCGTAGAAATCCGCGCTGCCCGGGCAGGGCGGATCATGGAACTCCAGCCCGCAACCCCCGCAGCGCCGAAGCATCACGCCCTGCAGGCCGGCCGGAAACTGGTCCTCCACCGCCACGCCGAGCTGCCGGCGGTACTCGGCTACGAGATCCGCGACTGGCAGCTCATCCAGGATCTCGGATGAACCCGCATCGCAGAGCGGGCAGGGCGGGGCGGATGACGGCATGTCGTGCAGGAGAGCTTCAGGACAAGGGGCCGGGCCGTCGAGCCTGCGACTTCAGCCGGTCGCACCATCAGCACGGAGGAAGAAACGCAGCCGGGTGGTGCCGAGCGTGCGGGCGCCGCAGGCCGCCCAGTACCAGTAGTTGAACATGAGGCCGCTCAGGAGCGGTGCCAGCACCAGCGCGCCAACCCCGAGGCTCGTCCACCGTTCCAGCCCGTAGGCGGCGAGAACCGTCAGGACGCTGGTCGCCACCGTCGGCCAGAGCGACGGCACGCGGTTTTCCGTGGTGATCAGGAAGGTCCAGAACGAGTAGCCCATCCAAAGGAAGCCGTTCAGGAAGAACACCGTCAGCCAAGGTTCGGGCAGCAGCACCTTGTCCGAGCCGGCCGCACGCAGCAACCAAGGGCCGGCGGCCACGATCATCGCGGCCACGGTCAGGTAGGAAAGATCCTGCAGCCACACCCGGCCCCACAGCAGCCGGCGCAGTTCGGCGGTGCGCCCGGCCGCCCGATATTGCGTGGCCAGCGGCAGCTTCACGAGAGTCCAGGCGGTGGCAAAGCCGTGGGCCAGCGCGCCGAGCTGCACCGTCAGGCCGTAGGAGGCGACATCCTCCAGGCCCAGCCGCCGCACGCACAGTTGGACCAGCGCCGTGCTGGCAAGGTAAAGGCTGAGCAATTTCAGGCCGACCCGCCAGGTGTTGGGCCAAAGCACGCCCAGCAGGCGGCGGGACGACGAGGCTGCCGGCGGCGCAGGCGGCGCCTCCCGGCGCAGCCAGTTCCGCAGCCGGTGCCGCCCGGCCACGGCCATCAGCAGTGCCGTGGCCAGCGTGGCCGCTGGCAGCGCGAGCAATCCCGCCCCACCCACGAACAGCAGCAACAGCAGCAGCGGCCGGAGCGCCAGCACCGCCGTCGCGATCTGGGCGGCTTCCCGCACCCGGTTCAGGCCCCGCAGCGCCGTAAGCCACGAGGAGGCATACACATCCGCGGCCGCGGCGGCGACGCTGGCCGCCCAGGCCGCGGAGGCCAGCGCGGGCGACTGCGTCTGCGGCAGGGCATGCCAGACCAGCGGCGTGCCCACCGCCAGCACCAGCAGGCCACAGGCTCCAGCGAATCCGCGGTACAGCCACGCCAGCGCGCCCAAGAGCTGGTGTACCAGCCCCCAGTTGGGCGGTGCACCGTCCTGCGGCGCATTCATTCCCGTGGCGCGCAGTTCCGACGCCCCGCCCAGCGCATAGCCCAGATAGCGGGAGAGGTTGGCCGAGAAGGCACCGTCCAGCACCCCGAGGAACGAGGTGAGCGCAATGAAGACATAGTACATCCCCAGATCCGACCGGGGCAGAAAGCGGACCAACAGGAACAGGGTGATCAGGCCGCCGCCCAGCCGCAGCCCATTCTGGGCCCATGTCCAGACGGTGGCGGACTGCCAGAGGTGGGGGAGGGGGTTTTTCCGGTATGGACCGTCAAGCACTGACCACAGGTTAGTCCGCTGCACCGTCCACCAAAAGGGGTTTCCCTGCATTCGGGCGTGCTCCAAGCTGCCGACCCCGGTTCGCCTTCTGGTGCCCGGCGCAGATGCCTCAAACCCGATGAATGTCCTGCTGCTGCACGGCGAAGGGGAGTACTTCGCCGGAGCCGAGCGCATGCTGGGCTATTATCTCGAAACCTTGCCGCCCCCCGAGGCCCCGCAGGTCGCGGTGCCCCCGGGCACCCGCCTGGCCGGCATGGTGCCCACAGGCACGCCCATGGTGGCGATCGAGTCCAACAGCGCCTTCTCGCTGCCGGGCCTGCTCCGCAATCTGGCCCGGCTGCGACGCACCCATCGGGCGACGCCCATGGACGTCGTCCATGGCTGGCATGCCCGCGACTGGGAGCTGACCGTGCTTGCGAGTCGGCTCCTGCGCCGCCCGGCGGTTGGCACGCTGCATGACGATCCCTTGTCATCATGCATCCGCCCCCGGCGCAGGTGGATGATGCGCAGCCTGGCACGCCGCGGCCTCGCGCGGGTGATTTGCGTGTCCGAGGCGGTCGCGGCCCGCTGCCGCGAGGCAGGCTATCCGCCGCATTGCCTCCAGGTCATCCATAACGGCCTGCCCGCCGCACCGCCGGAACCGTGGCCCGCCGGCGACGGGACGTTCCGCGTGGGTTTCCTGGGCGCCTTTTCCGCGCGCAAGGGGCTGGACCGCTTCTGCGAGGCGCTGGGGCATCTGGACCGGCAGTCTGCCGGGCCGTGGCGGGCGGTGGTGGCCGGGGCGGCGCAGGACGCCGCGGGCGAGGCGCTCATGGCCGGCCTGCGGGCGAGGTTTGGCGGCGAGCCGTGGTGGCCGAAGATGGCCTGGATCGGCTGGGTCAAGGACGCCCGCGAACTGCTGCGGCAGGTGGATGTGCTGGTCGTGCCCTCAACCGAGTTCGACCCCTTCCCCACGGTGCTGCTGGAGGCGGCGCGCGCGGGCCGGCCCGTCGTGGCCGCACGGGTGGGGGGCGCGCCGGAGATCGTGGTGGACGGCGTGACCGGCTGGCTTTACCCGCCGGAGGACGCTGCCGGAGCGGCGGCTTGCCTGCATCGGCTGGCCACGCAGCCTTTGCTTGCAGCCCGGATGGGCGAAGCGGCGGCCGGCCACCTCTCCGCGCACCTCACGATCGAGAAAATGGTTGCGGCCCATCGTGCCCTGTACTCTACCGTCGTTGCCAGATGCTGAAGACGTTCGGGAACCTGCACCTGTGGGTGCTCTACGGGGCCGTGGTGCTCGTGGCTTTGCTGGCGGGCTATCTGCTGGCCACGCCCACGGACATGTCGAGCCTCCTGCCCCTGGGGCTGCTCATGCTGGCCTTGGTGGCGCCACTCCTGTTCCGATTCCATCACGAGATGCTGATCGCGAGCTGGAATGCGAGCTTCATCGTCTTCTTCCTGCCCGGCCGGCCGTCGTTGGCCATGCTGCTGGCGGCGGTCTCCCTGTTCGTCGCCGCCTTGCACCGGGCGATGCTCAAGCAGCCGATGTTCCTGCCCGTGAAGCCGGTCATGCTGCCCCTGTTGCTGCTCGGCATGATCATGCTCGTCACGGCCATTGCTACCGGCGGCATCGGAGGCCGCGCTCTGGGAACTTCAAGTTTCGGTTTGAGCCGTTATGTGGCGGCGTTTTTCGGGGTCGCCGGCTTTTTCGCCCTGGTCACCCGGGCCGTTCCCGAGGAGAGAGTATGGTGGGTGGCGGCGCTGTTCGTGCTGGGAACGATCACTGCCGGCCTGGGGGATCTCGCGTATCTCACGGGCATTAATGCGGCGTTCCTGCTGGTGGACTCCAGCCTGGTGAGCACGCTCGCCGCGGCGGAAACAGGCGGGACCATGACCCGTTACATCGGACTGTGCTGGGCTGGCTGGGCCATGTTTTCCTTCCTGCTCATGCGCTACGGCTTGGCCGGCCTGTTCGATCTTTCGCGGCCGTGGCGTGCCGCAGGTGCGATGACCGCGCTGGCGATCACGCTGATTGGTGGTTTTCGCAGCCACATCATTTTGACCGCCATGCTCTTCGGCACACTTTTCTTCCTTGAACGACTCTACCGTACTCGCGCCGTCATCATCCTCGCCGTAGTCGTGACTCTGGCTGGTGCCGCTCTGCTTTCCAATGCTGACAGGCTTCCGCTCAATGTGCAGCGCGCGATCAGTTTCCTGCCTATCGAGGTGGATCATGTCGCCCGGCAGGACGCCCAAGGGACGCTCGACTGGCGGCTTGAGATGTGGGAAGTGGTGGTCAAGGACATCCCCAAGTATTTTTGGCTGGGGAAGGGTTTCACCTACAGCGGCACGGACTACATGCTCACGCTGGAGGCGATGCGAAGGGGCTTGCTTCACAAGTCCTACGAGTTCGCCCTCATTTCCGGAAACTATCACCACGGCATCCTCACCCTGATCATACCCTTTGGCATCTGGGGCCTGCTGGCATTCCTTTGGTTTGTCACGGCAAGTTTTCGTGCGCTGCTGGCCAACTACCGCTTCGGCAATCCGTCGTTGAAACTGATCAACCGGTACCTTCTGGCGGTGTTCGTGGTTCGACTGGTTTTTTTCCTTACGCTCTACGGACAGTTCGACCTCGACCTGCCGATGTTTGCCGGCATCATAGGATTGAGCCTCTCGTTGAACGGAGGAATCCGAAGTGCCGCATCCCAGCCGCTGCCGGCAAGGGCGCCGCAGCCCGCTTCCGGACGGCTTTCCGCACAGCCCTCCTTCAGTTGAGCCCGCTCAAAGATTGATGAAACACGATTCACAAAGCCTCGCCCATGTCGCCGAAGTCTGGCGCACCTTGGGCCGGGAAGATCCGCTCTGGGCCGTGTACAGCCTGCCGGAGAAGCGTGGCCGCCGCTGGGATCTTGAGGATTTTCTGCGGACCGGCGAAGAGGACGTTGCCCGAGCGGCGGAATGCATCGGGCGCCACGCCGGAGCCCAGGGACGTTTTGGGCAGGTGCTGGACTTTGGCTGCGGCGTGGGCCGGCTGGTCCGGGCCTGGAGCAACCGGGCCGGGCGCGTCACCGGCGTCGACATTTCCGAGACGATGCTTGAGCACGCCCGGAAGATTCTGGCTGACCGTCCCAACGCGGAAGTGGTGCACAACCCGCGGGAAGACCTGTCCGTGTTTGCGGATGGCAGCTTTGACCTCGTCTTTTCCCTGATCTGTCTGCAGCATATGCCCTGGCGGCTGGCCCGGGGCTACATCATTGAGTTTGGCCGCATCTGCCGTCCGGGCGGGGTCGTCGCCTTCCAGCTCCCGACCCGCGCCTATCATGGCGGATGGGCGGGGCGTCTGCGGCGCAGGCTGGTGGACGGCCTTCCCTTCGGCCTCGCGACGCGATACCGCCAGTGGAGCCACGGCAGCAGCGTCGTGTTCGACGTGTTCCATACTCCGACTGCCGAGGTCGAGGCCGCGGCCGCCGTCGGCGGCCTTCAACTGCTCGGCCGCGAGCCTGACACGGCGGCGGGCCCCGGGGTGGAAAGCTTCTTCTACGTTTTCCGAAAGCGCTGAACGGATGCGGGTGGCGATAGATACCAACGGCCGGCACACCACCAAGGCGGGCACCGCCCGCTATTTGCGAGGCCTCCTTGGTGGCCTGAAGGCGGAGGCTGATCCCGCTGAATGGGAGTTTTTGGAACTGGCATGGCCGGTTGACAACTTCGGTTTTGAGCAGCCGCAACGGGCGCTCAAGACCGCCTATCGGGAGGTCGTGTGGGCCAGGTGGGTGGCACCGCGTCAACTGCGTCGCGCCCGGCCAAGCGTGTACCACAGCACCGCCAGCCCCCTGCTGGACCCGCCGTCGGACATCGCGCATGTCGTGACCCTGCACGACTTGGCCGTGCTTCGCTTTCCCGAGCGGTTCCGGCCATGGCACCGGCTCACCACCCTCCGGGGTCTCAGGCGGCTCGGCTCGGCCGCCCGGATCATCTGCATCAGCCAAGCCACGGCGGATGAAGCGTTGCAGCGACTGGCCGTGCGAGCGGACAGGCTGACCGTGGTGTACAACGGCTGTGACTTTCATGACCTGCCGCCTTCATTCGGCCGTCCGCCATCGCCCCTGCCACCCGGAGAGTTCTTTCTATTTGTCGGTTCGCTCGAGCCGGGCAAGAACCTGACGCTTCTGCGCGAGACTTACCGGCTGGCGGCCGCGGAGGGGCAACGCCTGCCGCCACTGTGCATCGCAGGCGCTCGTTGGTCGGGAGTGCCTGGCGAAGGCCGGCCACCGGCAGACTGGCATTATCTCGGGCACGTCACGGACGAGCAGTTGGTCTGGCTCTACCGCCACGCGCGCGCGCTTCTTTTTCCCTCCAAATACGAGGGTTTCGGGCTTCCCGTTGCGGAGGCCATGGCCTTGGGGTGTCCGGTCGTCTGTTCGCCGGTCGCCAGCCTGCCGGAGGTGGGCGGCGAGGCGGCTTGGTTCACAGCGCTCGACCCCGCCGCCTATCTGGCCACTGCGCGTGAACTTTTGCGGGACGACGCGGCCCGCGTCGATCGGATTGACAAGGGACGGCGGCAGGCCGCGCGGTTTCACTGGCGCCGGTGCGCCCGCGAGACCTTGGCCGCCTACACTGCAGCCATCTGACCATGCGTTCGCGTCCATGAAATCCGTCACCGGTCATGGACCCTTGGTCAGCATCGTTACCCCTTCCTTCAACCAGGCGGCCTATCTGGAAGCGACGCTCCGGAGCGTGCTGGAACAGACCTATGCGCCCATCGAGTACATTGTCATGGACGGCGGATCGCGTGATGGCAGCGCCGAACTTCTTCAGCGATACGCACCACGGCTGGCTCACTGGCAGTCAGGGCCGGACGGAGGTTTCGGCGACGCGATCGCGCAAGGTTTCGCCCGGTCGCACGGAGAAATCCTCGCCTACCTCAACTCGGATGACCTGCTCGCACCGGACGCCGTGGAGCGTGCCGTAGGCGCCCTCAGCGAGGATCCCTCGGCGGTATTGGCCTATGGCCACCGCGCCTGCATAGACGGCTCAGGCCGCCTGCTCTATCTGCGCCCGAGCATGCCTTGCCTTGCTCGAAGTCCCTATGCCGCACTGATCATTCCACAGGAGACCTGCTTCTGGCGTCGCTCGGCGTACCTCGCGGCAGGAGGCATGAATGCAGGTCTGCGGTTCGCGATTGACTACGACCTGTTCAGCCGGCTTTCCCACCAGGGGGAGTTCCATCGCGTGCCCGGCCTGTGGGGATTCTTCCGGAAGCACTGCGGTTCCAAGACCATGACGTCATACCATGATGTCGGAATTGCTGAAGGCCGACGGATTCAACGGGAGCAATGGGGCGGCGAGGTTCCCGTTTGGCGCTGGCGCCTCGTCCAGCTGATGATGCGCGGCTACGGCCTGGCGGCCTCCACGTGGCTGGCGCGGCCCACCTGGCCAGCCTCGCTGCCTCCGGCAGCGACATTGCCGCTTCGGCAGCGGATTCTTGGATCACTCCACGAAACTCATCCAGTCAAACGCTGGCTGAAAATGGCGCGCAGGAAGCCTGGAGGCGGAAACTGAGGCCCGAATCGCGACCCCGCTTCCCCGCAGGTCCTTGCCAAGCGGACTCCGTCTCCCATAGGTGATTCCCGATGCAATTACGGTCCCTGATAAAGACTCCCCTTCAGCGCCTTGGCTATGACATCGTCAAGCTGCACCGAACGACGTCCTTTGCCCAGCGGCGGCAGGCCCTCCTGCAGCGCCATGCGGCGGATTTGGTGCTGGATGTGGGCGCGAACGTGGGAGCCTACGCCCTTGAGCTGCGGGACAACGGCTACACGGGGCGCATTGTTTCCTTTGAACCACGAACTGCGGCCTTCCGGCAGTTGAGGGCCGCAGCGGCGGGCGATGCCGCCTGGGAGATCCGGCAGCTGGCCTTGGGCCGGGAGTGTGGAACGGCCACGCTGAACGTTTCGAGCAACGCCTACAGCAGCTCCCTGCTGAAGATGCTTCCCTCCCACTTGGAGGCCGAACCGGAGGCCAAGTTCATCGGCACGGAGCAGGTGGTTCTCGCCACGCTGGATTCCCTCTTCCCGGAGTTCGCTCCCCCGGCGCGCCATGCATTCCTGAAGATTGATACCCAGGGGCTTGAACGGGCCGTCATCGATGGCGGCCTGGGTGTCGTGGACCGAATCTGTGGTTTCCAAATGGAACTGTCGCTTCAGCCCCTTTACGAAGGCGAAACGCTTTTCCCTGAAATGCTGCCCCTCATGCAGGCACTCGGCTTCCGGCTCGCCCTTATCCAGCCGGGAATCCATCATCCCGAAAGCGGCGACACCCTGCAGTTGGATGCCGTGTTCTGCCGGCGCTAGCCTTCGCTATGGCCGTTGGGGAAGCAGGTGGAACGGCGGTGCCGGGGAACAGCGGGCGCGCCTGGGCCACCGCAAAACTTGGTTCGCCGGGACCGGCACGGCATCCTCCCGCCGGCATGCTGCCCGCCTCCCCGCCCATGGCCGTACCTCGTGTGATGGGCCTGCTTGGCACGCCGCTGCTCCTGACCAGCTATGCCGGGCTGGCGGAGCTGCTGGAAGCTCGGAGTGCGGCCGATCCGCCCGTCGTGGTTGATTTCTCGAACACCCACATCGTCACCATGCGCCGGCATCAGCCGGAGTTCCGGCGGCTTACTGGCGGCGTAAACTGGTTTGTTCCTGACGGCATGCCGCTGATCTGGTGCCTGAACCGCGCCGGAGCCGGCCTGCGTGACCGGGTTTACGGGCCAACTTTCATGGACCACTGCCTGCGCGGACTGTCCGGCGTGACGTCCCACTATCTGGTGGGTGGCAGCGAGGAGTGCGGCCGCAAGCTGCGCGAAAAATACTCCGTCCTAAATCCCCGTCTGCGCTTTGTCGGCGGCTTCCATGGTCGCTGTGGTGACGATGGCCGGCTCAGCGCCGAGGACGAGGAGCGTGTCGCTCGCGAGATCAGGGACACCCGGCCGGATTTCGTATGGATCGGCCTCGGGGCCCCCAAGCAATATGCTTGGCTGGCCAGCAATCACGCCCTGCTGCCGCGCGGCGTCGTGCTCACCGTGGGGCAGGCCTTTGATGTGAATGCCGGCCTCCGGCCCGACGCCCCGGCATGGATGCAGCGGCTCGGCCTGACGTGGTTTTACCGGCTGGCCAGCGAGCCGGCCCGCCTCGGGCCGCGCTATCTCAAGTACAACTCGCTGTTCCTCTTCTACGTCCTGTGGGACGGGCTGCGCGGGCGCCTCTTTGCGCCGCCAACGGAGGAGCCGGCCCGCCCTTCATGAACGATCCCGCCCTCCCCCGTCTCAGCGTCTTCGGCCTTGGCTACGTGGGCGCGGTCAACGCCGCCTGCCTCGCGGCGCGCGGGCACCACGTCATCGGCGTGGACATGGCGCCGGCCAAGGTCGAGGCGGTGGCGGCCGGCCGGCCGCCCATCACGGAGCCGGGCCTCGAAGCCATCCTCGCGGAGGCCGCCGCCGCCAGCCGGCTCGCCGCCACCTGCTACGCGGAGCCGGCGGTGCGCGGGAGCGACGTGTCGCTGGTCTGCGTCGGCACACCGCCGGCCCCCGACGGCGCGCCGGACCTGCGCTTTGTCCGCAAGGTCTTCGCGGAAATCTGCGAGCTGGTCCGCTCCGCGGGGAAACCGCACGTCGTCATCCTGCGCAGCACGCTGCTGCCGGGCACCACGGCGTCGCTGGTGCGTGAGTTCGCCGCGGACCTTGTCACTGCTGGCCGGCTGGAAGTGTTTTTCCTGCCGGAGTTCCTGCGGGAGGGCAGCGCGGTTGAGGATTTCCGCTCGCCCTCGCTGCATGTCGTCGGCAGCCGGGACGCCGCCCCGCCTCGGCCGGGCCTTTGTGACACGCTGCTGGCCGGGGCAACGCCGCTCGACTGGGCGACGGCCGAAATGGTGAAGTATGCCTGCAATTCCTTCCATGCGGCCAAGGTGGCCTTCGCGAACGAAATCGGCCGCATCGCCGCCGCCAGCGGCGTGGACGGCCGCGAGGTGATGCGGCTCCTGTGCGCGGACACGCGGCTGAACAGCTCCCCAGCCTACCTGCGGCCGGGCAATCCCTTCGGCGGCTCCTGCCTGCCGAAGGATCTGCGGGCCCTGCTGCAGCACGCCCGTCAGGCGGGCGTCGAGGCGTCGCTGCTGGAGAGCCTGCTGCCCAGCAACACCGCGCACCTCGAACACCTGCTCGGGCACATCGCCCGCGCCGGCCAGGAGGAAATCGTGATCCTCGGCCTGAGCTTCAAGGCGGGCACGGACGACCTGCGGGAAAGCCCGATGGTAGACGTGGCGCAGGCGCTGCTGGCTCGCGGCTACCGCCTGCGGCTCTTCGACCCGCAGGTGCATCCGGAGCGCTTTCTCGGCGGCAACCGCCTCGTGGTGGACGCCCGCCTGCCTCAGCTCGCCACGCTGCTCAAGCCGACCCTCGCGGAGGCGCTGGGCCGCCGGGGGCTGGTCGTGGCCGCGCAGCCCTGCGCGACGCCGGACGAGCTCCGCGCCGTGCTCACCGGCGACCACGCGTTGCTGGATGTGAACGGCTGGCCGGAACTCGCCGGCCTCGGCGTGCCGTACCAAGGCCTTTGCTGGTAGCCGGACCGCGCCGCCCGGCCCATCCTCCGGGCATGTCCGCCGCCGCAGGAAATGCCCGCGTCGCCCTCTGGCGTGGCGCGGCGTCCTACGCGGATGCGGCCCAGATGGCCGCCCAAGTTGAGGCCGCCCTCGCCGCGCTGGAGCTGCCCGCCGACTTCGTCCGCCCCGGCGACCGCGTGGTGCTCAAGCCAAACTGGGTGAAGGAACATGACGAGCGCCGCCCCGGCCCGGACGCGTGGGAGCACGTCGTCACGCACCCCGCAGTGATCGGGGCCGTCATCCGCTGGGCCGCGGCGCGGCTCGAAGGGCGCGGCAGCATCACGGTCTGCGACGCGCCGCAGACGGATTCGTCCTTTGCCCGCATCCGCGAATACTGCCGGCTCGACGCGATGATTGCCCGCTGCCGCGCGGAGTTTCCGGGCCCTGAGATCGCCCTGCTCGACCTGCGGCCCGAGGAGTGGCACGCCGTGGACGGCGTGACCGTGTCCAAGACCGCGCTGCCCGGCGACCCGCTCGGCAGCACGCACGTCCGGCTCGACGAGGGCAGCGAGTTCGTCGGCTTCGCGGGCCAGGGCCGGCTTTACGGCGCAAGCTACGACATGGCGGAGACCAACGCCCGCCACGCGGGCACCACGCACGAATACCTGCTCTGCCGGACGCCGATGGAGGCCGACGTCTTCATCAACCTGCCCAAGCTCAAGACGCACAAGAAGGTCGGCCTCACCTGCGCGCTCAAGAACCTCGTGGGCATCAACGCGAACAAGAACTGGCTCCCGCACCACACCGAGGGCACGCCCGCGCAGGGCGGCGACCAGTTCCCCGCGGACACGGCGAAGGCGCGGGTCGAGCACTCGTGGATGGGCGCGGCCAAGCGCGTGCTGAAGCACAGTCCCGCGCTCTCGCGGCTCTTCGTACCGCTGAAAAAGGCCGGCCGGCTCGTCTTCGGCGACACGCAGCAGGTCGTGCGCTCCGGCAACTGGCACGGCAATGACACCTGCTGGCGCATGGTGCTGGACCTGAACAAGGGCCTCTTCTTCCACGACGGCGAAGGCCGCCGCCGCGCCGCCCCGCGTCGCTACCTCGCGGTGGTGGACGGCATCGTCGGCGGCGAGGGCAACGGCCCGATGGCGCCGGACCCAAAGCCCGCCGGCGTGATCCTTGCCGGCACGCATCCGCTGGCCGTGGACTGCGCCGCGGCGGCCCTGATGGGCTTCGACTGGCGGAAGCTCCGGATGCTCGCCGGCGCGTTCGCGATGCGCACGCCGAGCTTCGTGGACTTCAAGCCGGGGGACATCCGGATCGTCTCGAACCACGTGCCGTGGCACGCGGCGCTGGACGATTTGGGCGAGCCGCTGGACTTCCGCCCGCACTTCGGCTGGCTGGGGGCGATCGAGCGGGAGGAAAGGGCGGTGGCGGCTTGAAAGAAACGGCAGGGCGGAGCCGGGCAGCGGTACTTTGTGGAGCGCCGGCCTCCGGCCCGGCGAGTGGCCGTCCGGAAAACCGACGCGCCGGTACGGAGCACAGCGCTCCGCCACCTCGCCCGCGGCCAAAGTGCGTGCATCCCCATTGCTGCGGCGATGCCCCATCTTCCCAGCCCGCGGGCTTCAACGACGCAGAACCCCGCGGCGGGCAGGGCTGCCCGCCCTACGTGACGGGCCGGCGGCCCGTCCTGCTGCCAAGCGTTGCCGAGCCGGCCAGCGTCCCCGCATGAGCCTCGAGGACCGCCTCTATCCGCTGCTCGCGGCCTACCAGCGGCTGCCGGACGGCATGCAGCACGCCGTCGGCCGGGCGTGGCGCGCGCTGCCGGCGGGCTGGCGGCTGGGGCGGCGCTATCCCGAGTTCCAGCGCCTGGCGCGGGACTGCGAGCACTGGGACGCGGAGCAGATTCGCGAGTACCAGTTCCGGCAGCTGCGCCAGGTGCTGAACCATGCCGCGGCGTACTGTCCATTTTACCAGCGGCGTTTCGCCGAGGCGGGCTTCAACCCCGGCCGCTTCCACGATCCCGCGGACCTTGCCGCCTGCCCCACGACCACGAAGGCCGACCTCCAGCAGCACCTCGCGGAGATGACCTCGACCGAGGTGCCGGCGAAGCAGCGGTTGTACATCACCACCGGCGGCTCGACCGGCGTGCCCGTGGGCTTCCACCTGCAGAAGGGCGTGAGCCGGCCGAAGGAGCAGGCGTTTCTCGAGGCGCAATGGACGCGGGCGGGGTGGTTCCCCGGCGCGCGGCTGGCGGTGATCCGCGGCCACGTCACCACGGACCGCGCCGCCGGCCGCATCGCGCAATACGACGCCACGCGCGGCTGGCTCATGCTCTCGAGCGGCCACCTCACCGAAGCGAGGCTGCCGGAGTACCTGGAGGCCATCGAGAAGTTCCGGCCCGACATCCTGCACGCGTACCCATCGGCCGCGCTGCAGCTCGCGGAGTTTCTCGAGCGCGCCGGGCAGTCGTGGCGCGTGCCGCTGAAGTGCGTGCTGGCCGGCTCCGAACGGCTGAACCTGCCGCAGAAGCGGCTCCTTGAGCGCGTCTTCGGCTGCCGCGTCTTCCGCTGGTACGGGCACAGCGAGCGCGCCGTGCTCGCCGCGGAGGGCCGGCGCTCCGAGCTGTTCCACTTTTGGCCGGGCTACGGGTTCACCGAGTTTGGCGAGCCCGACGCGGAGGGCTTCCGCGAGGTGATCGGCACGAGCTTCCACAATCTCGCGATGCCGCTGATCCGGTACCGGACCGGGGATTTCGTCCGTCTCGCCGATCCGGTGCGGGATCCGGAACCGGAATTTCCCTGGCCGGTGGCGGCGGAGGTCGCGGGGCGCGAGCAGGAATTCCTCGTGAGCCGCACGGGCCGGCGGATTTCGCTCACGGCCTTCAACATGCACGACGCGATCTTCGACGGGCTGTACGCGGTGCAGTTCTTTCAGGACGCGCCCGGCGTGGCGGAGTTCCGCTACGTGCCGTCGCCGGCGTTCCATGCGTCGCGGCTGGAGGCGATCGAGGCCGGGGTGCGGCGCAAGCTGGGTGATGACTTCGAGATCGCGTTCC
>JBJXFY010000420.1:0-9227 GCA_046155815.1 Limisphaerales bacterium | reverse complement strand
GGCAGGAGGGCTTTCATGGAGCCAGTTTCCCGACCGTGGGCCGGAGCGTCAAGGGAAGCGGGCGCCAGAGGATCGTCTCGTGGCTTCAAAAACCGCGGCCCGCGTGACTAGGCTTCGTGCGTGCTGATCATCCATGTCCACGTCCAGGTGAAGCCGGAGCACGTCGCCGCCTTTCTCGAGGCCACGCTCGCCAACGCCCGCGCCAGCGTGCAGGAGCCGGGCATCGCGCGCTTCGACGTCGCGCAGCAGGCCGACGACCCGACGCGATTCCTGCTGGCGGAGGCGTACCGCGACGCAGACGCGCCGGTGCATCACAAGGAGACGCCGCACTACGCCGCGTGGCGCGACGCCGTGGCGTCCATGATGGCCGCGCCGCGGACCAGCGTGAAGTACGCCAACCACTTCCCCGATGACGCCGGCTGGTGAGGCCGTCAGCCGCTTCGAGTTCGCGACGGCCACGCGGATCGTGTTCGGCGCGGGCACCGTGGCGGAGGCGGGCCGCCTCGCGCAGGAGCTGGGCCGTCGGCCGCTCGTGGTTACCGGCGCGAACCCGGACCGCGCCCGGCCGCTCCTCGAGGCGCTGCACGCCGAAAAGCTCGGGCACGAGGTGTTCCCCGTGCCCGGCGAGCCGACCACGCTGCACGTCGCCGCCGGAGTGGCGCGGGCGGAACTGCGGGCGTGCGACTGCGTGATCGGCTTCGGCGGCGGCGCGGCCATTGACGCCGCCAAGGCCATCGCCGCGCTCATGACGAACGGCGGCGACCTCTACGACTATCTCGAGGTCGTGGGCCGCGGCCGGCCGCGGTGCCGGGCGGCCGCCCCGTGGATGGCCATCCCCACCACCGCCGGCGCCGGCGCGGAAGTGACGCGCAACGCCGTGCTGCTCTCCCGCGAGCATCGGGTGAAGGCCAGCCTGCGCAGCCCGCTGCTGCTGGCGCGCGTCGCGCTCGTGGACCCGGAACTCACGCGCAGCCTGCCGCCCGCCGTGACCGCGGCGACGGGCCTGGACGCGCTCACGCAACTCCTTGAACCGTTGACCTGCACACGCGCCAACCCGCTGGTGGACGCGCTGTGCCGGGAAGGTCTCGGCCGGGTGGCGCGCTCGCTGCGCCGCGCCTTCGCGGACGGCGGCGACCTCGCGGCGCGGACGGACATGGCGCTGGCGGCGTTGTTCGGCGGCTTCGCGCTGGCCAATGCGGGGCTGGGCGCGGTGCATGGGTTTGCCGCGCCGCTCGGCGGATCGTTTGCCGCGGCCCACGGGGCCGTCTGCGCCGCGCTGCTCGCGCCGGTGATGGCGGCAAACCTTGCTGCGCTGCGCGCCCGCGCACCGGAGTCCGGCGTGCCTGCGCGCTACGCCGAAGCCGCGCGCCTGCTCACGGGCCGCGCCGACGCCACGGCGGAGGACGGCGTCGCGTGGGTCCGCACGCTGACGACCGACCTGGGCGTCCGCCCGCTGCGCGCCTGGGGCGTGACCGGAGCGGATGTGCCGCCGCTGGTGGAGAAGGCGCGGGCGGCCAGCAGCATGAAGGCGAACCCGGTCGTGCTCACGCCCGACGAGCTCGCCGGCGCGCTGCGGGGCGCCCTTTGATGGCGGCGAAGGCGGTCGGCAGCCCGCCGCCTCGGCGCTTGCTTCCCCCGAGGATTCGGGCCACCAACAAGCGTGCGGCGCGGGGTTGCGCCACACGCCAACCTGGAGGTTCCCATGCCTGCCCGACGCAAAGACTCCGCCCCCGCCCCTCCCCCTCCCCCGGTCACCCGCGCCGCTCCGACGATGCCCGGCACCACCCTCGCGTCCGAGGGGGTTGCGTTCCGCGTCTGGGCGCCCTTCGCCGACGCCGCCTCCGTACGCGGCACGTTTTCCGGCGTCGAGGCCACGCACCCCATGACCGCCGACGGCACCGGCTGGTGGGATGGTTTCGTGCCCGGCGCCAAGGCGGGCGACCGCTACAAATTCATCCTTCGGAACGGCACGCGGACGCTCGAACGCATCAACCCCTGGGCGCGCGAAGTCACCAGCTCCGTTGGCGAGGCGATCCTGCACGACCGCGACTTCGACTGGAGCGGCGACGACTTCCGCCTCCCGCCGTGGAACGAGCTGGTCGTGTACGAGATGCACGTCGGCACCTTCAACGACGCGCCGGGCGGCGGGCCGGGAACGTTTGACGACGTGATCGCGCGGCTCCCGTACCTCGCCGACCTTGGGGTGAACGTCGTCGAGATCATGCCCGTGCTCGAGTTCCCCATGAGCCATTCGTGGGGCTACAACCCGGCCCATCCCTTCGCGGTCGAGTCCGCGCTGGGCGGGCCGCAGGGCCTGCAGCGGATCGTGAAGGCCGCCCACGCGCGCGGCATCGCCGTGATCTTCGACGTGGTTTACAACCACTTCGGCCCGCACGACCTCGACCTCTGGCAGTTCGATGGCTGGTCGCAGCCGGGGCACGACGGAGGAATCTATTTCTACGACAACGCCCGTGCGCTGACGCCGTGGGGCGACACCCGTCCCGACTACAGCCGCCCGGAGGTGCGCGCGTACCTCCACGCCAACGCGCTTCACTGGCTCGACAAATTCCACCTCGACGGCCTCCGCTTCGACGCCACGGCGTACATCCGGAACATTTTCGGCCAGGACAACGATCCGTGGAACGACCTGCCGGACGGCTGGAGCCTGCTCCAGTGGATCAATCACGACATCAGCGCCGCGCGCCCCAACCGGATCACCATCGCGGAGGATCTTCGGAACAACGAATGGATCACCAAGCCCACCTTCGAGGGCGGCGCGGGCTTCGGCGCGCAGTGGGACTCGGAGTTCGTCCATCCGGTGCGCCGCGCCCTGATCGGGCCGGACGACGAGGCCCGCGACCTCGGCGCGGTGGCGCGCGCCCTGCACCACCGCCACGGCGGCGACGCCTTCCGGCGCGTGATCTACACCGAGTCGCACGACGAGGTGGCCAACGGCCACCAGCGGATGCCCTCGGAAATCTGGCACGAGCAGCCCGCGAGCTGGCCGGCCAAGAAACGCTCGACCCTCGGGGCGGCGCTCGCCTTCACCGCGCCCGGCATCCCGATGATCTTCCAGGGGCAGGAGTTTCTCGAGGACGAGTACTTCCGCGACGACGATCCGCTGGACTGGGACAAGCTCCGGCGCTTTGCCGGCATCCACCTGCTGTACCGCGACCTCATCGCGCTGCGGCGGAACCTGCGCGGGACCACGCGCGGCCTGCTCGGCCCGCACGTCCACGCCCACCATGTGAACCACGACGCCAAGGTGCTCGCCTTCCACCGCTGGATGGACGGCGGCCCCGGCGACGACGTGGTGGTGCTCCTGAACTTCGCGAACCGCGGCTACCCGGCCTACGAGCTCGGCCTGCCGCGCGCGGGGCATTGGCGGGTCCGCTTCAACAGCGACTGGGAGGGCTACGACGCGGAGTTTGGCAACTGGCCCTCGCTCGACATCGGCGCGTGGGCCGAGCCGATGCACAACCTCCCGGCCCGCGGCGTGGCCGCGCTCGGGCCGTACTCCGCGTTGATCCTCTCGCAGGAGGCGTGAACGCGGCGGCGGAACCCTGCCCCGCCGGCCATTTTGACATCCAGGCTTTCGCGTCAACGATGACGTTCGGACCGCACCGGGTGAAAGCCCGCGCCCGGCGTGAGCCGGCCGTTGGGTGGGGTTCCGATTGCCGCGATTCGGCAGTCGGGTTGCATGGGTGAGGCGCCCGCGAGTGCGGGCGCCTTTTCGTCTCGGTCGCGGCGTTTCCTCCTGTGAGCACCGGGCCGGTTCTGGTTGCTTGGGCGCGTGCATCTTACGCACCTCCGCCTGCGGGATTTCCGGAACTGCGCGCGCCTCGACGCCGCGCTGGAGCCGGGCTGTGATAAGTGCTGATTCCATTTGACGCTAGGAACCCGTTTCTGGCGCAATATGGTTTCTAGGACGATCAGATAAGGATCCCCCTTTGGAAGCGTTCGATGAGCAACAACACCGAAAGAACATCCATGTCGCGCAAGTTCAAAAAACGCCGGGTCAGCCGTCACATCTTCGTGGGTCTCGCAGGATTCGCCGCCGCCGCCCAGGCGCAGAACCAGTGGATTCCGATCGGCGGAGGTGTCTGGAACACCGTGACCAATTGGACCGATGGGGTCTTCCCCAATGCTGCAGGTGCCAGCGTCCTGATCGGCCCTTCGCTCCTCGGCTTGGCCGACATCACGTTGGGCAGCCCCACCATCGTGGGCGACCTGACGCTCAACTCGAGCCACAACATACGAATCCTCGGTTCGCCGGCGAACCGGCTCGTTTTCGACCGCGTGCCGGTGGACAGCGAGGCGCTCTTGGCGGCGGCCGGCGGCGGCAGCCATGACGTCGCCGTCCTGGAAATTGCGGACAAACTGGAGATCAATGTGGCGGCCGGGACCGGACTGTCCTTCAGCCGCCAGGTCATCGGCAACGACGCTAGGCTCCGAAAAACGGGTGAGGGGACGCTGGACCTCACCAATACCCGGCTGACTCTCGCAAACCTTGAGGGATCGCTGTGGCAGGTGGAACAGGGCGAGGTCCGTTTCGGCGGACCGCTCGGCAGCTCTGCGACCAACCTCACCAGCGGGCGCCTGCGGCTTTCCGGCGGCACCGTGAGCTTCGCTGCCAGCGGCGGCATCGTACTCCCCGGGAGCTGGGAGATCGCCGGTGCCGGGGGCAGCATCAACGTGGAGAACAGCATCACCACCATTGATGTGGCCGCGCCGGTATCCGGCTCGGGAGCCTTCAACAAGGTCGGTCCCGGAACGCTGGCCTTCAGCCCCGCCTCCTCGCCGCCCTCCGGGGATCCCGGCGCCGGGCCGATCGGGGTGAACGTCCTCGGAGGCACCCTGCGATTCGGCCAAAACTACAGCTCAGGCACCAACCTCAACGTCACCGTCAGCCCGGGCGCGACCGTCACCGGCGATGGCCGGATGGGCGCGCTCAGCGCCTCCGGAACCGTCGCCCCGGGCATGCCGGGCAACGCCCTCGGCACACTGACCCTGACCTCCCTGGCCCTCCAGCCGGGCGGGCTTTTCGAGGTCCAGTTGGGCACCGGGCCGACGGAGGTGGACACCTTGGTCGTGACCGAAGGTGGAGTTTCCCTCGGCGGGGCCGATCTGAGCCTCACCCTGCTGGCCCAGCCCACCGCTTTGGTCGAGTACGTGATCGTGGACAAGCAGTCGGCCGGGCCGGTCACCGGGACCTTTGCCCAAGGTGCGACAATCTCCGCCGACTTCGGCGGGTTCACCTATCCCTTCGACATCCTCTACAACGGCGGCGACGGCAACGACGTGGTGCTGTTTACCCTCGTGCCCGAGCCGGGCGCTGCCTCGCTCGCGCTGCTGGGCGCGGGCGTCTGGCTGCTCGGTCGGCGCTCTGGGCGGCGCCGGTAGAGTGTTCCAACAGCGTGATCGTCAAAAAGCCAAGGCAGGCGCAGGCTGCCTTGGCTTCTTGCTGTTCACCTCGGATGAGGTGAGTTGGACGGGCGGACTTGCCGGCGCGCCCGCGGTGCGGGGTTGGGCGCGTTTCCTCCTGTAAGCGGCCAGCCGGTTCTGGTTGGTTGGGTGCGTGCATCTCACGCACCTCCGCCTGCGGGATTTCCGGAACTACGCGCGCCTCGACGTCCCGCTGGAGCCGGGTTTCCACCTGCTGGTGGGTGACAACGCTGAGGGCAAGACGAACGTGCTCGAAGCGGTCTACCTGCTGGCCACGTTGCGCTCCTTCCGCGGCGTGGGCGCGCAGCAACTGGTGCGCCACGGGGCAAAAGGCTGGTTCGCCGGCGCGGACCTCGTGGCCACGGCAACACATGCCCTGAAGATGTATTGGTCGCCCTCCGAGCGGCGCCTCGCGGTGGACGGCCGTCCGGTGCGGAAGCTGGCCGAGTTCTACGGCCTGCTGCGCGCGGTGGTCTTCTGCACGGAGGACTTGCAGCTCGTGAAGGGCACGGGGCGGTCGCGGCGGCGCTTCCTCGACCTGATCCTCGCGCAGACCCAGCCCGGCTACCTGGCGCTGCTCCAGCGCTACGCCCGCGCGCTGCGCAGCCGCAACGCGCTGCTGAAGCGGCCCGCGCCCGACGAGGCCGTGCTGCGCGGCTTCTCCCGCGAACTGGTCGAGGTGGGGGAAAAAGTCCTCGTCCACCGCCACGCGCTGCTGCCGCGGCTCTCGCCCCTCGCGCGGCTCGCGCACCGCCGCATTTCCCGCGACGCGGACGAACTGAGGCTCGATTACCGGCCCGGGGTGCGCGGCGACTTCGCCGTGGAGCTGGAGGAGTCGCGCGGCCGCGAGCGGACGCTGCGCGTCACGGTCACGGGGCCGCACCGCGACGACGTGGCGCTGCTGGTGAACGAACGGCCGGCCGCGCAGTTCGGCAGCGAGGGGCAGAAGCGCACCGTGGCGCTGGCGCTCAAGGTGGCGCAGGCCGAATACCTTGCGGGCGTCACCGGCACGCCCCCGATCCTGCTGCTCGACGACGTGATGGGCGAGCTGGACGCGCACCGTCGCGCGGGGCTGCTGCCTCTGCTCGGGCAGGTCCACCAGCGGCGCGGCCAAGTCTTCATGACCTGCACGGAGGAGAACTGGCCGGTCGGCCTCGGGCTGGATCTGCACCGCTGGCGAGTCCGGGCGGGGACGCTGGAACGGGGGTAGCGAACGGAACGAAAAAGCCCGGCACCGCATGCGCGGTGCCGGGCTAGGACGAAAGAAAACCCAGGCTCAGGCCCGCGGAACGGATGTCGCGCGGCGTTGCCAGACCATCCATCCAACCAGTGCCAAACCCATCACGCCAGAAACGTAGGTGGAGGCTTCAGGAATCACCAACCATTGGCCGATGACCGCCCCAGCGTTGCTGCTGGACCAGCCGACGATGATGTCGCCAAACACGCCCTCGCCAGGCAGAAAATTCGCGAACGAAGGAAGAAACAGGTTGGAACCGCCTTCGAAAGCAGGCTTGGTCGGGTCAAAAACTTGGGGTTCGTTTCCGAAGTCAACGAAGAAATTAAGATCCACAAAGCTTCCTGAAGCGTTGTCCACGCCGACGCGATCGTAGCCAAACGTCAGGCCCCGCGTGCGCAGATCACCCACGGGCGTAGCGGCACCTGCCAGCGGTGCAGTGAAGAAATTCAGGAGCGTGATCCCGTCGTCTGTCTGGGTGGTGGCATCGCTCACCGATGGCTTCCCACCCGTCGATGTGAACCTCACATCAAGTGGATTGTTCGGATCCACAATGATGAGGTAATCGGCGTTCGCCGACGGTGCGGACAGCCCGAGCAGACCGACGACTGCCACTATGGGCGCGAAACCTTCTTTAAAACCGAAGGACGACGGACGGAACATGGCTTTCATGGAGGACACGGCGTTCAACTACCCACAACCCAGTCAAGCTGGATGGTCTCCTCCACGCTTTCAAGCACGAATTCTCCTGTTCTTAGCGGAGTCGGACGAGGCGGCCACGCCAAGCGAAGCGGCGGCGGCGAGGAACCGCCTAGTCCTGCTCGGGAATCTTCAGCAACTCGGCCGCCGTCCACGGGGCACCGCGGGCGGACTCCATTTCGCGGATGGGGGCGACCTGCTCCGGGGTGACCGGGGCGGCGGTGTTGCCCCACTCGGCGCGGATGTAGGTCAGGACGGCCGCGATCTGGTCATCCGTGAGGGTGTCCTTCCAAGGCGGCATGACGCCGTTCCACGGCTGCCCGTTGACCGTGATCGGCCCGGCCGCGCCGTGCAGCACGAGGCGAACGAGGCGGTTCGGCCCTTCAGCCAGCACCCAGTCCGCGCCTGCCAGCGGCGGACAGCCGTTGGCAGGATTGCCCGCGCCATTGGCCTGGTGGCAGGCGGCGCAGTTGTTCGCGTAGACGATCCTGCCGTCGCCGAACCAGTCCACCTCGCCGCTCTCCTTCGGGATCGAGGCCGGATCGTAGTACGGCTCGTACACGTTGCGGGCGAAGGCACCGTGGCCGCCGCCGATCTCCGCCATGCCGAGGTAGGCAAGGCCGGCGACGGCCATGAGCAGCGCGGCCGGGGCAACGGCCTGGCCGACGGCGGGCGTGCGACGGACGGGGCTGGGAGGCTGGTCAGGCATCGTCAGTTGGCCGCCGGGGCGGCGGCATTGGTGACGGCAGCCATGCCGTTTGTCGGCGGCGGGATCACCGGGGCTTCGCGGAGGGAGACGTCATGCCGAAGGCTCAGGAGGTAGGCAACCAATGCGTGCGCCTCGGGCCGGGGCACAACCTCATGGCCCGCCGGAGGCGCAAACGGGGTCGGCAACGTGAGCGCGTCGTGACTGCCCTCGCCCCGCACCGGCCGGGTCTCAAAGAGGTACGGGTACGCGGGCATTACGGAACGCGGCATGACCGTGTGCGGATGGTAGAGGTGCAGGAGCTGCTGGCGGACCATCGCGGGCTCGAGGTTCGTGTCGCCCGCGTGCAGCCGGACGCCCAGGTTGTGCAGGTCGGGGCCGACGCGGATGGAGCCGGGCAGGGCCGGGTTGTCGCGGAGGTAATCCTGCGCCACCGACCGGCGCGCGCCCCAGCCGCGGGCGATGTCCGCACCATGGCCCTCGGGGCGGACCATCTGCGAATGGCAGGCGTAGCAGCCCTCGCTGCGGAACAGCTCCGCGCCCTGCTGCGCGAGACCGGGACGGTTCGGTGGGTACGGCGCGCCGGTGGCCTTGGGCACGACGGTTGTCGCGTCGGCCAATTGGAGCCGCGGCGCGGCCACGACGCCCCACCACGAAAGGGCCATCGCGACGAAGACGCCCAGGAAGATCAGCGGGGTGGACTTCATGGGCGGGCGGCCAGCGGCTTGGCCGGCACGTCGGTTTCCTGGAGGGCCTTGCATTCCCCGGCCAGCGCGCGGACGTGGGCACCCCAGAGGCCGAGCCATGGCAACAGGAACACCCCGGTCCCGGCCGTCAGCAGCAGCCAGCCTACGGCCACGAGCCGCACAACGCTTCCGCACCATGGTCATTGCCACGCGCGACCCGCCGTAGTGTCGACTTCGCGGCTGCTCGCCCTTGCTTTCTGCCATCACGAACAACGCCGATGCTTGTATGTTCATTAATTTATTGCTGAAGAAGTATACAGAGGAGCCCCCTTAGCTCGTGCCTGCCACACCTAAATGTCTGTGTCCACACACCAAACCGGAACTTGATCGAGTCCAACTGGACCACAGTTAACTGCCTGACAACCATTGTACGCCATTGAAATGCGCATTCCGCTGG
>JBJXFY010000413.1:0-7779 GCA_046155815.1 Limisphaerales bacterium | reverse complement strand
CGCAGGATGGCATCAATTGTGTCTGGCTGGTCGATCCGAGGGGGCACTACGACTGGACTGCTGACCACGCCTTCATTTCCCGGCATTTCGAGGTCGTCAGTCGTTCGTGCGAGCGTTCTCTTTACGGTGCCAATCGGCCGCGTCTTGGGCCTCTAGTCTGCGATGCACTCTCCTAATCCAACGTTGCCTAACCGTGCGCCGCAGCGCCGATGAGGGTTGCCAACGAGGCGGTGGGCGTTGGGATTGAGGGCCGGGTTTTGCAGGACGGCCTCAAGGCGCTTGGCTTCGATCGGTTTCTCTCCGCCTGAAAAGCTATATCGACCGGATTGGCCAAAGCATGGATCCCGCCCGCCTCCACCCCTTCCTCGAATCACGCCTGCCCGCCGCGCTCGAAGCCCTGCGGCGCATGGTCGAGATCAACTCGTGGACCGAGAACCGCGACGGCGTGAACCGCGTCGGCCGGCTCACGGCCGAACTCTTCGCCCCGCTCGGCTTCGCCGCGGAGTTCGTCCCGCACGCCAACCCGGCCTGGGGCGACCACCTCGTGCTCACGCGCCCCGGCACCGGCCCGGCCACGGTCGCGCTGGTGACGCACCTCGACACCGTGTTCCCGCCCGAGGAGGAGGCGCGGAACGGCTTCCGCTGGCTGCCCGAGGGCGACCGCATCTACGGCCCGGGCACGCACGACATCAAGGGCGGCACCGCGATGGTCCTGCTGGTGCTCGAGGCGCTGCGGGCGCTGGCCCCGGATGTGTTCGCCGCGACGACGTGGCGGCTCCTCGGCAACGCCTCCGAGGAGACGCTGAGCGGGCATTTCGGCGAGGTCTGCCGCGCCCGGCTCGGGCCGGACACGCGGGCGATCCTCGTCTTTGAGGCCGAGGGCACGGGCCCGGGGACGCGCCGTTTGGTGCGCTCGCGCAAGGGCCGCGCCACCTGGCGCCTCCGCGTCGAGGGCCGCGGCGGGCACGCCGGCAACCAGCACCGCCGCGGCGTGAATGCCGTCGTCCAGCTCGCCCGTCTCGTGGACCGCGCCGCCGCGCTCACGGACCATGGCCGCGGCCTGACGGTGAACCCCGGCATCATCCGCGGCGGCACCGGCCTGAACCGTGTGCCGCACGAGGCGGAGGCGGAAGGCGAGCTGCGCGCCTTCGATCCCGCCGTGTACGCCGAGGCGGTGGCGGCGCTGTGCGCCCTCGCCGGCCCCGGCGACGTGCGCGCCGTGAGCGACGGCCAGCCCGCGCAGGTAAGCGTCGAAATCCTCGGCGAAAGCCGCCCGTGGCCGCACAACCCCGGCACGGACCGCCTGCTCGCCCTCTGGCAGCAGGCGGGCGCCGACCTGGGCGAGCGGATCGAGGGCGAAGACCGCGGCGGCCTCAGCGACGGCAACCTCCTCTGGGACCTCGCCCCCACCCTCGACGGCCTCGGCCCCGGCGGCGACCACGACCATTGCTCGGAGCGCAGCGCTGACGGCACGAAGCTCCCGGAATACGTGGACGTCGCGAGCTTTGTGCCCAAGGCCGCCGTGAACGTGCTGGCCCTCGCACGGCTCCTGGGGTGAAGCCCGGGAGCGACGGACTCCGTTCTGTCTCCATCGTTGTCCCTGCGCCGGCTCCCGGATGAGGAGTTTGTTGGAGACGGACGGGAGTCCGTCGCTCCCGAGGGGGGCGGAGCCTACTCAGAAGAGGCTGCCGGCGACGGTGCCGAGGACGCTGATGGGGCCCTGGTCCTCGATGCCGTCGGTGGCCTTCTCGACCTTCTGGAGGGTGGACTTCACGCTGCGGAAGAACTGCTCGTCATTGACCACGCGGCCGGCGAGCCCCTGGCCGCCATTCACCTTCTGCAGGATTTCCCGGAGGTTCTGCATCGCCGTGATGGTCTCGCGGTAGAGTTCCTCGTCCTTGACCAGCCGGCCGATGGTGCCGCGGCCGGCGGCGAGGTCGCCGGTCAGGCCGCGGATGTCGGTCATGATGACCTGCGCGTCGGCGGCGAGGCCGTCGAACCTGGCGGCGCTGGCGGCGAGGTTGGTGACCGCGGTGAGCGCGCTGTCGAAGAGCACGGGGTCGTTCACCAGCTTGCCGACGGTGCCTTTGCCGTCGGCGATCTGGCCGGAGATGGTCTGCACGTTGCCGAGGATGGCGGTGAGACGGGGGGTGTTGTCCTTGAGGAAGTCGGAGAACGGCCCGAGGAGGATCTTGAAGTTGTCGCCGAACAGGTTGGTCACGCCGCCCACGCTGCTGGCGGCGGCGTCGAGCTTCTCCATGACGTCGGCGAGGTCGGGCAGCACGTCCGCCTCGAGTTCCGTACCGCTGGTCACGGCGGGCGCGCCGGGGGTGCCGAAGCTGAGGGCGATGAAGTTCTGCCCCATGAGGCCGGCGAAGCGGATGGTGGCGCGGCTGTCCGTGCGGACCCCGGCGTCCTCGCGCAGGCGCATGGTGACGACGACGCGGTTGTCCTCGATGCCGATGGACTCGACGCTGCCGACGGAGACGCCGCCGAGCTTCACGGGCGCGCCGCGCTGGAGCTCCTGCACGGTCGGGAAACGCGCGCGCACAGTCATGCCGCGGCGGAAGAAGTCCACGCTGCCGGTCATCTCCAGCAGGAAGACGGCGGCGAGGACGATGAGGGCGAAGAAGAGGCCGAGGCGGGTTTCGAGGCTGCTTTTCATGAAGGGGGGCGGTCGGAGGCGGGCGTGAAATCAACGGTCAGGAACTCGCGGATCACGGGATCCCCGGCGGCGCGCAGCTCGGCCGGCGTGCCGGTGAAGCGCAGGAGACCTTCGTGCAGGAAGCCGACGCGGTGGGCAATGCCAAAGGCGAGGTCGCGGTCGTGGGTGACCACGACGGAGGTGACGCCAAGGCGGCGATTCAGCTCGAGGATCTCGCGGCCGATGGTGACGGAGCGCAGCGGATCCAGCTCGCTGGTCGGCTCGTCGTAGAGGATGAGCTGGGGCTCCATGACGAGCGCACGGGCAATGGCCACGCGGCGCTTCATGCCGCCGGAGAGCTCGCCGGGCAGTTTGTCCTCGGAGCCTTCGAGTCCCAGCAGGGCGAGCTTCTCGCCCACGACGCGGGCGATCTCCGGGGGCGGGAGGAGGCGATGCTCGGCGAGGTAGAGGCCGACGTTTTCACCCACGGTCAGCGAGTTCAGCAGGGCGGCGGACTGGAAGACCATCGCCATGCGGAAGTGCGCGGCGGTGCCCGGGGCCTGGGACGACTCGCCCTCGATGAGCACCTCGCCGGCGTCGGGCTCGTCGAGACCGATGACCTGGCGGAGCAGGACGCTCTTGCCGGAGCCGGAGGGTCCCATGATGACCAAGATCTCGCCGCGCTCGATGGTGAGGTCGATGCCGCGGAGCACCTCGGCGCCGCGGAAGCCCTTGCGCAGGGCGCGGACCTGGACGCGGAGGCCGGGAAGCTGGGAGACGGGCGGGCGGCTCATCAGTTGAAGAACACGATCAGCCGCGTCACCAGGTAGTCGAAAATGATGATGATGACGATGGAGTTGACGACGGCCTTGGTGACGGATCGGCCGATGCCGCGGGGACCGCCGAGGGTCTGGAGCCCCTGGTGGCAGCAGACCAGGGCGATGCTCATGGCGAAGACGACGGCCTTGATCCAGCCCTTGAGCACGTCCCCGAAGTCCACGGTCTGGCGCAGGTTGGCAAAGAATTCAGGGAAGGTGGACTGGATCTCGCGGTTGGAGGCGGCCACCAGCGCCCCCCCCAGGATGCCGGCGAGGGCGGAGAACATCACGAGCATCGGCAGCCCGAGGGTCATGGCCACAAAGCGCGGCAGCACGAGGTAGCGCACGGGATCAATGTTCATCGTCCGCAGCGCGTCAATCTCCTGGTACACGCGCATAGAGCCGATCTCGGCAGCCATGGCGGAGCCGACACGGCCGGCGATGAGGATGGCCATCATCACCGGGGCCAGCTCCTCCACCATCGAGAGGCCGACGAGGCCGCCGAGCAGGCCGGCGAGTCCGCGTTCGGCGAGGGGCGGGCCGCTCTGAAGCGCGATGACCCCGCCGATGAAGAGCGAGAGCAGGCCGGCCATGAGCAGGCTGGCGTTGCCGATCTCGAAGAGCTGCTCGGCCACCTTGCGGCGCTCGCGCCAGACGCGGGGCAGGACCTGCGCCACGCGGCCGGCGAGGAACATCAGTTGTCCAAGGTTGCGGAACATGAGTCAGGGGGCGTCCGGCGGCGCGGGCTGCCAACGGGGGCCAAGCCCGAACAGCCGCCAGCGCCGGGAGTCCGGAGCGGCTTGATACTGGACGAGGCCGAAGAGAAGCGAGCCGCGCGTGACTTCGCCGCGGGTGTCCTCCCGCCAGAGGTTCCAGAGCAGCGACTCGCTGGCGGCCTGGTCCGCGGCGTTCTCCTCGCGGCGGTAGAGCGACCAGAGCGGGCTCCAGTTGCGCCGCACCCCGCGGCCGTCGTGCAGCGGCTCGAAGAGCGCCGGCACCTGCAGCCGCCGCCGGCCGTCCGGCTCGTCCTCCTGGAAGAAGAACGGCCACGAGGCCCGCACGCGACGCGTGGTTCCGGGGGCCCGCTGCGTCTGCGTGATGTCGCGGTACAGCACGATGGCCACGGTCCTGCGCTCCGAGGTGAAGTTCTCCGTCTCGAGCTTCCTCCAGCGGTACAGCGGCCAGAAGTACAGCCCGGACTCGAAGCCCTCCTTCTCCCCGTAGCTGTAGAACGGCCAGAAGCGGTCCAGCCGCTTCCCCTCGCCGCGCGCCCGCGCGTAGATCGGAAACGGGAGGTTCAACTGGCGCCATCCCTCCTCCCGGTTGTCGGTCCACGAGAAGAACGGCCAGAGCACGGCGGTGTGGTCGCGGTTCGGCGCGCGGTCCGACCACCAGAGCGGGAGCACCCCACGGATGCGGCGCTCCTGGTCGCTGCCCCGGTTCAGGTCGTGCCGCCAGTAAACCGGCCAGAGCAGGTTGAACTTGTCGTGGCCGGGGACGGTGGTCGTCTCGCCGAGCAGGTTCGTGCGCGAGGTGGCCTCCTTGACCTCGTGGCCCACAAGCGGCCAGACCTGCCAGCCGTGCAGCCCGTCGCCGCGCCGCACATGGACGATGGGGGCGACGAAGTTGTCCGTGATGACGTCGCGCTTCCTCGTCTGCAGGTAGAGCGGGAAGAGGATGAAGCTCCACTCGTCCCGGAAGAACCGGCCCTGCACGCGCCCGGCGAACGGCAAGAACGCCCGGTAGTCCCGCCCCGGCCCGGTGGAATCCTGCCAGAAGATGAAGGGGAACACGAGAAAACGGTCCGTCACCACGTCGTCCACCCCGACCTGGTGGACGTGTCGGATGAGCTGCAGGACCTGCCAGGTGCGGTCCTCGCCGTAGCGGTGATGCGAGAACAGCGGCGGCAATGCGTAAACGTCCGCGTGTTCCGTGTCCGGCTCGTCGAAGCGCGACCACAGCGGCGGCAGGCCGCGCAGCCGCCACTCCTCGGCGCGTTGCTCGTACCACAGCGGCCCGGCGGCCTCCCAGGATTCGCCGGGCTCGAACGTGAGCGGGAGATGCGCGACCAGCGGGCCGGCGACGGCGAAGGGCGAGGCAGGTACTGGCGGAGGGCGAGGCGGGGCAGGGGGCGCGCCGGCCGGCTCGTCCGGCGCCGCCTCCGTGAACGCCGCCGGGTCAAACACCGAGCCGAGCTGCCGCGGCATCGCGCAGCCCGTGACGAGGGCGGCCACCGCGGCGGCCATGAGCGCCATACGCCCGGCGTGGGGCAAGTCGCCGCTCACGAGGGGAACACCTCCGGCCACCGGTGCGCCACCCAGGGCAGCAGCACGAAGCTGGTGGCGTTGAAAAAACCGTGCGCCAGCACCGCCTCCCAGATCGAGCGGTGCAGCAGGATGATCCCGCCCAGCCCGATGCCGATGAGGAACGTCGCGCCCACGCCCACCCAGCCCTGCGGCGAGTGCGCAAGGCCGAAGGCCAGCGCGATCACCACCACCGCCGCCCACCGGCCGGCCGGCGTGCCAAAGCGCCCCGGCGCCAGCCGCTCCAGGCCGGCAAGCATCATCACCCGCCACAGCTCCTCGCGCAGCCCGGCCACGACGAAGCTCACCACCGTGGCCATGAACACGAGGTACAGCGGGTTGCGCCCCAACGCGGCGATGTCCACCACGTTCTCCAGCTTGGGCCGGAACTCGAGCATCTCGCGCGTGGACCAGCCTTGGGCCACGGCCGCCACGGCGAGCCCGGCGACGAGCGCCGCGCCGACCAGGACGCGCAGCGCCACGGACCAGCCCAGGCCGAACACCAGCGGCCGCCAGCCGCCGCGCCAGCGCAGCCGCAGGTCGTCCAGCGTCGGCCGCGCCACCGCCACGGCGACCACAAACAGCGTGGTGAACAGCGCCAGCTCCACGCCCAGCGCTCCCAGCAGCGGACCCCATTCTGCCGGCAGGATGGCCGTCCCGTCCGACGGACGCAGCAGCCCCAGCACGGCGGGGACGGCGATGTAGAGCAGCATCAGCCCGACGGCCACCGCCCAGCCCAGGCGCGGCCCGGCCGGGGGCGGCGGCGAGCCGGGGAGCGCAGGCGGCACGGCGGGCTGCGAAACTTTGGGGGATGCCATTCCGCGCGGGTTACAGGAACGGCGAACTCGGGACCAACGCCGCCGCCGCGCGCGCCTCCTCGTGGGTGGTCACCGGAGCGTCCAGCGGGATGATCATCCACTTGGTGGGGAAGTCGTAGGACTTGCCCTCGCGGAGCTGCACCTCGGGACTGAGCGGCATGAGCGTCACGAAGTCCGCGTTCCACGCGGCCTCGGCCGTGTTGCCGCCCTGCGCGTAAATGCCGGTGCCGAAGGCGGGGAAGTGGATCACCAGCATCTCGCGGTCGCGCACGTAGGCGAGCCATTGCGCGTCGCCGTCGGTGCCGATGCGCCCGCCGGGCCCGGTGGTCGCGGCGACCAGAACGTCGTCGAGGAGCTTCACACCCTCGACGGAGGGCGAGCGGCCGTCATAGACCGCGCGGCCGCCCTCCTCCCGGCGCGCGGACCACTTCGCGGGGAACCGGCTCTTTGCATTCACGGGCAGGAGCACGAAGCCGCCGCGCGGCACCTGGATGCGCTCCAGAAACGACCGGGCCACCTGCCGCTGCCCGATGTTCTTCATGCGGTGCAGCAGCCCGGCCTCGCCCGTCTCGGGATCGAGCGTGGCCTCGCGGCCGGCGGCGACGCTCACGCCCTGCTCTTCCGCGCTCCGGAGGCGGACGGCGAACGCGCGCGGGGCGCTCCAGTCGTAGGCTCCGTCGGTGATGGCCGGACGGGGGCCGAGGTTGGCGGTGTCCGGGCCGATGTCGGTGTAGGCGCCGGCCTTCGAATCGCCGGAACCAGTGCCTTCCCACAGGAAATTGCGGCCCTCCCGGCCGAAGAAAGCGACGCGGCCGCCGGCCGCGGGCACGAGGACCAGCTTCACCGGCTCCTTCCTCGCCTCCAGGGTCAGCGCCTCGGGGAAGCCGCCAAAGGTTCCGGTCGTCACGCCGCGGGCGGCGGACTTCTGCGCCGTCGCGGCGGGGGCGGCGAGCACGGCGGCCAGCACCAGCGCCGCCAACGGGAAACCTGGAAAACGTTGCACGGAGGATTCATGCGGGCGTGCCGCCGCGAGGGCAAAGCCCTTTTCACGGCGGCCTCAGTCGCCCCGGCGGCGCAGCCGCAGCACGCCCGCACCGAGCAGGACCAGCACCGCAACGCCCGGCTCGGGGATGGGGATGAACTCCTGCAGGTAGAGATTGCGGTTCTCCTGGACCAGCCGGAAGGAGCCTCCGCCA
>JBJXFY010000402.1:0-3518 GCA_046155815.1 Limisphaerales bacterium | reverse complement strand
GCGCCAAGGTGTCGGACAAGATCAAGGTCATTGACCGCCTGCTCGAGAAGGCCGACGCGATGATCATCGGCGGCGCGATGGCCTACACCTTCAAGCTCGCGCAGGGTCACAAGGTCGGGAAATCCCTGGTCGAGCCGGACAAGACCGGCATCGCCCTCGCCGCGATCGAAAAGGCGAAGGCCCGCGGCGTGAACCTCCTGCTGCCCGTGGACAACGTCGTCGCCACGCCGGTCAAGACCGACCGGCTGAACAAGAAGGGCAAGCCCGTCATCGAGCTGCGCGACCCGCGGGTGAACACCGCCGCGGACATCCCGGACGACGTGGAGGGCGTGGACATCGGCCCCGCGAGCATCGCGGCCTTCAACGCCGTGGTGGCCGGCGCGCGGACCATCCTGTGGAACGGCCCGATGGGCATCTTCGAGGATCCGCGCTTCGCGGAGGGCACCTTCGCCGTGGCCCGCGCCGTGGCGGACGCGACGGCCGGGGGCGCGAAGTCCATCATCGGCGGCGGCGACAGCGTGAAGGCGGTGAACCAGGCGAAGCTGAAGGACCAGGTGACCTTCGCCAGCACCGGCGGCGGCGCGAGCCTCGAGTTCCTGGAAGGGAACGAGCTGCCCGGCGTGGCGGCGCTGACGGGGAAGTGATATAGATGCCGCCTGCTGTTTTGAGCGACATCATGAATCTACTCCGTTCCGTTTGGCCCGCTTTACGCGTCTGCATGACGCTGCTCCTGTCATTCGGCACGCATTCCTCGTTTGGACAAGGCCCCATTCTCTTCCCTCCCTCAATTGCGATTTTGGATTTGGAACACTCAGCATTGTTCCGGAGCCTTGAACCGATCGCGCTGCGTGCGCGGACGTTCGCCTCGGGACACGTCTTGACCGAAGTCCGCTTTCTGGACGGAACCAATCTGTTGGGAACGGCCCAGCAGGTGAGCTCGAACGAGTACGTACTCAACTGGAGACCGTCTCGGCAGGGCAACTATGCCGTGCAGGCCGAGGCGTCGTACATCAAGCCCTTGGGTCAGGGGCGAGGCGTCGCCAGCTCGGGCGTCATCCGCATTTCAGTTCATAGAAACGCCCCTTCCTACAGCTTGGTCGAGCTCACCGGGGCTTCGACCAATGATTTTTTTGCTCCGCGTCAGGTTACAGACCACGGTTCGATTGTGGGAGCGGTGACAAATACCGCTGCCCGCTGGCAACGCTGGAGCGTGCAGACATGGGATGTGTTCGGGCAGCCTTCCGTGGCTGTGGGCGAGAGCACGGACGGGGTTATCGCCGGCAACTTCCAGAATCAGCCTTTCGTCATCTATCCCGGGGCGGCACCTGAGCACCTGAGCGGATTCAGCTTTGTTGGCGGGGCCAATGCCGTCAGCCGGGCTGGCATCGTTGGGACGGGCAGCCAGTACTTCGGGGACTGCTGCCGCCAAGGATTCTTAATTGAGGCGGGCGTCATGACGTTGATCGGGCAAGGGGCAAGATGTGAAATTAAAGACATCAATGATGATGGCCTGGCTGTCGGCTCTCATACCACACATCCTCAGAACGCCGTTCCCATCATGTACAAGGCCGGCGAGATGACCGTCCTGCCTGGCGGTGAGGGTGCCGCCAACTCCGTGAACAATCGCGGACAGGTGGTGGGGACCGTCGCAGGAGAAGCCTTCGCCTATGAGGACGGGCAGATGAGCCTTCTCGGCCGGCTGGGGAGAAGGCCCACGCCTGTTGACAATAACGAATCCGGTCAGGCCGTTGGACACTACAATGCGGATGCTGACGGTCGAGTAAGTTTTGAGCCTTTTAGAGCCTGTCTTTTTCTCGATGGAGCGGCAATTGATCTGAACCATCTTATTCCAACGAACCCTCGCGTGAGTCTCCATTATGCAATTTCCATCAATCGCCAAGGCTGGATCGTGGGCTGGGGCAGACGTCCCGGAGACTTCTTTGGGATTGGTGAGAATTATCGTGGTTTTCTGCTTGTGCCAGGACCAATGCTGCGGCTGGACCGTGTCACCGGTTTCACACTGGAAGGGAGGATCTATTCCGGCTTTGGCAGGGCGGTCTTGGAATGCAGCAGCAATGGCAGCCCTTGGATGCCTGTGGTCACGAACCAGCCCGGTATGGAAGTTTTCCAGTTCTCCATACCGCGGCAGCCCGGAGACGGGAGCGTGCTGTATCGTGCGGTTCAGAGATGAGGACCGCATGGGCGCTGTCGTAAGGCCGGCAAGATGCCGGCAGCACGCTCGCCGGGCCGGAGGACGGCGCTCCGCCTAGCTTCACAGCGTAAGCCGAGTTCCTCCAGCTCGCGTTCGCACGCCAGCCACAGCACGTCGCCGGACTTCTGCGCGGACGGGTCGTTGGAGAAGCACCGCGCCGGGGCACCGCCACTTCGTGGTCCGTGTCGCGGGCGAGGTATCGGGGCAATGACTGCTGGGAACTGCCATGGCCGAAGGCGGGCTGCCGCCCAGCCTTTCGCCTGTCCGTTCAGGAACTCGCCGCCAACGTCAGGGCGTTGGAGCGGCCGGCCCTCACGAAGTTTTCCGGATGGCTTAGGGACTGTGGCTGGGCAATGGGAAGCCCGGCCGGCGGCCGACGAGGCGGCCGGCCGTCTGGACCACCTCGCCGCGCAGGCCGACCGGGATTTTGAAGCCGGGCGCTGCCGGCCGCTGTGAACCGCTTCGTCGGCCTGGTTTCGGCAGATCCTCCCGCGCAACGGCGGCCAGTAGTGCAGCCTGGAGTGCCGGGCATAGCTCGGCATGAACCTCTCATCTCACCCGCTGCAACCAGGCCGGGCGATGCTCGGCGCGCCATCCCGCAGGCGGCTGGCCCTACGTGCGTGGCCGGTGGGGACTGCGTTGCTTCTTGTTGCCCAAAATCGCCTTTGACGCCCCCCGGCCCCCGGCTAACGTCGTCGGCCCGAAACGGGGAATTCCCGCATGGACAAAGAGCGCAAGCTGATCATCGCCGGCAACTGGAAGATGAACAAGACGGCGGCCGAGGCCCTCGACCTCGTCACCGCCCTCAAGCGCGAGCTGGCCGGCGTGAAGGACGCGGACCTCGTGGTCTGCCCGCCCTTCACCGCCCTGGACGCCGTGTCCAAGGCCGTCCTCGACTCGAACCTGCGCCTCGGCGCGCAGAACATGAGCGAGCACGGGCCGGGCGCGTACACGGGGGAGATTGCGGCCGTGATACTCAAGGAATTCTCCGTCCGCTATGTCATCATCGGCCATTCCGAGCGCCGCCAGTACCAGCAGGAATCCGACGCGCTGGTCGCAAAGAAGGCCGCGCTGGCCCACGCCTCGAGCCTCAAGCCCATCGTCTGCGTCGGCGAGACGCTGGCGGAGCGCGAGGGTGGGGCCACCGAGAAGGTGGTGGAAACGCAGGTGCGCGGCAGCCTCGCGGGCCTGACGGCCGTGCAGGTCGAGGAAACCGTGCTGGCCTACGAGCCGGTGTGGGCCATCGGCACCGGCAAAACCGCCAGCGCGCAGCAGGCGCAGGAAGTGCACGCCTTCATCCGCCGCG
>JBJXFY010000397.1:0-3286 GCA_046155815.1 Limisphaerales bacterium | reverse complement strand
TGTACACCGGAAACTCCCCATACAGGTGGACGCCGCAGCTCTTGCCGTTGCCGTTCTCCGCCGGGATGTTGTAGTGAACCCGGACCTTGGCGATCGGGATGGTCACCACCGGCCCGACCCCTTGGGAATGGCCGGTGGACGGCAGGAAGGACAGGAGCACGGTCAGGAAAAGGCGGGGGAAAAACCGCGCGGCCCCCCGGGAGTACGTCGTGTTCAACATCGTCTGATGCGGCGACCCGGAAGGTTCTGGTCAAACAAACCCGGAGCCAGACCGGAAGATTGGCGCACTCCGGGCGGCCGGGCCCAGCAAACTTTTTCCGAGCCCGACCCGGCCGGCCCGGACGGGGGCCGCGCCCCACCCGGTTTTAGCCTGGCCTTCAGCCTCCCGCGATGTCGCCCATGATGAGCAGCGGCTCCGCCCCCGCCGCGACCGGGGCTGGCAGGGGCGTGTCCGGCGGTGCGTTGGACCAGTCCTGGCCGCACGCGAAGTAGCGCACGAAGGGCCGGCGCCTCTGCGTGCCGTGGTCGCGGATGGCGCCGCGCCGCACGGGCTAGCGGGCCTCGAGCGCGTCCAGCACCGTGCCAACCGTGACCGGCCCGGCGACGGCGACCGTCACCTCCTCGCCCGCACGGGCGAGGGTGACGCGGACCTGGAACATGAGTGGATGGTCGGAGGTTGGCGCCCGCGGCTGGCTGGCGCATACCGTCCGGCCCCGGCGCTCGAAACCCGGAGCCCGGCCTTTACTTCAGCGTCGGCACCTCGACGGAGAACACTTTCGGCAGGTTCGCCGCGATGCACTGCCAGGTGTCGACGCCGTCGGGCGAGCAATAGACCTGGCCTCCGGTGGTGCCGCCATCGTCGGTGCGGATGAAGGCGCCCTTTTTGGTGCCGGCGAGGACTCGCACGTTGCTCATCTGATTTCTCCCGTGGGGTGTGGTGGCGGGCAGGCTGGCTTCAGGCCGGACACGGCTCCCGATGAAACGCCGGAATGGCCAGTCCCCCGCGGCTTCCGCAGCAACCCTTTCGGCGGCGCCGGATCCTTGAATCGGGGGGGCGGCGGCCCCTTCATCCGGTGCGCCGCATGAATCCCGCCGACCGTGAACCCGCCGCGTGGTACGTCCGCGCGCCCGCCACGCCGCCGGAGTGGGCCGCGTACCGCGACCTCCGCTGGCGCGTGCTCCGCGCGCCGTGGGGCCGGCCGCGCGGCAGCGAGGTGGACGGCCGCGAGGACGGCGCGATCCACCGGGTCGCCGTTGAGGCGGCGACCGGCCGCGTGATCGGTGCGGGGCGGGCGCACTTCAACTCGCCCGACGAAGCGCAGGTGCGCGGCATGGCGGTCGAGGAAGACTGGCGCGGGCGCGGCGTGGGCGGGGCGATCCTGCGGGAGCTGGAGCGTCGAGCCGCCGCGGCTGGTGCGCACCGGATGATCCTCAGCGCGCGCGACGTGGCGGTGCCATTCTACCGGGGTCATGGCTACGTGGTGGAGCGGCCCGGCGAGACGCTGTTCGGCAGCATCCCGCATTGCTGGATGGCGAAGAGGCTTGGGTGATTTTCCAACCCCGACCCGGCCAGCAGGATCGTCTGTTTGAACAGCGAAGAAGCGAAGGCGGTGGCGGCCGGCGCTCACAGCTTCAGCACGATCTTCCCCGCCAGCGTGCCGGTACATTGCAGCGTGCCCTCCTCCTGCAGCCGGTGGGCCGCGGCGGCCTCGGACAGTGGCAGCACGCGGTCAATCTTCGGCCGCAGCGCACCCTCGACGAGCCAGCGCGCGAGGTCTTCGGCCGCCTTGCGCTGCTCCGCGGGCGGCGCGTTGAACATGACGAAGCCGAGCAGCGAGCAGCCCTTCACGTAGAACGGCCCGACCGGAAACGGCGGGCGCGCCTCGCGGCCGGCCATCAGCACGAAGCGCCCCCCCGGCGCCAGCGCGGCCACGGCACGGTCAAAGTCCGGCTCGCGCGTCGTCTCCCACCAGACCTGCACGCCGCCGGGCGCGGCCTGCTTGAGCGCCGCGGCCACGTCCTCCGTCCGGTGGTTGAACGCCGCCGCCGCGCCCAGTTCGCGGCAGGCCCGCACCTTGGCGTCGCTGCCCGCGCTGCACAGCACGCGCGCGCCAAGCGCCCGCGCGAGCTGGAGCACCGTCGAACCCACGCCGCCGCCGCCGCCGTTCACGAAGATCGTCTCGCCACGCAGCAGCCGCGCGTGCCGCACGAGGCCGAGATGCGCGGTGATGCCCACCAGCGCGACGGCCGCCAGCGCTTCGTCCGCCACGCCCGGCGGCGACGGGTACGCGAAGTCGTCCGGCACGACGGCGAACTCCGCGAAGGTGCCCTGCCGGCCGAGCAGGCCCTGGTTGCTGCCCCAAACGCGGTCGCCCGGCCGAAAGCGCGTCACGCCCGCGCCCACGGCATCCACCGTGCCGGCGAAGTCACACCCGACGACGAACGGAAACGGCAGCGGCATCGCGATCAGCCCGGCACGGAGGTACGTGTCAATCGGGTTCACGGCGACGGCGGCGACGCGCACGCGCACCTGCCCCGGCCCCGGCCCCGGCTCGGGCGTCGGCAGTTCGGCGAACTGGATGACCTCGGGCGGCCCGGTGCGCTCGATGAAGGCGGCTTTCATGGCGGCACAATGCAAGCCGGGCGCCGCACCCGCCGCGAGCGGATTCCTCGGCGTTCCTGCTCCTCTTCGTCGGCGCCTCCTCGTCGCCGGTGCTTTCCCGCTCGCCACTCACTCCGGCGGGCGCTTACCTACTCGCATGCACCCGCCGCTTTCCCGCCGTGAATTCCTTGCCCGCGCCAGCGCCGCTGCGGCTGCGCTGGCCGCGGCCCCGGCCCTGCCCGCCGCCCCGGCGACCAACCCGCTCTTCGGCACCCAGCTTTACGGCTGGGGCCAGTATTACGCCCGCGAAGGGCGCGACCTGAACGCGAACCTCGACGAGGTGCTCTCCGCCGTGCGCGACCTCGGCTTCGACTACGCGGAGCATTCGCTCGACTCCGGGAAGCCGGAGGACAACGCGCGCTTCGCCGAGCGGCTGCGCGCGAAAGGTCTGCGCCCCGTGAGCCTCTACACCGGCGGCCGGCTGCACGAGCCGGACAAGGCGATGGACACCGTGGCGCGCCTCGCCGCCGCCGCGAAGGCCGCCCGGACCGCGGGCTTCGAGGTGCTCGTCTGCAACCCCGACCCCATCGGCCGCGCGAAGACGGACGACGAGCTGCGGGCGCAGGCGGCGGCGCTGAAGGCCCTCGGCACCGAACTCAACGCGGCCGGGATGCGGCTCGCCAT
>JBJXFY010000386.1:0-12117 GCA_046155815.1 Limisphaerales bacterium | reverse complement strand
CGACTTCACGCCGCTCAATCCCAAGGCCCCCACCTTGCGCTGGTGGAACGCGAAGGACGCCGTGCTGCCGCTGCGGGCCAGTGACGCGGAGTTCGCGCCGTGGCAGGCGGCGGAGCTGGCGAAGCGGTTCAAGTCACAACGCACCGCGGGCGGCACCAACGCGCCCACAATGTCGGTGGAACTCATGCGCCGCTACGGCCTCCTGCCCGCCGCCACGAACGCGCCCGCGCCGGCGCGGTAGCGCCCGCCACCGTGGCGGCGACGCCCCGGCGCCGAAAAGTGTCCGCGGCGCCCCTCGCGTCCCCCGCCGCAATCCGCATTGCCCCCGCCCGGCGTCCGGCGTTTCATCCGCGCCGGGAGCGCCGGCCGCGCGACCCTCACGCCGTCCACACCAACCGCCCCGCCCGATGCGCCGCCTGCTCGCCGCCCTTTTCGCCATGACGCTCGCCACGACCGCCGCCCGCGCCGAACTCCCGCCGCTCATCCCGCGCCAGGTGCTCTTCGGCAACCCCGAACGCACCGGCCCCCAGCTCTCGCCCGACGGGAAGCGGCTCGCCTGGCTCGCGCCCGACACGAACAACGTCCTCCAGGTCTGGGTGAAGACGCTCGGGCAGGACGACGACCGCATCGTCACCGCCGACCCGAAGCGCGGCATCCGCATGTACCGCTGGGCGCGCAGCAGCCGGATGCTCCTCTATCTGCAGGACACGGACGGCGACGAAAACTTCCAGGTCCACGGCGCGGACCTGGCCGGCGGCAACGTCCGCAACTTCACCGCCATCCAGGGCGTGCGCGCCGAGATCCTCGCCACGCACCGCGATTTCCCGGACGAGATCCTCGTCACGCTGAACGCCCGCGACCGCGCCCTGTTCGACGTGCAGCGCCTCAACCTCCTGACCGGTGCGCTCACGGAGGACACGCGGAACCCCGGCGACGTCGTCGGCTGGCAGGCGGACGCGCAGTTCAAGGTCCGCGCCGCCACCATCAGCACGCCGGACGGCGGCACGGAGATCCGCGTGCGCGACGCCGTGGACGCTCCTTGGCGCACGTTCCTCAAGGTCGGCCCGGACGAGAACCTTGGCGTCCACGACTTCACCGCGGACGGCCGGCGGCTGATCCTCGAGTCCTCGCTCGGCCGCGACACCACCGCGGTAATCGAGCGCGACCTCGCCACCGGCACGGAGACGGTGGTTGCCGCGTCCGACGAGGTGGACGCCGGAATGGTGCTGGTGCATCCCACGCGGCACGTCGTGCAGGCGGTGTCCTTCGAGCCGGGCCGCTCGGCGTGGAAGGTGATTGATCCGGCCGTGCAGGCCGACTTCGATGGCATCCGGCGGCTGCACGACGGCGACTTCTTCATCGTGAGCCGGAGCGACTCGGACGACGTGTGGCTGGTGGCCTTCACCACCGATCGCGGCTCGACGCGCTACTACTCGTGGAACCGGACGGCGAGGCAGGGGGATTTCCTCTTCAGCGCGCAGCCGAAGCTCGACGGCCACACGCTCGCGCCGATGAAGCCCGTGAAGATCCCGGCCCGCGACGGCCTCACGCTGCACGGCTACCTCACGCTGCCCGCGGGCGTGGAGCCGAAGAACCTGCCGATGGTGCTGAACGTCCACGGCGGCCCGTGGGCGCGGGACACCTGGGGCTTCGACGCCCCGGCGCAATGGTACGCGAACCGCGGCTACGCCGTGCTCCAGGTGAACTTCCGCGGCTCCACCGGCTACGGGAAGAAGTTCCTCAACGCCGGCAACCGCCAGTGGGGCCTGAAGATGCACGACGACCTGATTGACGCCGTGAACTGGGCCGTGAAGGAGGGCATCGCCGATCCGCGGAAGGTGGCGATCACGGGCGGCTCCTACGGCGGCTACGCCGCGCTGGCCGGGCTGGCCTTCACGCCCGAGGTCTTCGCCGCCGGCGTGGACATCGTCGGGCCGTCGAACATCAAGACGCTGCTCGGCACCGTCCCGCCGTACTGGAAACCGCTGCGGGCGATGTTCGACGTGCGCGTGGGCAGCATTGACGACCCGCGGGACGCCGACCTGATCCGCAACGCCTCGCCGCTCTTCAAGGCGGACCAGATCCGGCGCCCGCTGCTGATCGGCCAGGGCGCGAACGACCCGCGGGTGAAGCAGGCCGAGAGCGAGCAGATCGTGGCCGCCATCGAGAAGACCGGCGGGCGGGCGACCTACGTGCTGTACCCCGACGAGGGGCACGGCTTCGCGCGGCCGGAGAACCGGCTCGATTTCCAGGGGCGCGAGGAGAAGTTCCTCGCCGAGGTGCTGGGCGGCCGCTACGAGCCGATGATCGCCGATCCGCAGCCCGGCTCGACGGCGTTGGTGCGGGAGATTGGGAAGAAATGACCGGGTCGCGCGCCGGTCAGGCCGCGTCATTCCGCCGGCCTGCGGGCAGGTGAAGGCAGGTTTTCCTTCATGTTTCCGGCCGGCCCGGCGAGAAATTCGGCCGTGCCGCCCGCCACCGTCGCCGAGATCGCCGCCGCCGTCCGCAACGTGCCGGACTTCCCGAAACCCGGCATCCAGTTCAAGGATATCACGCCCGTCCTCGCCGACGCGCGCCTGCTCGCCGCCACGATCGAGCACCTCACCGCGGGCGTCGCGCCCGGCGCGGTGGACGCCGTGGTGGGCATTGACGCGCGCGGCTTCATCTTCGCCGCCGCCGCCGCGGTGCGGCTCGGGGCCGGCTTCGTGCCCGTGCGCAAGGCCGGCAAGCTGCCCTGGCGCACGTTCGAGGAGGAGTACGCCCTCGAGTACGGCCACGCGGCCGTCGCCATGCACGTGGACGCCCTGAAGCCCGGCGCGCGCGTGCTGCTGGTGGACGACCTGCTCGCCACCGGCGGCACCGCCGCGGCGGCGGCCAGCCTCGTGAAGAAGCTGGGCGCCCGAATTGTGCAGGTGGCGTTCGTCATTGAACTCGCCTTCCTCGACGGCCGGCGGCGTCTCGAGGGCCATCCCGTCCGCTCGCTGGTCACGTATTGAGGCCCCGAGGTGGCGGCGACGCTCCGTCGCCGAAGGTGCCCCGCCGCGGGCCGGAGATCGGTCCCGGCAGCATGCTGGCCCTTTTCCCCCGCGCGGCTACGCTGCCGCCCGTGAAAGTCCTCCTTCTCGCCGCGGCGCTCGGCCTCGCCGCCTTCACCGCCGCCGCCCAGCGCGACTTCTCACAGGTCGAGATCAAGGTCGTCCCCGTCGCCGCGAACATTCACATGCTCGAGGGCGCCGGCGGCAACATCGGCGTGCTCACGGGCGACGACGGCGTGCTGATCGTGGACACGCAGTTTGCGCCGCTCGCGCCGAAGATCGAGGCGGCGCTGAAGCGGCTGTCCGCGGGGAAGCTCCAGTTCGTGCTGAACACGCACTGGCACGGTGACCATACGGGCGGCAACGCCTTCTTCGGCACGAACGCCCACGTCGTCGCGCACGAGAACGTCCGCACGCGCCTGCTCGGCGCGAACCCGCCCGCCGCCGCGAGCGCGCTGCCGGACATCACCTTCAAGGACGGCGCGCTCTCGCTGCACTTCAACGGCGAGGAGATCCGGGTGATCCCGCTTCCGCCCGGGCACACGGACGGCGACGCTCTGGTGTGGTTCAGGACGTCGAACGTGATCCACCTGGGCGACCAGTTCTTCCGGGACCGCTTCCCGTTCGTGGACCTCGGCAGCGGCGGCGACGTGGCGGGCTACATCAGCAACGTCGAAACCGCGCTCGCGCTGATCCCGTCCGACGCGAAGGTCATCCCCGGCCACGGCGCGCTGGCCAGCGTGGACGACCTGAAGAACTTTCTGGCCATGCTGAAGGAAACCACCGGCCTCGTCCGGGATGCCATCGCCGCCGGCAAGTCGCTCGACGACGTGAAGGCCGCGGGCCTGCCGGAGAAGTGGAAGGACTGGGGCACGGGCTTCATCAACACCGGCCGCTGGCTCGAGATGACCTATAACAGCTTCACCGCGAAACGCTGATTTCTCATGCGCGCTCCAGTCGTCCTAGTCCTTCCGCCTGCAATGCCGCCATGCTCCCAAGGGAGCACACGCCTCCGGCGTGGCGTGGGCGGCGTCGCGCGGCCCACTTCGTCCCACCATTTTTTCCGCCCCGGCGGCCCTGACATGGTGGCACGAGGCCGACGGCGCGACGCCGTCGGCGGCACGCGGGACGCGTGCGCTCCCCGGCCGGTAGGTTCCGTCTTCATGCTTGGTCTGCTGCTGTTTCTGTCCGGCCTCCAGGCCTTCGCCGCCGCGCCGACTGCCGGCATCCGCCAGGCAGGCGGCCTCGTCGAGGTCGGCGTGCCGGCCGATCCTGGCGGCGCGGTAGCCATCGAGGCCCAGGAGGCGTTTCTGGCCGGCGCGCCGTGGCGGTCCATCGCCACCGTCGGCGCGACGAACCGGCCCGTCTTTGTCGCCGACCCGACCTGCTCGACCAAACCGCAGAACTTCTACCGCCTGCGCCTGCTGCAGGGGGCCGTGCCCGTCGAGGTGCCGAACTTCCGCCTGCTCGACCTTGAGGGCCGTGCGCACGAGCTGTTCTACCACGGCGAGGCCCCGGCCGTGGTGCTGCTGCTGGCCGGGCCGTCGCTCGACAGCCTCGCACCGCACGCCGCCGAGCTGGCCGGGCTGCGGACGGCGAATCCGTCCGTCCGTTTCTTCGCCATCCTCGCCGCCGACGGCCGGCTGGTGCGCAGCAACGCCCTCGCCGCGGCCACGGCGCTCGGCCTGAACTTCCCCGTGCTCGAGGATGAGGGTTGCGTGCTGACGCGCGAACTGGCCTCCGGCCCGGACGTGCCTGAGGCGGTGGTGCTGCGGCCCGGGTTTTGGACGGTGTCGTATCGCGGGCGCATTGCGGACGGCGCGGGCGCGGCCCGGCACGCGCTGCTGGCCGACGCGCTGGCGGCGGAACTCGGCGGCCGGCCGGCGCTGGTGCGGCACACCGAGCCTTTCGGCACGCGGCTGGAACTGCCGAACCTGCCCGATGCGGAGTACGCCACGGACATCGCCCCGCTGCTGCAGAAGCACTGCGTGAAATGCCACAGCCCGGGCAACATCGCCCCGTGGGCCATGACGAACCACGCGGTCATCGAGCAGTTCGCGGCGCTCATCAAGGACGAGGTGCTCACGCGGCGGATGCCGCCGTGGCACGCGGACCCGCACCACCTCGCCATGAGCAACGATGACATGCCCGCCCCCGCCGACCTCGCGAAGCTGGTGGGCTGGCTGGACCGCGGCGCGCCGCGCGGCGGCGGCCCCGACCCGCTCGCGGAGAGCATCCCGCCCCCGCCGCCCGACTGGCCGCTGGGCACGCCGGACCGGATTCTCCGGGCGAAGCGTTACTCGATCCCGGCCGCGGGCACGGTGGACTACAAGTACGAGTTCACCGTAAGCCCGTTTCCATCGAACGTCTGGCTGCGCGCCGCCGTCGTCCGGCCCAGCAACCGCCGGGTGATGCATCACGTCCTCGTGTTCTCCGGCGGCGCCGCCGAGCTGGAGGCGCTGCAGGGCGGGCTCGCGGGCTACTTCGCCGCCTTCGTCCCCGGCCAGGCGCAGGACCCGTTCCCCGCCGGCACCGGCAAGCTGCTCAAGCGCGGGGACATCATCGTCTGGCAGCTTCACTACACCGCCACCGGCCAGCCGGAGACAGACCAGACGGAGCTGGGCTTCTACCTGCACCCGACGGCCCCGGCGAAGGAGTTGAAGACGACGGCCGCGTTTGACACGGGCTTCGTCATCCCGGCCGGTGCGCCGGACCATGGCGGCGCCGCGGAGTACGCGGTCACGCGCGACATCCTGCTTTACGAGCTCAGCCCGCACATGCACTACCGCGGGAGCCGCTTCCGCTTCGACGCCATCTATCCGGGCGGCGCGCGCGAGACGCTGGTGAACGTCCCGTACTACCGCTTCGACTGGCAGTCGCTCTACCGGCTGGCGGAGCCGAAGCGGTTGCCGGCCGGCACGCGCATCGTCTGCGCCGGCGGCTGGGATAATTCCGCGGCGAACCCCTACAACCCGAACCCCGGCCAGGCCGTCACCTTCGGCGAGCAGAGCTGGGAGGAGATGTTCATCGGGTACTTCAATTACGCGCCGGCACCGTAGGGCGGGCCGGAGGACGGGCTTTCCAGCCCGCCGGGGGGTGTTTCGGAGCGGGCTGGAAAGCCCGTCCTCCGCTCAATCCCGCGTGACCGCCTCGAGTTCGCGCTGCAGTTCCGCGCGGAGCCATTCGCGGCCCCCGGCTCCGCGGTGCTCGCGCGGGTCGAGGGCACTTCCGAAGACGACTTCGACGCGGGCGAACGGCAGCGGCACCTGGTAGCCGTCCCAGCTCCGGGCGTTGAAGCGCCAGCGCGTGTTGATGCCGACCGGCACGATCGGCCGGCCCGTGGCCTGCGCGACGGCCACCGCGCCCGGCTGCACCACGTAGCGTGGGCCGCGCGGGCCGTCCGGGGTGATCGCCAGGTCCGCCCCCGCCCGGGCGGCGTCAATCAGCTCCGCCGCGGCGAGCAGGCCCCGCCGGCTGCTCGAGCCGCGGACGGGAGCGGCGCCGAAGAGCTCCAGCACCGCCGCCATCAGCGCGCCGTCGCGGCTCGCGCTGGCCAGCGCCGCCAGCCGCCGCCGTGGGTCGGGCCGGTGGAACAGCCGGCGGTAGATGTACAGCGAGAGCGCGGAGCGGTTGTGCCAAAGCGCGAACACCACCGGCCCTCGTTGCGCCAGCGCGAGGCCGCCGTGCGGGTCGCCCACGCGGAGGCGCTGGGTGGCGGTGATGCCGTGGGTCAACCCGAAGATCACCCGCGCCAGCCCGCGCTGCGTGCCGGTCGGCGCGTGGGGAGCCTTCGGCGGAACGGGGCCGGTGCTCATGCGCCCTTGCGGAGGCAGGCCCGCACGAGCTTGTCCACCGGCGCGTCCGCCCCGAGCACGGCCTGCGCGGCGCGGACGGCCTCGACGGCGTCGCTGCGCGTGAAGCCCAGCGCGGTGAGCGCCAGCACGGCGTCGTTGGCCGCGGAACCTTCCGCCACGGGAGCGCCCCCGCCGGTCACCGGCGCCGCGGGGCCGGGCAGCGCGCCGAGCTTGTCGCGCAGTTCCACCACGACGCGCTCGGCGGTCTTCTTGCCGACGCCGGAAATCTGCGCCAGCGCCTTCACGTCGCCCTGCATCACGGCCTGCCGGAACGCGGCGGGCGGCATCCCGCTGAGCATGTTCAAGGCGACCTTGGGACCGACGCCGCTGACCGTGGCGACCAGGAGCCGGAACAGCTCGCGCTCCACGGCCGTCACGAAGCCGTACAGCGTGTGGGCGTCCTCGCGCACCACGAGCTGCGTGAGCAGGAACACCTCGCCGCCCGGCGCGGGCAGCTTGTCGTAGGACGAGAGCGGAATGAGCACCTCGTAGCCCACGCCCGCGACCTCCACGACGGCCTGGGTGGGGAGGGCTTCGACAAGCTTGCCGCGGAGGAAGGAAATCATGCTTCAGCGGGGGATCGCATCGTTGCCATCGTCATCTTCCGCGATGCGCCGCGGAGGCGGTTCCTCGTCGGCGTCCTGTCCGGACCGGGCCGCGGCCCGCCGCGACTGCTCCCGCTGCCGGCGCTGCGCCGCCCGCCGCAGCGCGCCCAGAACGACGAGCACCAGCAGCATCCCGGCGAGCACGGCGACGAGCAGGAACAGCAGCGCGGCGAAGGACTTGGTCGACATGGTTCAGAGGCGTTTCGGGGCGGACAGGCCGTGACGCCCCGTTTCATGCAGGAACGTGACCGCCAGCGCGAGCGCGTCCGCGGCGTCGGCCTGCGGCGGCTCGGCCAGGCGCAGCATCCGCTGCACCATCTTGCCGACGGCATCCTTCCGCGCGCCGCCGTAGCCGACGATGGCCTGCTTCATCTTGCGCGGGGCGATCTCGCAGGTCTCGAGCCCGGCCTCGGCGGCGGCGAGCAGCGCCACGCCGCGCGCCTCGCCCATAATGAGCGCGGTCTGGAGGTTCTGCGCAAAGAACAGGCCCTCGATGGCGCACGCCGTCGGCCGGTGCGCGCGGATCACCTCGCGCAGCCGCGCCGCGATGGCCACCAGGCATCGTGACCGGCTCCAGCCCGCCGGGCAGGCGACGTGCCCGAACTCCACCGCCCGCATCCCCCCGCGCTCCGCGCGCACGACGCCGAAGCCAGTCCCCCGCAGCGAAGGGTCCAGCCCCAGCACGACCGCGTGCCGGCCGCCATCGTCTGGCGCCGTGGCCGGGAATGCCGTTGCGGCGGCGCGGCGCGGCGATGCGAGGCGCCGCTCAAGCTGGCGGAACTGCGCGGGGGAGAGGCCCACGGCGTGAAGCTCGCTTCAGGCGGCCATGCTCGTCCAGCGTGGGCTGGTCCTCACGGCATGGTCGCCGGGGCGGCGTTGGTCATCATCGCGGGCTTCCGCCACTTCGGCTGCACCTCGCCCCGGGCCGCCTTCAGCCAGAAGTACGTCCCGAGGCCGCCTACGATCAGCATGACCGGCACGGCCAGCAGCGCCAGCCAGAGCCAGTTCAGCTTCCGCGACGGGCCGGACTTCATGCAGCCTTCAGGATGGCCCGGACCGCGCGCACCAAGGCGTCGGCCTCGGTCTCGGTGCCGATGGTGATGCGGAGTCGGTCCGTGAGGCCGGGCTGGTCGAACCAGCGCACGAGAATCTTCCGCGCCCGCAGCTGCTCCAGCCACTGGCCCGCCGGAAGGCCGGGCGGCGCGGCAAAGAGGAAGTTCGTCTGGCTCGGCAGCACGTCGAAGCCGAGCGCCGCCAGCTCGCCGGCGAGGCGCTCGCGCGTGGCGATGAGGCGGCGGAGATTGCGCCGGTAGTGCGGCAGGTCGCGCAGCGTGGCCTCGGCGGCGACCTGGCCGAGGCCGTTCACGTTGTAGCTGTCGCGGATCCTGTGCAGCGCGGCGATCAGCTCGGGGTGGCCGACCATGTACCCGACGCGCTGGAAGCAGAGCGAGTAGGCCTTGGAGAAGGTTCGGGAGACCAGGACGTGCGGATGCTTGAACGCCAGCGTCATCGCGTGCTCGCGGGCGAAGTCCACGTAGGCCTCGTCCAGCACCACCACGCCGCGGGTGGCGCGGCAGAGGTCGTCCAGCTCCGCAGACGCGTAACCGCGGCCGCTGGGGGCGTTGGGCGTGGTCACGAGCGAAAGGGCGGCATGGAGCTGCCACCCGGCGACGGCCAGGGCCCGGCCCGACGGGATGCCGAAGTCTTCCGGGAGCGGCACGGCATTCCTGAGGGCGCCGTGGATGTCCGTGAGGACGGGGTAAAGGGAGTAGCTCGGGGTGAAGTATTGGACGGTGAACCTTCCTGTGCGCGCGGCAGAGGCGTCGTCCCGCCGGCGATGCAGCACGGATTTCGGCTCGACGAACGCCCGGATCGCCAGCGCGAGCAGCTCGTCCGAGCCGTTGCCAACGATGAGGTTCTCCACGGCGCAGCCGTGGAGCTTGGCCAGCGCGGAACGGAGGCCGTCGGCGGTGGGGTTCGGGTACAGGCGAAGCCGGCCGTCCGTGGCGGCGCGCACGGCGGCGAGCACCTTCGGCGAGGGCGGGTACGGGTTTTCGTTGGTGTTGAGCTTGATCAGCCCGCGCACCTTCGGCTGCTCGCCCGGCACGTAGGGATGCAGGCCGCGGACCAGGGGGCGGATGAGGGTTGAAACGGGGGGCTTGGGCATGGCGGCGAAAGGATGCTTCACGGACACTCTGGGCCATGATTCCAACGGCACCAGTCGGTGGCGCGGAACGCGGTCATGAACAAGGCCATGAAGTCATCCTGACGGAGCTGCGGCAGGGTCGCGCGCAAGCAGTCGCAAGCAGGCGGGTGCGGGCTGCTGGCGGGCGTTGTGCGCGAAGCCCGCGGCGCGGGTGAGGAGGAGGTCGAACTCATCGCCGGCCAGCCGGCAGAGCCTGCCATTGCCGATGCCGCGGGGCTTCAGGCTGTGCACCGACCCGACCCGGTGTCCCTTGGCGCTGAGCGCGGCCTCCAGGCGACGCGGGAGCTTCTCGTCGAGCAGGATCTTCACGCGGCGCGCGCCTCGCGGCCGGCCAGCTCCTGCAGCACGCCACGCACCGCTTCCGGAGTCAGGCTGGGATGGGCGTCCACGACGTCGGCGATGGTCAGGCCGTCAGCCAAGGACTTCAACAGCAGCGCCACGGAGATGCGCGTGTCACGGATGCGCGGCACTCCGCCAAGGGGATCGGCATCGGCCATGATCCCCACGTGATCCGGCGCGTTCATGCGAGCCGGATCTCCGCCGACCGCCCGTGCGCGTCCAGCCCCTCGAGCGCCGCGAAGGCGCGGACGCCCGGCAGGCCCTTCTTCAGCGCGGCCTTGCCGTACTCGACCACGCTCGTGCGCCGCTGGAACTGGTCCACCGTCAGCCCCGCGAAGCTGCGGCCCGCACCTCCGGTCGGCAGCGTGTGGCTGGGGCCGGCCACGTAGTCGCCCAGCACCGTCGGCGACCAGCCGCCGAGGAAGATCGCGCCGGCCGTGACGACGCCCTCGGCCAGCTTCGCCGCGCCGCGCGCGTGGATCTCGCAGTGCTCGGGCGCGAGCTGGTTGGCCACCGCGACGCCGTCCGCGAGGGACTTCACCTGGATGAGCCAGCCGTTCATGGCGAGCGCCTTGGCGATGAAGTCCCGGCGCGACAGCTTCGGGAGCTGCTTCGCCACCTCGCGCTCCACGGCCTTGATGAGCTTCGCCGACGGCGTCACGAGCCACACGCGCTCGTGGCCCGAGCCGTGCTCGGCCTGCGCGAGCAGGTCGGCGGCGACGAAGCGCGCGTCCGCCGAGTCGTCCGCCAGCACCAGCACCTCGCTCGGGCCGGGCAGCAGGTCCACGGCCACGCGACCGAAGAGCAGGCGCTTGGCGGCGACCACGTAGGCGTTGCCCGGGCCGAAGACCTTCTGCACCGGACGGATCGTCTCCGTGCCCAGCGCCAGCGCCGCGACGGCCTGCGCGCCGCCCAGCCGGTCGATCTCCGTGGCCCCGGCCGTGCGCGCGGCGAAGAGCAGGGCCGGGTTGACGCCGCCCTCCGGCCCGCAAGGCGTGCAGACGACGATCTCCGGGCAGCCCGCCACGCGCGCGAGCGTGATCGTCATCAGCGCCGTGGACACGAGCGGCGCGGTTCCGCCGGGGATGTAGAGGCCGACGCGGCCAAAGGGGTCGAATTTCTCGCCGACCTTCGCGCCGTGGCGGTTTCTCGCAGACCAGTTGCGGCGCACGGAGCGGCGGGCGAAGTCCGCGATGTTCCCCGCGGCGTCGGCGACGGCGGCGCGCAGCTCCGGCGTGGCGGCCAGCGTGGCGTGCAGCAGCTCCGCCGTGCCGACGGCGAGCCGGTCAGCGGTGAGCTTCGCGCCGTTGAAGCGCTCCGTGAGCTCGAGCAGCGCGGCGTCGCCGCGCGCGGCCACGGTCTCCACGATCTCGCGGGCGCGGTGCTCGATTTCGGGGTCGAAGAGGCTCGACCCGCGCGCCAGCGCGGCGAGCGCGGCGGCAAACCCGTCGTCCGACTGGCGGAGCAGCTTCATGCGCGGGGCAGGCTAGGAACGGGTCGGGGCGGAGTCAAAAGCGTTGCCTGCAGCGTTCCGGTCGGCGGGCAGCCAAGGCGTTCTCCCGGCGAAGGCATGGAAGATCCGGCCTATCTGGCCCGCGCCCGTGTCGCCGCATCCAGCCGGACGATTTCGTCCGGGTCAGTGACAAGCTTGGCCTCGTCCGGTTCCAGGAGGATCGAGCCCTGCGGATTGGCGTGGCCGGCGAGTTCGAACTCGAGGCGGCTGGCCGTGAAGACCAAGCTGAGGCCGGCATGCACCGCACCGCCGCGCAGCCGGAGATAGACGTTCCTCCGCCAGTCCCAGTCGCGGCGGCCCTCGCTCGGGAGGAGCAGGAACTCGTGCCCGGCCGCATAGCCGTTGGTCGCCGCGCGGAAGGGGTAGACGTCCTCGGTGAAGGCCATCCCTCCGTGGCCAAGAACCCGGATGGACACCTGGCGGTCGTACTTCCGCCGCGCGTCGCCGGGGAACAGCAGCCTGGTGGAGAACTCGAGGTCCGCCGCCGCGGCGTTGTCGGTTTTGCCGAGGAGGAGGTTCAGCCGCACCGAACCATCGCCGTGCGGCAGGTTCACCCGGTGCCAGA
>JBJXFY010000385.1:0-2583 GCA_046155815.1 Limisphaerales bacterium | reverse complement strand
TGGAGCCCGCCTCGAGCACGGGCACGACGCTCAGCGGCGGGCCGAAGGCGATGGCCGGCCGCACCCCGGCGGTGTCGCGCGGGAGGGAGTTGATGACCTGCAGCCCGGCCTCGTCGTCGGCCACGTAGGCCAGCCCGCGGTGCAGCACGACGGCGAAGGGATCGCCCGGCGTGGCGAGGCTGGTGAGGAAGTTCGTGACCGTGGTGCCGGCGGCCACGTCGTACAGCGAGAACGCGAGGCTGCCCGTGCCGCTGAAGCTGGTGATGGCGGCGAGCAGGCCGGAGCCGTTGTCCGCGAAGTCGTGGATGGCCGCCTGCGTCGCGGGCTGCGTGGCGAGGACCACGGGCGCGGCGGGGTTCGCGACGTTGAAGATGGTGAAGCCCGCGAAGTAGCCCACATACGCCCGGCCGCCGCCGGCAAAGAGCTTCCGCCCCACCTCGAGCGGTGCCGGACTGCCGGCGACCGGCGTGCGCGAATGCTCGGCCAGTTCGCTGCCGATGCGCCGGAAGATGTGCAGCGCCTGCTGCGTCAGGACGTGCAGCCGGTCGCCGTCCACGGCGAACTCGTCCACCAACGCCGGCAGCCCGAGCGGAGGCAGCAGCACGCCGCTCACGAGATCCACCGTGAGCACGGTCGTGCCGCGGCTGAAGTAGCCGTAGGGCGCGGCGAGCGCGACGGCGTAGGCCGCGGTGCCGGGGAAGTTCGTGAGCACCAGCGGCGCCGCCGGGTTCCGCAGGTCGAGCAGCGTCGCGCCGCCGGACTGCCCCACCAGCGCGATCCCGCCGGACAGCGCGATGGACACCGGTCTGGCGAGCGGGAACTGCGTGATGCGCACCGGCGACCGCGGGTCGGACAGGTCGAACAGCGCCAACCCCTCAGTGCCGTCCAGCACCACCGCGAGGTCGCCCTCGATGGCGAGGTCCCGCGCCTGCCCCGGCGTGTCCGCACCGCCGATGACGCCGAAGGGCAGGGCCTCCGCCCCGAGCGGCTCGCCGCCGGCCAGAAACTCCGCGCCGTCCGTCACGCCGTCGCCGTCCGTGTCAGGCAGGTTGGGCTCGGTGCCCAGGATAAACTCCGCCCCGTCCGCGAGTCCGTCGCCGTCGCGGTCCATCCCGTCGCGTTCGATCAGCGGCGCCGCCGGGATGCGGGTTCTCCGGCCGCTGGCCGCGGACACGAACAACGCCGCGCCGCGGCGGCCGTTCGCGGGGTCCAGGTAGGCCACCGCATACCGCCGGTTGGGTGCGAGGATGAGCGGCGGCAGCCGCCCCTGATCGGTCAGCCGGCCGCGCTGGAGGAAGCCCGTGGCCAGATCCTGCAGCACGAAGAAATGCGCCCGCCGCGGGAAGGCCGGCTCCGGTGCCGTCGCGTGGCGGACGGCCTGCAGGACCGCATCGGGCGCGCCGGGGTTCCACGCGCCGTAAGTCCCCGCGTCCGGCACCGGCTCGGCAAACGCCGCCAGCACCGTCGCCACGCGGAAAAGACCGTCCCAGAGCGTCTGCCAGCCCTCCGCCTCGCGCGCCGCGATCACCGCGGCCAGGCGGTCGTAGGCCGCCAGAAACGCGTCCGCGTCGGGCTGGCCGGCGCGGAATTCACCCGCGGCCATCCGGTTCAGCCGCGTGATCAGCAGGTCCACGTCGGTCAGGCTGGCGGCCGCCGGTCGGGGCTGGTCCAACAGGCCGCCCAATTCGCCCGCCGTGATCGTCCGGCCACCGTCGCCGTCCGGCTGCACGGCCGCTTCCACCGCAGCCATGAACGTGGCGTACACGCCCGCGTCCTGCGGCGTCTGCGCTACGGCCCAGGCCGGGCCGAACCAGGCCGCGACGACGTTGCTCGAAGCCTCGCACACCTCGAGCTGGCGGTTCAGCAGGCCCTTGAGCCGCGCGACGAGCGCCGCAAACTGCGCCCCGCCGCCGACCGTCGCGCCGTGCAGGCCGGCCTGCCGCGCCTGCCGGCCGGCGCAGTCCTCGACCGCCGCGATGTTGAAGATGACTGACTTGAAGGTCCAGGCCGGCGACAGGATGGAGCCGACCTTCGGGATGCAGCCCAGCGCCGAGCCGATGGCGCCGTCAATGATGGGGTTGGAAATGCCAATGTCGCCGCAGGCTGCGATGTCAATCGAGCAGTCGCGCGCCGCGCGCATGGCCGAGGTGCCGATGCCCAGCGCGCAGCCGGGCAGCTCGCCGCCGAGATGCGACGCGCCGATGTCCTCGACGAGGTCCATGACGGAATTGGCCAGCAGCCGGGCCTCCTTGCGGCAGTTGTTCCCCTCGCAGAACGGATCGAAGAAATTGCAGTCCGGCGGTTCCTTGGGCGGATCGTCGTCGCAGGTTTCGCAGTCCTCGGAACCGTCATCGTCCCGGTCGCAGTCCCGGCCGCCGTCCTCGCAGTCAGGGCCGCCGCCCGGGCCGCCGGGGCCGGCGCCGTGCCAGCCCGGCTGCCGCACGCCTACGCCGGGATCCGTCTCGGCGAAGAAGCCGTCGGCCGTGACGGTCATCGGACCGGCGATCTCCCACCGGCCGGTGTCGTGGTCGAAGCTCCACAGCGCCGTCTTCGCGCCGGGCGGCAGCGTCACGCCGGTGACCG
>JBJXFY010000379.1:0-2537 GCA_046155815.1 Limisphaerales bacterium | reverse complement strand
CCGGACCTCCGCCAGCCGTGGACCCAACGCGAGAACCTCCTGCTCGCTGAAGTCGAAGGTGTCGCGACCGTAGAACTGCGTGCGTAGCCCGCGGTACTGATCGGCCGCGGCCTGGTCGCCCTTCTCGCCGAGCGTGGCCACCAGGGTGTCGCTGAGGCTGCGCGGCACGGGCTGCCCTCGATGGCATGTCGCGCACTGCACGGCGACCGGCTTGCCCGTGGGCTTGCCCGTGGCCGCCTCCACGCGGGCGTTGATCTCGCGCGTCATGGCCAGCATCTGGCGGGCAACGCCCTTCTTCGGGTTCGCGTCCGACGTGAAATCGCGCGCCACGTGACAGTGCCCGCAGGTGACGCCCAGGGCCTTTGCGATGGCGTTCATGTCCGGCAACGGCGCAGTCCTCTCCGTCGCCGGCGGCCCGGGCGCCTGCCCTGCCGCGGCCGGGGCCGCACCCATGCCTGCCATCCATGCCGCCACCACCATCCATCTCACCGCTGCGCGCATCTCCGGCCTCCCGTGCGGCGATAATAGCCGCAACCCATGACCTCCTTCGCCGTACTCATCTCCGCCTCCGACCGGCCCGGCACCCTGTCGGCACTGGCCAAGGTTTTTGCCGACCACGCGGCCAATATTTCGCACGTGGACAGCCACGGGAACGGTGGCGTGTCGGACATCTACTTCGAGGTGGCGGCCGAAGAACACCAGCGGCCGCGGATTCTCGCCGAACTCGCCGCCGTGGCAGGCGTGGCACACGTCGAAGACACGCCGTCGCTCACCAATATCTACGGCAAGCGCATCGTGATCATGGGCGGCGGCGCGCAGGTCGGCCAGGTGGCGCTTGGCGCCATCTCGGAGGCGGACCGGCACAACATCCGGGGCGAGCACATCTCGGTGGACACGATTCCCCTGGTCGGCGAGCGGGCACTCGCCGCAGCCGTGCGGGCGATCATGCGGCTGCCCCGGGTGAAGCTGATCGTGCTGGCCGGTTCCATCATGGGCGGCGAAATCACGGCCGCGGTGGAAGACGTCCGCCGGCAGGGGATCTTCGTGATCTCCCTGAACATGGCGGGGAGCGTTCCCGACGCGGCGGATCTTGTGGTCAGCGACCCGATTCAGGCCGGCGTCATGGCGGTGATGGCCGTAGCCGACACGGCGACCTTCGACATCGTCCGCCAGCAGAAGCGAAAGTATTAGCGCTTCGTGTCGTCTTTCGGTGCGCCAGCGCCGGCGTTGAAGTCGCGCTGGGTCGCGTTCTGGTTGCCCACCTGCTTCTTGATGAAGCCTTCCAGCGTGACCGCGCCCTCCGACACGGCGCCGAGCTTCCGGAGCAGCGCCGCCGTGCTGACGCGTTCGAAGAAGAACCCGCTCAGGTTGTTCCCCTCTGCGATGCCGAGCGGCGACTGCCCGTTCTTCGCCACCTCGCTGAGCTTCGCGCCCTTGCCGGCGAGGAACTGCACCACCGTGTCGAAGCCCGCGTAGGCCGCCGCGTGCATCGCCGACAGTCCGGCCTTGTTGGTGCCATCAAGCGGGTCTCCCAGCTCCAGCGCCAGCGTCGCGGCCGCGAGGTGTTCGGCCTCCGAGACCCGGCTCTCGTTATCGGCATGGGCAATCCCGGCCGCCACCATCAGGGCCGTCGTGCCGTCACTTGCCGTGATGCTGCGGTCGGCGCCCCGCGCGAGCAGCAGCTTCATGACCTCGACGTCGCCGACCAGCGCCGCCAGGTAGAACGGTGTCCCGCCTGGCAGGTAGTTCCGCTTGAAGAGCGAGAAGCCGTACCGCGGCAGGTCCTTGCTGACCCGGGCGTTCACGTTGGCGCCCTTGGCGATCAGGGCGTTGATCAGCGCCAGCTTCTGTCTGCGATCCGGAATCCCCGCGAGCGCCGCCCACTCCCCTGGCGCCTCCGGGTAGTCGTTCGTGATCACGCCCTCGGACCTGGTCGACGCCCAGTGGAGCGGCGTGAACCCGGCGCCGGCCGCATCGCCGTCGGGCCGGGCACCGTCCTCCAGCAGCGCCAGCGCGAGCGGCACGTGGCCGCGTACGGTGGCCACGAGGATTGGCGTGCTGCCATCGGGAGCCGCGTCATTGATGTCCGCGCCCTTCGACAGCAGGAACGCGACCATGTCGCGGTCGCCTTCGCGCGCGGCAAACAGGAGCGGCGTAAAGCCGGCGGCCGTCCGGGCGCGCACGTCGGCACCACCGGCCACCAGCGCCTCGACCACGGTCAGGTGGCGCTCCGAGGCCGCCCACATCAGCGCCGTCTGCCCCTTGGAATTCTGCTTCGCGTTGACGTCCGCACCCCGGGCGAGCAGGGCCTTCACGGCCTCGACCTTCCCGGTGCGCGACGCCGTCATCAGCACCGTCTCACCGGTCGGCAGCGCGGCGTTCGGGCTGGCGCCCGCCTTGATGAGCAGCTCGATCATCGGCGCGCTGCCGTTGGTCGCCGCAAGAGAGAGGGGCATCACGCCGTACTCGTTCAGGGCGCCCGGGACGGCGCCGGCCGCCACCAGCTGGCCGGCCATGACCGCGTCATCCCAATGGGC
>JBJXFY010000360.1:0-13032 GCA_046155815.1 Limisphaerales bacterium | reverse complement strand
AGGAGCGCACGACATAGTCCCGGAACCGCCAGGCCTCCTTGCGGAACTCGTCCCAGTCGAAGCCGTTGCTGTCGCTGTAGCGGATCACGTCCAGCCACAGCCGCGCCTGATGCTCGCCGTAGCGCGGCGAGGCGAGCAGGCGGTCCACGAGGCGCTCGTAGGCGGAAGAAGACGGGGCAGGACTGCTCCCGCTTACGCGCTTTCCGGTCTTCCTGGATTCTTCGGCGCCGCGCTGCTCCACCCCCCATTCCCGCACAAAGGCCTCCACCTCCTCCGGCGTCGGCGGCAGGCCGGTCAGGTCGAAGCTCAGCCGGCGGATGAGCGTGCGCGGGTCGGCCTCGGGGCCGGCGGACACGAAGCGGTCAATGGCATCTGCGAACCCCGATTTCAGATCTCCGAATTCAGGCTGCGTGACCGGTTGAAGTGGCTTGAGGGACCACAGGTCCAGCCGCTGGCCACCGAAAATGCGGACGATGGGATTGCGCGGGTCGCTCCACGCATCCCCGATCCGCTCGCCGGCCGCGGCGGGTACCGGGACGGCCGCGACCGCCGCTTCCGGCCACGGCGCGCCGTTGGCGATCCAGCGCCGGAGCACGGCGACGTCCTGCGGCGCGAGCTTGTCCTTCGGCGGCATCTCGAGGTCCGGCTTGGCGTGCATCACCGCCTGGAGCACGAGGCTGTCGTCGGGCTTGCCCGGAACGAGTGCGGCGCCCGAATCGCCGCCTTGCAGCAGCGCCGCGCGCGAGTCCATGCGGAGGCCGCCCTTCACCTTGTCGGGGCCGTGGCAGGAGACGCAGCGCGAGTCGAGCAGCGGCTTCACACGCTCCGCGAAATGGCGCTCCGCAACCTCGTCGGCGCGGCCGGCCACCACGGCGAGCAGGATGCCCGCGAGGACGCTGCGCCCGGTGAAGTTCACGGCGAGAAGATGGCGCAGGTTCCACGGTTCAACCAAGTGGTTTGTCGCCGTGGCGGCGACGCCCCGTCGCCGACGGTGTCCGCGGCGCCCCGCCGCGGGCGGAAGCGGAGGCGGCGGGTTTCAAGCTCAGCCTCGAGGAATTTGATCTGGCGCTGGACGACCCGGCCCGCCGACGGGCGGCAGCGGTGACGAAGGCAGGGTCGCTGCTGGCCCGCGAACTGTGGCTGCAACAACCAAGGTGGATGCTGCCCGCAGCGCCGGGCACCGCCGCCTCCGGCTGGCGCGGCGAGGGGCCGTGGGCCGCCGCAGAAATCGCCTTCCGCTCCCGGGCCGTGGCGTATGACGCGGCCGTGGCGGCGCTGCTGGCACCGGAGCCGCTGCGATGCGAAACCATCTTGGATGAAATTGGCCATCTCGCGCCTCACCTTCCGCAGCTCAAACAACTGGCGCACGACCTGACGCTGCGCCTGGCGCTCGACCTGCTGGCCGGCCGCCGGGAGGAGGCGTGGACGAACCTGCTGGCGGTGAACACGCTCGCCGCGCGCTACGAGCCGGAGCCGTTCGACATTTCGGTGATCACGAGCAGCGGTCTGGCGAACGTGGCCTACGTCGCGACCTGGGAGGCGCTGCGGACCAACGTCTGGTCAGAAGCCCAGCTTGCCACGCTGGCCGCGCTCTGGGAGCCGGAGCGCCTGGGGCGACATGCCGAAGCAACCCCCGCCATCAAGGCCGCCCAGCTCCTGGGCATGGCGTCACGGGCGCGTCAGGAGGGCCGGACCAACCGTCTGTCCCTTGCTGAGATCACCCCGTCCCTTTCGACGCTCCTGAACGACCCGTTAACCTATGGCCAGGAGACTTGGAAACGCCTCCGGCGGCACCGTTTGAACCGGCTGTGGGTGCGGCGGGACAGCTACCTCGACGAGGCCATCATCATCGGCTCCCTGCGCGTCCGGCAGGCCGAGATCCGAAACGCCACCGCGCAGCCTTCTTGGGCGGCCATGCAGGAGTTCCCCGGCGCAACCCGTCGGGATCCCCTGACGCTGACCAACAATTTTACCAGCAAGCTGCAGGCGATGATCAACCTTCAGATGCTCCGCCAAGGAATGGTGCTGTACGCGGCTGACTTGGAACCCAACATCATCGGTTTGTTCGCCCGCCACGAAATCCGCCGCCGCGTGCTGCTCGCCGCCCTCGAGGTGGAGCGCTTCCGCCTCCGCCACGGCCGGCTGCCCGCCTCGCTCGACGAGCTGCCCGGCCTGCTGCCCGATTTCGCCGACGGCGCACCGCTGCGTTACCGGCCAGCACCCGACGGCACGTTCGTCCTCCATTCCATCGGTCTGGACCTGCAGGACGACGGCGGGTTGATGTGGGGCAACGCGCCGCGGCGCGGGCCGGGACCGCGGCCACTCGACATCGTCTGGCCGCGCGAGGCCACCGCCGGGGAGGCGGCCGCGGCCCGCGACGTGCCGCCCTTCATCATGGACCCGAACTTCGGCGGGCGGCTGCAGTTGGCGCCGCCTGAAAATGCAATCGGCATCAAGCTTGTCCTGGAATAGCGGCGGAGACCGCACGATCCTCCCTGCGCCACGCGCCTTTCTCGCGGTTGCCCCGCCCAGCCGCGACTTTTTTCATGATTTCAGCCACTCCCGCTTGAGTCGGGCAGCTTCTCTGGTACACGTCCCGCCGCCGTAACGCCGTACCCGTCAATTATGCTGAAATCGATCGGAAACTTTCTCGGCCGCAAAGCCCCGCAGAAGGACGGCCCCATCCGCCGTGAGTCGCCGGTTTCCAACGGCTCATCCGGCCCCGGCAGCCAAAGCAACAAGCCGGTTTTCACGAAGGTCTTCCGCTGGCGCCTGCCGGACGGCGAGACCAAGGAACCGGCCACCGTGGAAATTGCCGGCTCGTTCACGCACTGGCAGCGCGTGCCTCTGAACCGCGATGGCAAGCTGGACGCCTGGCACGCCACGATCCACCACATCCCCGGCAACCGCACGCATCACTACATGCTGCTGCTGGACGGCCAGCCCGCCTTCGACAAGAACTGCGACGGCCTCGCCGTTCCGCACGGCTTCCAAGAGGAGGAGCACGCCGTGAAGACGGAGCGCGGGCCGCGGGTGATGATGCTCTTCGCGCAGACGAAGTAGCGGCGGCGTCAGACCGGCGGCGCGTCGTGGAACTCGTCCGCCGGATCGAACGGGGGCACGACCACGTTCAACAGCCGCAGCCGGCCGAGGGCGCGGTGTCGTACGCCGGGCGGGATGCGGATGACGCTCAGCGGCCGGACCGGGTGTCGTACGCCGTCCAGCTCAATGGCGCCTTCGCCCTCGAGAATGATGTAGATCTCCGTCTGCCGCCGGTGGTGGTGCTGCGCGGCGTCCGCACTCACGTCCACGAGATGCACGGAGGCTGCGGCCTCGGGATCGTCGGCAAGCGCGCGGCGGGCGGTGCCGCAGGGGCAGGGAAGCGGCGGCAGAGCGTCGAGCTGGACCACCGCCGGGCGGTCTGCGGAGTTCATGGCGGGGGGAGTGAACGGCGGAAGCACGGCCTGTTCAAGATGACTGGCCGTAGAATCCGGCCGCGGTCCGGCGCCAATCAGCCCCCGTCCGCAGGTGCCGGCAGGTTGGCGGCGGTGCGTTGCCTCCGCGGGCCAGAAACGTAGAAACAACCCCTTGTGGCGCACAGAAAGATTGCGTTCCCGCGCGCCGGTTCCTAACTCTAGGCAAGTTTGCCGCGACCCGGCGGCCAATGACCTGATGATGCCTGAAATGACGAGCCAACCGAGCGCGCCGAGAGCGATTCCGCCCCAGGCGCGGTGGCAGGGCCTGCCGCCGAAGCAGGGCCTGTACGACCCGCAGTTCGAACACGACGCCTGCGGCGTCGGGTTCGTCGCCCACGTCAAGGGTGCCAAATCCCACGACCTGGTCAGACAGGGCCTGCAGGTGCTGCTCAACCTGGACCACCGCGGCGCCTGCGGCGCCGAGGCCAACACCGGGGACGGCGCGGGCATCCTGCTGCAGCTCCCGCACAAGTTCTTCCAGAAGGTGGCGCCGGCCGCGAAGTTCGACCTGCCGGAGCCCGGCCACTACGGCGTGGCCATGATCTACCTGCCGAAGGACGCGCGGCAGCGGCGCTTCTGCGAGCGGCATTTCGAGCGGATCGTCCGCGAGGAGGGCCAGAAGGTGCTCGGGTGGCGCACGGTGCCGACGGACAATTCCTCCCTCGGCGCGACCGCCGTGGCGACGGAGCCGTCCGTCCGCCAGTGCTTCATCGGCCGGAACCGCCGCGTGGCGGACATCGCTGAGTTCGAACGCAGGCTCTACGTCATCCGCAAGCGCGCCGCCGCCAGCATCCGCGCCGCCGGCGAGCCCGGCACCCACGTCTGGTACGTGCCCAGCCTCTCGGCCCGCACCCTCGTGTACAAGGGCATGCTCATGCCCGCGCAGGTGGACGCCTACTATCCCGAGCTGCGCGACCCGGACATGGAGACCGCGCTGGCCCTGGTGCATTCGCGGTTCTCGACGAACACCTTCCCGAGCTGGGAGCGCAGCCATCCCTACCGCTACATCGCGCACAACGGCGAGATCAACACCCTCCGCGGCAACATCAACTGGATGAAGGCCCGCGAGGCGATGTTCGCCAGCGAGCTCTTCGGCGACGCCAACGACATCCAGAAGATCCTGCCGATCATCAATCCGAACGGCTCGGACTCCGCGATGTTCGACAACTGCCTCGAACTCCTCGTCCTCAGCGGGCGCTCCCTGCCGCACGCGATGATGAGGATGATCCCCGAGCCGTGGGTCGGGCACGAAAGCATGAGCGATGAGCGGAAGGCGTTCTACGAGTACCACTCCTGTCTCATGGAGCCGTGGGACGGCCCCGCCTCCGTGGCCTTCACGAACGGCGTGCAGATCGGCGCCTGCCTCGACCGCAACGGCCTCCGGCCCTCGCGCTACTGGGTCACGCACGACGACCTCGTCGTCATGGCCTCCGAGGCCGGCGTGCTGCCCATCGCGCCCGAGCGCGTGAAGCAGAAGGGCCGCCTCCAGCCCGGGAAGATGTTCTTCATTGATACCGAGCAGGGCCGGATCGTGGAGGACGACGAGATCAAGGACGGCGTCGCCAAGGCCCAGCCGTACCGCCAGTGGCTCGACAAATACATGGTCGAGCTGCACGACCTGCCCGCCGCGCCCAAGGTCGGCCTGCCCGACCACGACACGATGCTCCAGCGCCAGCAGGCGTTCGGCTACACGTTCGAGGAGCTGCGCGTGCTGATGGTCCCGATGGCGCGCGACGGCGTCGAGGCCATTGGTTCGATGGGCACGGACACGCCGCTGGCCGTGCTCTCCGAGCGCCCGCAGCTCCTCTACAGCTACTTCAAGCAGCTCTTCGCGCAGGTCACGAACCCGCCCGTGGACTGCATCCGGGAGGAGATCATCTTCTCGACCGAGACGACCATCGGCGCGGAGCGCAACCTGCTGAAGCCCGAGGCGAAGAGCTGCCAGCTCATCGAGCTCAAGTCGCCGATCCTGACGAACGAGGAGTTCGCCAAGATCAAGTACCTGAACCACCCGGCCTTCAGCTCGGTCACGCTGCCGACCCTCTTCAAGGCTTGCGAGGGCACCGCGGGCCTGGAGAAGGCGATTGACGACCTGTGCGAGGCCGCAAGCCGCGCCATCGAGGACGGCTACAACGTCATCATCCTCTCCGACCGCGGCGTGAACGCCGAGCAGGCGCCGATCCCTGCGCTCATGGCGGTGGCCGGCCTGCATCATCACCTGATCCGCGAGGGGACGCGCACGCGCGTCGGCCTCGTGCTCGAGTCCGGCGAGCCGCGCGAGGTGCACCACTTCGCTCTGCTGCTCGGCTACGGCGTCGGCGCGATCAATCCCTACCTCGCCTACGAGACGCTGGACGACATGATCCGGCAGGGGCTGCTGAAGGACATTGACCACAAGACGGCGGTCAAGAACTTCAGCAAGGCCGCCACCAAGGGCGTCGTGAAGGTCATCTCAAAGATGGGCATCTCGACGATCCAGTCCTACCGGGGCGCGCAGATCTTCGAGGCCATCGGCCTGAGCAACGCGGTCATTGACAAGTATTTCACCTGGACCGCGTCGCGCGTCGGCGGCATCGGCGTCGAGCAGATCACCGAGGAGACGCTGCGCCGGCACCGGCACGCCTTCCCCGAGCGGCCCGCCAACGGCCATACCCTCGACGTCGGCGGCCAGTACCAGTGGCGCGTGGACGGCGAGCTGCACCTCTTCAACCCGCAGACGGTGCACAAGCTCCAGAAGGCCGTCCGCACCGCGAACTACGGCGTCTTCAAGGAATACTCGAAGCTCGTGGACGACCAGCTCCGCCAGCACTACACGCTGCGCGGCCTGCTCGAACTCAAGCCCGGCACGCCCGTACCGATCGAGGAGGTCGAGCCGGTCGAGGCCATTATGCGCCGTTTCAAGTCCGGCGCCATGAGCTACGGCTCCATCAGCAGCGAGGCCCATGAGACCCTGGCCATCGCCATGAACCGGATCGGCGGCCGGTCAAACACCGGCGAGGGTGGCGAGGATCCCGCCCGCTACACTTGGACCAACGAGCGCGGCGACTCGAAGAACTCCGCCATCAAGCAGGTCGCCTCCGGCCGCTTCGGCGTCACCAGCCTGTACCTCACCCACGCCAAGGAACTGCAGATCAAGATGGCGCAGGGCGCCAAGCCCGGCGAAGGCGGACAGCTCCCCGGCGCAAAGGTGTATCCTTGGATCGCCAAGGTCCGGCATTCCACGCCCGGCGTCGGCCTGATCTCCCCGCCGCCGCACCATGACATCTACTCCATCGAGGACCTCGCGGAGCTGATCCACGACCTCAAGAACTCCAACCGGGAGGCGCGCATCAGCGTGAAGCTCGTGTCCGAAGTCGGCGTCGGCACTATCGCCGCCGGCGTCGCCAAGGCGCACGCGGACGTGGTGCTGATCTCCGGCTACGACGGCGGCACCGGCGCGTCACCGCAGACCTCCATCAAGCACGCCGGCATCCCGTGGGAGCTGGGTCTCGCCGAGACGCACCAGACGCTCGTCCTCAACAACCTCCGCTCGCGCATCGTCGTCGAGACGGACGGCCAGTTGAAGACCGGCCGCGACGTCATCATCGCCGCGCTGCTCGGGGCGGAGGAGTTTGGCTTCGCCACCGCCCCGCTCGTCGCGCTCGGCTGCATCATGATGCGCGTCTGCCACCTGAACACCTGCCCGGTCGGCGTCGCCACCCAGGATCCGCGCCTGCGGAGGAACTTCGTCGGCCGGCCCGAGGACGCGGTGAACTTCATGCAGTTCATCGCCCAGGAGGTCCGCGAGCTGATGGCCCAGCTCGGCTTCCGCACGTTCAACGAGATGATTGGCCGCGTGGAACGCCTCGAGCCCCGCAAGGCCATCGATCACTGGAAGGCGAAGGGCCTCGACTTCTCGAGCGTCCTCTACGCCCCGGACATGCCGCCCGGGGTGGGCCGCTACTGCCAGATGCCGCAGGACCACGGCCTCGACCGCTCGCTCGACCTCACGACGCTGCTGGATCTCTGCCAGCCCGCCATCCAGCGCGGCGAAAAGGTCGTCGCCGAGCTGCCCATCCGGAACGTGAACCGCGTCGTCGGCACCATCGTCGGCAACGAGGTCACGAAGCAGTGGGGCGCGGACGGCCTGCCCGAGGACACCATCACGCTGAAGTTCAAGGGCTCGGCCGGCCAGAGCTTCGGCGCGTTCGTGCCCAAGGGCATGACGCTCGTGCTCGAGGGCGACACGAACGACTACTTCGGCAAGGGCCTCAGCGGCGGGAAGCTCATCCTGCACCCGCCCGCCGGCTCCACCTTCAAGGCCGAGGAAAACATCATCGCCGGCAATGTCGCCTTTTACGGCGCGACCGGCGGCGAGGCCTACCTCTGTGGCATGGCCGGCGAGCGCTTCGGCGTGCGCAACTCCGGCGCCAACGCCGTCGTCGAGGCCGTGGGCGACCACGGCTGCGAGTACATGACCGGCGGCCGGGTCGTCATCCTCGGGCCCACCGGCCGCAACTTCGCCGCCGGCATGTCCGGCGGCGTGGCCTACATCCTCGACGAGGCGGGCACGTTCCCCGTCCGCTGCAACAAGGCGATGGTCGGCCTCGGCCCCGTCACCGACCCGGCCGAGCTGGCCGAGGTCCGGGCGATGGTCGAGCGGCACGTCCGCTACACGAAGAGCGCCCGCGGCCGCGACGTGCTCGCGCGCTGGGACGCGCTCGCGCCGAAGTTCGTGAAGGTGCTGCCCAAGGACTACGCCCGCGTGCTCGAGGCGCTGAAGAAGGCCGAGGCCGCCGGACTGTCCGGCGACGACGCCACGAACGCCGCCTTCGAAGCCAACGCCCGCGACGTCGCCCGCATGGGAGGCGGTTGATTTCACCGCCCCGCCCACCGAACTTGCCGCCATGCTCACCGAGTACATCCAGGCCGCGATGCGCGAGGCGCAGTATGAGCTGATGGAGAACGGGGAGTTCTTCGGCTCGATCCCGTCGTGTCCTGGAGCCTGGGGGGCGGCCAGGACTCTGGCGGCCGCCCGCGACGAACTGCAGGAAACCTTGGAGGACTGGATCGTCTTCCGGCTGCGCGGCGGCCTGCCGCTGCCGGTCATCGCGGGCACGGACCTCAACCCTGGCATCGTGCCAGACCCCGACGCCTTGCCTGAACCCGCCCTGCAACATGCCTAAGCCCGTCAGCCGCCGGGAACTGATCCGGCGACTGCGGACCCTCGGCTGGCAGGGGCCATTTCCTGCCGGCAAACATCCGCTCATGCAAAAAGGCGACCGCACCATCCACATCCCGAACCCGCACCGCGGCGACATGGACTGGTCGCTGACGAGCCGACTCCTGCGCCAAGGCGGCATTTCCGTTCAGGACTGGGACCACGTCGCGTAACCGTTCACAACCTCATTTTAAGATGGGCAAACCCACCGGATTCCTTGATTACGTCCGCGAAGTCCCGCTCAGCCGCCCCGCGCTCGAGCGCCTGGGCGACTGGCACGAGTTTCACGAGCACATGCCCGAGGAAAGCCTCCGCACGCAGGCGGCGCGCTGCATGGACTGCGGCGTGCCCTTCTGCCACACCGGCACGCTCCTCAGCGGCATGGCCTCCGGCTGCCCGGTCAACAACCTCATCCCCGAGTGGAACGACCTCGTGTACCGCGGCCTCTGGAAGGAGGCGCTCGATCGGCTGCACAAGACCAACAACTTCCCCGAGTTCACCGGCCGCGTCTGCCCCGCCCCCTGCGAGGGCTCCTGCGTGCTCGGCATCAATGCCCCGCCCGTCACCATCAAGAGCCTCGAGGCCGCCATCATTGACCGCGGCTGGGACGAGGGCTGGGTGCTGCCCGAGCCGCCCAGGCGCCGCACCGGGAAGGAGGTCGCCGTCATCGGCTCCGGCCCGGCCGGCCTCAGCGCCGCCGCCCAGCTCAACAAGGCCGGCCACTGGGTCACCGTGTACGAACGCGCCGACCGCCCCGGCGGCCTGCTCATGTACGGCATCCCGAACATGAAGCTCGACAAGCGCGAGGTCGTCCTCCGCCGCCTCGACCTCCTGTCCAAGGAGGGCGTCGAGTTTGTCTGCAACACCGGGGTCGGCACGAACCTTCCGGCCGCGCAGATCCTCGCGGACTTCGACGCCGTCGTCATCTGCACCGGCGCCACCAAGCCGCGCGACCTCCCCATCGAGGGCCGCGGCCTCAAGGGCGTCCATTTCGCGAGGGAGTTCCTGACGGCCAACACCCAGGCCGTGCTGGAGAACGACTTCAACGGCCACCACATCTCCGCCGCCGGCAAGGACGTCATCGTCATCGGCGGCGGCGACACCGGCACCGACTGCGTCGGCACCTCCATGCGCCACGGCTGCCGCAGCCTCGTGCAGGTCGAAATCCTGCCGCGCCCGCCCGAGGAGCGCGCCGCGGACAACCCGTGGCCCGAATGGCCTAAAACGTACAAGCTCGACTACGGCCAGGAGGAGGCCGCCGCCAAATTCGGTGCGGACCCGCGCACCTACCTCACCACCGCGAAGAAGTTCGTCGGCGACGACCAGGGCCGCGTGGCCGGCGTCGAGCTGGTGAACATCACCTGGAGGAAGAACGACAAGGGCCAGTTCATCCCCGAGGACGTGCCCGGCACCAGCCGCGTCGTCCCCGCGCAGCTCGTGCTGCTGGCGATGGGCTTCCTCGGACCCGAGCAGCCGCTGCTCGATTCGCTGGGCGTCGAGCGCGATCCGCGCAGCAACGTGAAGGCTGAATACGGGAAGTATCAGACCAGCCTCCCGAAGGTCTTCGCCGCCGGCGACTGCCGCCGCGGCCAGAGCCTCGTCGTCTGGGCCTTCAACGAGGGCCGCGGCGCCGCGCGCGAGTGCGACCGCTTCCTGATGGGCGCGACGGACTTGCCGTAAGCGACAACCGTCGCGGAGCGCGGGCTTTCCCGCCCACCGCGTCTCACCCACCCGCCCGCGCCACCGCCTTCCGCAGCGCGGCGATGACCTGCGCGGCCGCGGCCTCGTTGTCGAGGGCGTTGAGCGGGGCGTTGAACGGCTCGGCGCGCACCGGGCCGTCGTAGCCGAGCTCGAGCAGCACGGTCAGGAACTCCTTCACCGGGATCACGCCGGTGGCGGCGGGCAGCTCGCGGCGGCCGTCCTGCTGCTCGGCCAGCGGTACGCCGGCGGGCGCGTCGTTCAGGTCCACGGCCACGATTTCCTCGTTCTTCAATTCACGCAGCGCGGCGGCGGTGTCGCCGGCCGCCCACCAGTGCCACGAGTCGGGCACGAACCCGGTGCCGGGCACGCCGATGGCGGCGACCAGTTCGCGCGCCCCGGCGAGGTTGTGGACGAAGGGGTGCTTGAAGCGTGCGCGCAGGCTGGGCGTGCCGACGTATTCGAGGCCGAGGCGCAGGTCGTGGTCGCGCAGGATGCCGGCCACCTCGCGCAACCGCTTCGCGTGACGTTCGAGGTTGGCGGCGAACTCCAGTTCGTTGTGTCCCGGCATGAGCCAGGTGCCGACGCGCGTCGCGCCCGCGGCCTGCAACGCCGCGGCGGCCTGCGGCAGGGCGCCCAGATCCTTCTGGAACGCCTCCTCGGACTGGCGGAACTCGACCGGCAGGCCGGCCGCGCCCCACTTCAGCTTCGCCTCGTCCAAGGCGGCGCGGAGGCGCCGCCGTCCTTCCGCGTCCTGCCCCGCGAGCCAGCCGGAGTCCGGCTGCACGGACTCGAAGCCGTGCGCCTGCGCTAGGCGGATGATCTCAGGCAGTTCGCCGCTGATGCCGACGGCGCCCGGCGTGAGGTCGAGGGTGAAGCGCCGGGCCGGGGATGCGGCGAACGCCCGCGGCGCGGTCAGGGTCGCGGCGCCGGCGGCGGAGGCGGCGAGGAACTGGCGGCGTGTGAGGGTGGGCATGGCGGACGCCCGGAGTCTGGCAGGAGCCGGGCGGGGTTCAACTCCCGGCCGCGCCCAGGTCTCTTGCCTCCCGCCGCCGCGGTGCCCTACGATGCTGTCCCCCGCGAATGGCCGACAACCCGCGCATCCTCGTCGTGGAAGACGACTCGTTGCAGTACGAGCTCTACGAGGACGCGCTGGCCGGCTACGAGCTGCGCCGCGCGAAGTCGGGGCGCGAGGCGCTCGACTGCCTGCCGGTCTTCCGGCCGCAGGTCATCCTGCTCGATCACATCCTCGGCAAGGGCGACCTCGGTCTCGACTGGCTGCCGGAGCTGAAGGAGGCCATGCCGCATGTCCCGGTAATCGTCGTGAGCGGGGCGATCGGAGTGCAGGAGCAGATCGAGGCCCTGCAGGGCCCGCGCCGCGCCACTTACTGCCTGCGCAAGCCCGTGGATCTCCGTGCCCTGCACCGCGCGGTGGAGACGGCGCTGCACGAGTGCGGCGAGGCCGAGATCGTGCGGAGCTTCGAGTCGCTCGAACGTTCGCGCCGCGTGGACGTCGAGGACCTGCTCAGCCGCTCCACCGAGCGCCTCGCGCGGCAGAACGAGATTCTCCGCGAGGTGAAGGATTCCGAGGCCCGGCCCAACATCTCCGCGTTGTCGCGACGCTTCAACGTCGCCCGCCGCACGATCATCCGCGACCTGCACGAGCTCATCCGGCGTGGCCAGCTCCCGCCGGCGGCGTATCCCAAGTGGGAGTCGGAGGGGGAGGAATGACGCCCGCCGGAAGCGGCCGGCGCATCACCGCGTTTTTCAGCCGGCGCTACGCGGCGCGCACGCCCACGGCCAGCATGCGCAAGCTGGGCCCCGTGGCCAGGGCGGCGCAAAAGGCCGGCTACGTCGCGCTGCACGATCCCGGCAGCCTTGATCCCGGCCTGCTGCGGCGGCTCCACGCCCCGGAATACGTGGACGGCTACCTCAAGGGCGAGGAGCCGCACGCCGGCTCGGCGGGCTGGGACTGGACCTCGCAGATCCGGGACGGCGTGCTCGCGATGAACGCCGGCCAGCTCGCCGCGGCCCGCACCGCCCTCGCTGAAGGCATCGCCGTCAACGTCGCCCAAGGCTTTCACCACGCGACGCCGGCCTCCGGCGGCTGCTACTGCACCTTCAACGGCCTGGCGCTCGTGGCCCAGGAGTTCCCGGACCTCACCGTGGCGGTGCTCGACGCCGATGCGCATGGCGGCAACGGCACCGGGGAGTTCACGGAGAGGCTCCCCAACCTCCGGAACTTCACCATCAACGGCTCCGCCTTTGGTTGTCCGGAAAATGAACCCAGCGTGGTCCGCACGCTGCGCGAAGTGAGCCTGGACTTTGCGCCCTACGAGGCCGCGCTGCGGGAAGCCTTCGACCAGGTATTGAGCTGGAAAACGGACTTGATGATTTACCAGGCCGGCGTGGACCCGCACGAGGACGATCCGCTCAGCCGCATGGGCATGACCACCGGACAGATGGCGCTCCGCGATCGGCTGGTCTTTGAGTTCACCCGCCGGGAGAAGCTGCCGGTCTTCTTCGTCCTCGCCGGCGGATACCAGACACCCATCCGGACGAAGCTCGTGCCCTTGCACCTGCTGACCTTCCAGGCGGCCTGGGAGGCTTACGGCCAGGCCGCGGAGTGACTCAGCTCTGCTTCCCCTTCACCGCCGC
>JBJXFY010000340.1:0-15131 GCA_046155815.1 Limisphaerales bacterium | reverse complement strand
CCTGGCCGCCTGGGCGGCGCTGCTGCTGCGGCCCGCGCCGGTCGTGGTGCCGGCCCCGCCGCGTCCCTACACGCTGGTGCGCACCACGGCGGCCGGGTTGGAGCGGGTGACCACACGGGCGGGAACCGCGGACACCGTGTCCACAGCCGCCGCGCCGGGAGTCTACGAGGTGGCTACCGACGAGGGCCGGCTGCTGGCCCTGCTGCCCGGCGGTGCGGGCTTCATCGGCGAAGCCGGCGAGCGGCGGTTGGTGTGGTTTGTTGCGCACTAGGCGCGCGAGCCGGGTCGGCTTCAGTGCGCCGCCGGCCAGGTGGATCGGAGGGGGCGGAGCCCAAGTGAATGCACGCCCGCCGCACCCTCGCCGCTGAGCCGCCAGTCGCGGCGCGGCTCGCTCGGCAGGATCAGCGAGGTCAGCACGGTCTCACCGTCCGCGGCGAAGACCTCCAGCGACATGGTGTCGAGCAGCAGGAGAAGCTGCAGGCGGCCGGCCACGAGCCGCAGCGGTGCTCCGTGGGCGCCGGGGAATTTCGGGTGGAAATCCACCCGCCCGGACTCGGTGCGGTCGATTCGGAGGCGCCCGGCCACAAAGTCAGCGGTGAGACGCGTAGCCTCGCGGTCGCCGGTGAGCAGTTCGAGCGTGACCGACCGCGCGGCGGCCGGCCTGAGGTCGAGGGACAGCTCCTGGAGCTCGCCCAGGCCAACCTGCGCGCCCAGCCACGCGGCCGCCTCCGCCACCGTGCCGCCCGCGAAGCGCCGCGCGTCGCCGCGAAGATTCTGCAGCTCGCGCACGGGACGCTGCACGAGGCGCAGTCCGGCAGGAGTCTCGCGCAGGGTGAGTTCGCGCGGCACGGACATTGCGCTGCGCCAAGGTGAGGTGGGCACGTCATTGGCATACTCCCAGTTGCTCATCCAGCCGATCCAGAGCCGGCGGCCGTCCGTGGCGGGGATGTCCGACCACGACACGGCGGCGTAGAAGTCCGGCCCCCAGTCTGCCCAGAGCGCGGGCGGCGCGGCCGGGCGCGCGGGCGTGTCGGACAGAAGGATGTGGTCCACGTTGACGTGGCCCCAGCCGCCGGTGTGGCGGTCCACGATCTCGAGCACGGCCTTCCGGCCGCGGAACTCACCCACGTTCCAGGATTTCCAGGCCAGCCGTTCGGCGTTGTCCCCGGTGGCCGTGCGGATCACCTCGCCGCCGACGCGCAGGTTGAGGCACGTCTGGCCGGCATGGTTGCCGCCGCCGATCAGGAAGCTGAGATGATCGGCAGTGACTTCAAACTCCGGTGAAGTGAGCGAGCCTTCCGCGCTGTCGCCACCGAGGAATGAATTCACCAGCCCGCGCCCGCGGAAGCCGTCCACGGCCTGCTGCCCGGCCAGGGCGCCGCGCGCCGGCCCCGCGCCAAGAGCCGTGCCCGTCGCGCGCCAGCCGGCGTAGTCACTGCCCTCAAAGTCGGACAGCACGCGGCCTTCCGGAACTGATTCGGGCGTCGGCCTGGGGTAGGTGGAATCCAAGATGAACTGTTTCCCATCGAATTCTCCCACGAAGTACTGGCAGCCGGAGCCGCCGGCCGGGGCACCGGAGCCGACGTTCACGATCAACGCCCATTTCGGCGAGCCGGACTTGCCTTCCACCGGCAGCGGAAACAGGTCCGGGCATTCCCAGATGCCCGCCGTGGAGCCGGCCGGGCCGAAGTCACTCAGGTGGGTCCAGTCCTTCAGGTTCGGCGAGGCGTAGAAGCGCACCTTCCGGTGAACGGGCCAGGCGACAACCATGACCCACCGCCGCGTCGGCTCGTGCCAGAAGACCTTGGGATCGCGGAAGTCGGCCTCGCCGATGTCGAGCACAGGGTTGCCGGCGAACTTGGTCCACGTCCGGCCCCGGTCGTTGCTCCAGGCGATGTGTTGGTTCTGCAACGGCCGGCGCGTGTGGTGGCCGGTGTAGATGGCGACCAGCGGCGGGCGGCCGTCGCGGCCGAAGCCGCTGGTGTTCGTCCAATCCACGACGGCGCTGCCGGAGAAGATCATCACTCCATTCTCCTCCAGCAGCGCGACAGGCAGGTGCTGCCAGTGGGTGAGGTTGGTGCTGACGGCGTGGCCCCAGCTCATGTGGCCCCATCTATTGCCGAACGGGTTGTACTGGTAGAAGAGATGGTACTCACCGTCATGGAAGAGCATCCCGTTCGGGTCGTTCATCCAGTTCCGTTCCGGAGTGAAGTGGAACTGCGGGCGCCACGGCTCGCGGAAGAGTTCGGCGGCTGGGACATTCAGGGCGGCCAGCGCCAGGGTGAGTGACAGGAGGGGACGGAGCAGCTTCATGAGTGATCAATGTTCTGAAGTCGTGCGGAAAAACGTGAGGGAAGCAGTGGTGTGGCGCCGGGGTGGCCGCAGACGTAGCGGCCCACCTCCCCGGCGAAGGCATTGACCCCCGCCACCCGCCAGCCGGCCAGCAGGGCCATGGTCATGGCGGAGGTGAAGGCGTCGCCGGCGCCGATGGTGTCCACGACTTGAACCGGTTCTCCCGGGTCGTCGGCCCATTCACCACGATGATATAGCAGGCTGCCGGAGGCCCCGCGGGTCAAGGCCACGGCACGCAGGGCAAACTGGCGCGCCAGTGACTCGATCTGGTCTGTGAGTCGGCCGGTGAGTCGAAACTGCGCCTCCAGCACCGGCCATTCCGCGTCGCTGATCTTGAGCACGTTCGCCAGTCCCAGGGAGTCACGGATAACGTCCGGCCCATGAAAGTGCTGGCGCAGGTTGATGTCGAAGAGGCGCAGCGCGGTGGCCGGGCTGGCCGCGACGAGCGCCTGCACCGCGGCGCGGCCCGTGGGGGTACGCTGGGCCAGCGTGCCGAAGCAGACCGCATCCGCCCCGGCCACGGCAGCGATCGCGGCAGCGTCCGCCGTCAGCAGGTCCCACGCGACCTGCTCGTGAATGGTGAACTGCGGCTGGCCCCCCGCGTCGAACCGCACGGAGACCGTCCCCGTGGGGGCGAGCGGGTCCAGTTGGATCAACTCACCCGGCAGGCCGGCGGCCGTCAGCCGGGCCACGGCGTCGCGTCCGCGCGCATCCGCCCCCACGCGGCTCACCAGAGCAGCATCGGCTCCAAGCGCGCGGGCGTGCAGGGCGAAGTTGGCCGGCGCGCCGCCGAGCTGCGGACCGTCCGGAAGCAGATCCCAGAGCAGCTCGCCCACGCCCAGAATGCGGAACAGGCGGGATGGGGCTGCGGCGGGTTTGGTCATGGCCGGTAGGCGTGGGCACTCAAGCATGAATCCGCGCTCGCGTCAGCCGGGCCGGAGGCCGGAGGCACTCTCGCCCAGCGAGCCGTCGTTCGGGACGGGGTCCGGCCACGCAAGGGTTTCACCGCCGCCCGCGGATCAGCGGATCCCAGTACTCGGAGTTGATGAGTCCGGCGGCGCCGCTGGAGACGGGGTCAGCCGGCGGGTTGATCTGCCTGCTCTTCCGGGTCTCGGCGTGGCCGTCGTTGAAGACCACCACGCCGACGCCACGGTGGCGGGTGTTGTCGATGCCCTCAAGGTTGCTGTTGCCGGGGCCGTCGCGCATCCCGGCGGTGGGCCACCAGAGGCTGCTGCTCCAGTCGCCGGCGGGCGTGGGCATGGCATCGCCCACCGCGGCGTTCTGGGCGGGGTTGAGGATGGTGGGCCGCCTGAAGTTGGGCGCGGTGGCGAAGCTAATGCCGCCCACGGTGACGGCGTGCGCGGCGTACGGATGCACGCCCAGGAAGAAGGCGTTCAGGCCGTAGCCGACCTTGTGGCAGTCGAAACGCCATTCCCAGGCTAGCCGGTGGTCGGTGCGCTTCCCCTTGAGCGTGGGGCACCGGAAGTAGTTGCTCGCACCGGTGTTGCCGTAGCCAACGATGGTGCGGCCCCACCAGTTGGTGAGCGAGGGGCCGGCGTCCTCGGTGCGCAGGCCTTCGTTGCGGTGGCCGGGGAAGGTGTCGTTGTTCTCGTCCGTGTAGAGCTGCATGAAGAGGCCCACCTGGCGGAGGTTGTTCATGCACTTCGTGCGGTTCGCCTTCTCCTTCGCCTGCGCGAGGGCGGGCAGGAGCATGGACGCCAGGATGGCGATGATGGCGATCACCACCAGCAGCTCGATCAGCGTGAAGGCGCGGGAGGCGCGGCAAGGATGAAGCCTGGCGTTCATGGCGGCGGATGTCGTCAGCGTGATGAGGGCCATCAGAAAAGTCGACCCCGGCCCAGAGAAACCTGCGGCGACACGCGGCGTACATGGCGAAAACCATCCGCGCTGGCAACCACGCAGGCCCGCCGGCCCCGCCACTTGGCCCATCCGTCACCCTGATGTAACCTGCCGCGCGTCCCGCGGGATGCCCACCGAATGAAGCCGTTCTCAGTTGTCGTGTTGGCCGGCATGCTGCTGGTCCTGGCGTTCGCCGCGCCCGCGCAGCTCGTCATCCACGAGATTCACGCCGACCCGCCGGACAAGCTTGAACCGGTCGAGTTCGTCGAGCTGGTCAACACCAACGCGGCGCCGGTCAGCCTCGCCGGCTGGCGGCTCAGGGGCGGCGTCGAGTTCATCTTCCCAGCGACGAACCTGCCCGCCGGCGGCTACGTCGTCGTGGCGCAGAACCCGGCCGCGCTGAAGGCGAAGTTTGGCGCGGACGCGCTCGGGCCGTGGACGGGCCGGCTGGACGCGAAGGGTGAGGAAGTCGAACTGCTCGACGCGACCGGCGACCCCGTGGACCGGGTGGACTACGGCCTCGGTTTCCCGTGGCCGACGGTCGGCGAGCCGCCGGGCTTTTCCATCGAGCTGCTGAACCCGGCGCTTGACAACGACCTTGGCGGGAACTGGCGGCGCTCGCTGGCCGGTGGTGACGCGGGCTCGACCGTCACGCTGCTCTCCCTCGGCTCGACGTGGAGTTACCTCAAGGGCACGCAGGAGGCCTCGTCGCCGGCAACGGCCTGGCGCGCGGCAGGCTTCAACGACGCCGCCTGGCCCTCGGGCCCGCTGCCCATCGGCTACGATCCCACGCTGCCGCTCGCCACGCGGCTCAACGACATGAGCGGCAGTTACACCACGGTGTTCCTGCGCCGGACGTTCGAGGTCGCGGATCCAAACCAGTTCGACATGCTCGAGCTGCACGCGTTGTACGACGATGGCTTCAAGCTCTGGATCAACGGCACGCGCGTCGTGAACGCCAACGTGGCGGCCGGCGAACTGCCCTTCAGCGGCACCGCCGGCCCGGCGCGCGAGTCGAACGACTTCGAGACGTTCACCGCCGGCAACGCGCGCGCCCTCCTCCGCACCGGACGGAACGTGGTCGCGGTGCAGCTCTTCAACAGCGTGCTCAGCGGCAGCAGCGACTGCTTCTTCGACCTGCGGCTTGTCGGCCGGTCCGGCCCGACGGGCGCCGGCCCCTCGCCGGGCCGGGCAAACGTGGTCTTCGTGACCAACGCCCCGCCCGCCCTCCGCCAAGTCATTCACTCACCGGAACAGCCCCGCGCCGGTCAACCGGTCCGGGTCACGGCGAAGGTCACCGATCCGGAAGGAGTCACTACTGTTCAGCTCCTTTACCAGATCGTGAATCCCGGTGCCTATCTCGAGCTCACGGACGCGGCCTACGCCACCAACTGGACCATCATGCCAATGAACGACTCCGGCCGTGGTGGCGACGCGGTGGCGGGCGACGACATTTTCACCGCCGAACTGCCCGCGGCGCTGCAGGCCCACCGGCGGCTCGTGCGCTACCGCCTCGCCGCCACCGACGCGCGCGGTGCGGCCGTGCAGGTGCCTTACGCGGACGATCCGCAGCCGAACTTCGCGTACTTCGTGTACGACGGCGTACCGGCCTGGACGGGTGCGGTGCGGCCCGGAGTGGCCGGCACGCCGGGCCAGAGCTTTACCGTCGCCGCGGAGGAGATGAACCGCCTGCCCGTGATCCACCTGCTCGGGAAGAAGGCCACCGTCGAGCAGAGCACCTGGCTCGCCCGATACGGTGGCGATGCCTACCCCTACGCCGGCACGCTGGTCTACGATGGCAAGGTCTATGACCACATCCGCCACCGCGCGCGCGGCGGCGTCTGGCGCTACGCCATGACGAAGAACATGTGGAAGTTCGACCTGAACCGCGGGCACGACTTCGAGGCGCGGGACAACTGGGGCCGGCGCTTCAAGACCGGATGGACGAAGCTCAACCTCGGCGCGTCCATCCAGCAGGGCGACTTCAACCACCGCGGTGAGCAGGGCCTCTTCGAGAGCCTCGGCCTGCGTTTCTTCCAGCTTGCGGGCGTGGCCGCGCCGCACACGGCCTACGTGCAGTTCCGCGTGGTTGACGAGGCGGCGGAGGTGAGTCCCGCCAGCCAGTACGAGGGCGACTTCTGGGGCGTGTACCTGCTGGTCGAGCAGGAGAACGGCCGCTTCCTCGAGGAGCACGGCCTGCCGGACGGCAACCTCTACAAGATGGAAGGCGGCAGCGGCGAACTGAACAACCTCGGCCCCGCCGGCCCGGCCGACAAAGGCGACCTGAACGCCTTCCTCGGTGCCTACACTTCCGCGAACGAGTCATGGTGGCGCACGAACCTCAACCTCGCGAGTTACCTTGGCTACCAGACCGTCGTGCAGGCCATCCACCACTACGACATCTGCTACGACAAGAACTTCTTCTACTACCTCAATCCGGAGACGCGGCTCTGGCAGGTGGTGCCGTGGGATCTCGACCTGACCTGGGCCGAGAACATGTTCGACGCCGGCTGCGGTGGCGTGGACCGCATCAAGGAACGGCTGATCCCGAACGCGACGAGGTTCCCGGCGGTCTGGCGGGAGTGGCAGAACACCATCCGCGGCTTCCGTGACCTGCTGTGGAACGAGGACGAGGGCGCGCGGCTGATTGACGAGCACGCCGGCCGTCTGCGCGGCCCGGCCGGCCGGCCCAGTCTGCTCGACGCCGACCGCGCCCAATGGGACTACAATCCCAAGATGGTCTCGGGAACCTACTCGACCAACCCCGACAGCAAGGCCGGCCACGGCCGTTTCTACCAGTGGCCGAACTACTCCGCGGGCGTGGCGCCGCGGACCTTTGATGGCGCCGTCGCGATCATGAAGCGCTACATCGGGTTCCGCGCGACCAACTCCGCCGCGCAGGCCCGCAGCCTCGACGCCATCGCCGCCGACGCCGCCATCCCCGCGCGGCCGGCGCTGGCCTACTCCGGACCGACCAACTTCCCGGTCCACTCACTTCGTTTCCGTACTTCGGCCTACTCCGGGTCCACGCCCTTCGCCGCCCAGCGGTGGCGCGTCGGCGAGATCGCGAAGCCGGCGGCCCCGAGCTGGCAGAGCGCGGAGCCGTGGAAGTACGAGATCGAGGCGATGTGGGAATCCGGCGCGCTGACGAACTTCACGGACGAGCTGGCCGTACCGGCGGGCGTGTTGCGGCCTGGCCGCGTGTACCGCGCCCGCGTGCAGGTGCAGGACGCGCAGGGCCGCACGAGCCGATGGTCCGCGCCGGTCGAGTTCACGGCCGGCGAGCCGGACAACGCCGCGCTGCTGGCCGCCCACCTGCGTGTCACCGAGCTGATGTACGACCCGGCGGACGGCGCAGGTCTCGAGTTCATCGAGCTGCAGAACATGTCGGACGCTTCCGGCCTCGACCTCGCGGGGGTGCGGTTCACGCAGGGCATTGAATTCACCTTTCCCGCCGGTGCGGCGCTTGGGCCCGGGCAGTTCGGCGTCGTCATCCGCACCAATGCCGCCGCCTTCCGCGCGCGATACAGCCTCGCGGGCGACGTGCCGGTGTTCGGCCCTTATGGCGGGAACCTGAACAATGACGGCGAGCGTGTCGTGCTGCGCACCGCCGCGGGCGGCACTGACCTCGCGGACTTCGAGTACCACGACGGCCGCGGCTGGCCGCTGGCCGCCGCGGGCGCGGGGCACTCGCTTGTGCCGCGGCCGGACGGCCTGCTCGATCCGGCCGGTGGCTCGCTGGACTGGGGCGGCAACTGGCGTGCCTCGGCCTACCTCGGCGGCTCGCCCGGCGCGGCGGACCCTGGGGCGCCGGTCACACTGCTGCTGAATGAAGTCACTTCCCATACCGATTTCGCGAGTGCGTTCGACAGCAACGACTGGATCGAATTCCACAATCCGGGCGGCGGGGACTTCATCTTCGGCCCGGGCTGGTTTCTCAGCGACCGCCCCGAGGATCTCCGCAGCTGGCAGATTCCGCCGGGAACGATCGTGCCTGCACGGGGCTACGTGGTCTTCGACGAGCAGACGGGATTCCACAACCCGACGAACACGGGCTTCGGGCTGAACAAGGCCGGCGACCGGGTGTTCCTCAGCCACCTGCCGGGCGGCGGCGCGGACCGTGTGGTGGACGCCGGGCGGGTGCCCGGCCAGGAGAACGGCTGGAGCTGGGGCCGCACGCCGTCGGGGGGGCCGTGGGCGCAGCACGCGCCGCGCACGCGCGGCACCGCCAACGGCCTGCTGCCGGGCGGGGTGCAGCTTACGGAGGTGATGTACCAGCCGACCAATGACGCGCCGGCGTTGGAATTCATCGAGATCTTCCAGCCCGCGCCGCAAGGCGCGTGGCAGGGACCTCCGCTGCGTCCCACCACAAACGGCGTCTGGCGGGTAGCCGGCGCGGTTGAGTTCTCCTTCCCGCCGCAGTTTGCAGCCGGCCAAGGCTACCTCGTGCTGGTGGGATTCAACCCGGCCGACGCCGCGGCGCTCGCGGCCTTCCGCGCGGCGTACGGGTTCACCAACCTCTCCGTGCCCGTGCTTGGCCCGTGGACCGGCCGGCTCGGCAACCGCTCCGGCCGCCTCACGCTGGAGTACCCCATCGCACCCGACGTGCCCGGCGGGCCGGTCACCTGGGTGCCGGTGGACGAGTTCAACTACGGCATCCGCGCGCCGTGGGAGCGCGCCGACGACAATGACCGCTCGCTCCAGCGTGTGCAGCCCGCTGCGCCGTCCGAGCTGCCGGCAAGCTGGGCCGCGGCCACCCCCACGCCAGGCCGCGGGCGCGACGCCGGCGGCGACACCGACTACGACGGGATGCCAGACACCTGGGAAGCAACCTACGACCTGAATCCGTTCGACGCCGCCGACGCCCACCTCGACAGCGACGGCGACGGCTTGGTCAATCGTGACGAGTACCGCGCCGGCACCGGCCCCCGCGACGCCACCAGCGTGCTGCGGATTCTGGCCGCCTCGTTGGACGGCGGGACCGTCACCCTGCGCGTGCAGGCGGTGGCCGGCCGCGGCTATGCCGTGGAGCGGGCGGCGGAGCCCGGCGGGCCTTGGGAATGGGCGCAAGCCTTTCCCGGCGGCCCGGCCGACGGGCCGGTGGAGGTGACCGTGCCGCTGCCGCCGGCGGGCGAAGGCTACTTCCGGGTACGGCCGCTGTGAGAGCGTGCCTGAAAAAGCCGCGACGTGGGTCGTGGAACGGCCTTCCAGCCGGTCGCCGGGGCTTCCAGCCCCCGAAAACCCAGTCCTCAGGCTGGAAGCCCGGGAGACAGGCAAGATGCCTGTCCCACTTTTCAGACAGGCTCTGAGGCCGCGCCGCGTGGCCTACGGGTAGAACTTCTCCCGCAGCCGGAGCTGAAGCCGCTGCACGGCTAGGGTGAGCTCGGCGTAGGTTTCCAGCGCCTCCTCCTCGTCCGGAGCGCGGCCGGTATCAAAGGCGCGCCTTACCGCGGCAAAACGCCGGCTGAGCGGCAGGCACTCGTCGCGCCCGCCCAGTACCACCAGCAGCCTGCGCACGCGTTCCGCCAGCCGCCTGGTGTCGCCGATGATGCGCAGCGCGGTGTGCGGCGCGGTGCCGCCGTCGCGCACAGCCAGCAGCAGCGCGCAGTCAAACTGCCGGCAGCGCGCCGGACGCCCGGCATAGACGCCGCACCGGCAGTCCGCGCCCAGCGCCGGGCAGGGCTGGACGACGCGCAGCTTCGTCGTGGTCCGCCGCACCGGGACGCCCGCCCGTTCCAGCAACGCGGCCTCGGCGGCGTCCGCGAGCTCCACGTCGCGGAAGAGGGTGCCATCGCAGCAGAGGCCGCAGGCAAGGCAGAGGCCGGTTTCGTCCGCTCCAGAAGTCATGGGCGCAGGCTGACCCGCGGACCCACGAGGGTCGAGCCGCACACGGAGCGTTGCATTCAGCGGCCGCACGGTTAGACGATCCCGTCCCGGCAGCGACGGCTGCCTGCTCGTCAACCCTTAGTACAACAAACCTGTCCTCAACATGAAGATCGCGCCTCTCGCCATCCTCTGTGCCGCTGCGCTGCCCCTCGCGGCACGTGCGGATGTGCTCCTCGACGAATCCTTCGCCTATCCCAACGGCTGGATTACCGACGTGTCCGGCGGACAATGGACCGTCCATTCCCCCTCGCCGGCGGCCAGCAACCTGGTCGTCAACGCGGGGATGGCCATCATCAACCAGGGAGACACCGCCGGCGGCCGGGACGATGCCGCGCGCCTGCTGAGCTCCCCGGTAGACCCCTCGGTGGACAACACGACGAAACTCTACGCCGCGCTCACGGTGAGTTTTTCCGCGCTGCCGGCGGAGAACGGCGCCAGCGTCGGCTCGTACTTCGCGCACTTCAAGTCGAGCGCGGCCAATGAATTCTACGGCCGCCTGGGGGCCAGCACCGCCGGCGCGGCGGCCGGCTCCTTCCGCGTCGGCATCGGCTCCGAGACGTGGGGGACGGCCACGGTGTTCGCGCCGCAGGATTTGTCGCTGAACACCACCTACAACCTCGTCATCCGCTACGACCTCGATGCCGACCGGGCCACGCTCTGGGTGAATCCCGCGGACGAGTCCAGCCCGAGCGTCACCTCGACCGACGCACCGTCGTATTCACCGGGCACGATCAACGCGTTTGCACTCCGGCAAGGCACCTCGGCGGTCTCGGGCAACAACGGCGCGCCCGGCGTGCTGGCCGTGGACAACCTGCGCGTGGCCACGACGTTCGCGCAGGCCGTGCCCGAGCCGGGTGGCGCGATGTTGGCGCTGCTCGGCGGCGGTCTGGTTTGGCTGCTGCGCCGCCGGGCCTGAGACCGTGCTTTCCCGCCCCGCCGGCCGCGCGCACCGCGGCCGGCGTTCCTGTTTTCAGAACCGCTCCCGGTTCGGATTCCAGATCACGTCCGGATGGAGGCGTTCCTCGCGGCCGGTGCCGCCATTGGTGATGGAGTTGCGCCTGAAGAACGCGGCGTGGCCGTCCACAAAGAGCAGGTTGGCCCCGCCATTGTGCCGGGCCGAGAAGTGCGAGCTGCGGCCGGCCGGGAAGATGCCGTTGCGGTCGGGATTGGCAGCCAGGGTCTCGAGGGTGGGGCTGAAGACGTTGTCCGTAAGCAGCACCGTGGCCGAGGGCCGGTCCAGCGAGCCGAGCCGGGGCATCGCGGGGTACTCGAAGCTGTTTCCCTGAACGTTGTTTCGGATGCTGCTGAGCAGCTTCAGGTCAAGGTTCATCACCGTGCTGAAGAAGCCGAAGGTGCCGCCCCGGAGAAACCGGTCGTTGGGCGCGGCCTTGGCGGCGGCGCAGTGCCAGATGGGCCCCAGCCCGCCGGGGAACGGCAGTTCCGCACGGGGATTGCCGCGGAGGCCGGCCCAGTAGTTCGAGAGGGGCTTCTCGCCGACGCCGGGCGGCAGGGCGTTGAACCAGGCGTAGGGATCGTTCGGGCTGCCCGGGCCGGTGGTGGCGCCGGTGTCCACCCCGTACTGGCCGCCGCTGTCCGTACCGTCGCGCGGCATGCCATCATCGTTGTCGGTGGCGTAGACGTTCAGCGCCAGGCCCCACTGGCGCATGTTGGAGAGGCACTTCACGGACTGGGCCTTGGCCTTGGCCTTGGCCAGCGCGGGCAGCAGCATGCTCGCCAGGATCGCGATGATGGCGATCACTACGAGCAGCTCGATAAGCGTGAAGGCCGCGGGACGGGCGTTGTGGCGCGAGGAACGGTTCATGGCGGGGCGGGGCTCCCGGCGGAAGCCCCGGGGCGACGGCGGCCAAGTAATCACGGCTGCGTCTTTCCGGCAAGTGAAGGGCCGGTGACAAGGCTACCGCGCCGTCACGCCGAGACCGGGCTGTCCGGGGCAGGCCGCGAACGAGACGCGGCCGTCATCATCCACCGCGCCGCGGAAGGGGTCGTTCTTCGTGAGCAGCGCGCCGTCCAGGTCGAGGAAGTCCGTCAGCTCCGCGAGATGCGCGGCGGCGGTGATCAGCACGCTGGTCTCGATCATGCAGCCGAGCATCGTCAACAGGCCCGCGGCCCGCGCGGCGCGCAGCGCCCCGAGGCCGGCGGAGATGCCGCCGCACTTCACCAGCTTCACGTTCACGGCGTGGAAGCCGTCCGCGATGCCGGCAAGGTCGGCGGCGGACCGGTACGACTCGTCGGCCATGAGCGGCAGCGGCGAGCGTTCCTTCAGCCAGCGCAGGTCGGCCGCGGGAGTCGCCGCAGGCATGGGCTGCTCGACGAACTCGATGCGGCCGTCGGCGGCGAGCCATTCGAGCCGGCGCAGCGCCTCCTCCTTCGTCTTCCAGGCCTCGTTGGCGTCCACACGCACGGGCTTGTCCGGCGCGGCGGTGCGGAGCGCGGCGAGGTTCTCGGAGTCGGAATCGCCGCCGAGCTTCATCTTCAGGATCGGGAAGCGCGCGGCCTCGGCCACTTTCTCGCGGATGACCTCGGGCGCATCTATGCCGATGCTGAACGAGCTCCGGTGCCGCCCCTCGGTGAACCCCACCCCCAGCAGCTCGTGGATGAACTTCCCCGCCCGCCGGCCCGCGCCGTCGAGGAGGGCGACGTTCAGCGCGCACTTCGCCGCGAAATCGCCGGGCGAGAGCGAGTCGAGGTAGGCCATCGAGCCGGGCACGTCGGCGAAGGACAGGCATGCCGCGTCCACGCGCCTGAGAAACGCCTGCACGGTCTCCACGTCCTCGCGGTAGCGGCTGGACGGGGCGCTCTCGCCCAGGCCGGTGACGCCGTCCGCACCGCACAGCTCGAGCAGCATGACGGGGAACGCGTGCGTGCCCGGCCCGCCGCCGGGGCCGGTCCGGCTGGCGATGGTCCACCTGCGCGCGAGCTGGCAATCGAAACGACGGAACGACAACTGCACCGGCCATTCATGCGGAGAGCGGCCGCGGGACGCAACCGCGGCGCGGCGCGCCCGTGCTCAAGTGGAGTTGCTGGTGTTTTCAGAAGGACGGACTGCGCACGGGGCGCGATCCACCATCCACCATCTTCCATCCACCCTTCACCTCGCCGCGAGGACGAGGACGAACCGGAGCACGACGACTTTCCTGCCGAATCATGGCTGGCATGGAAGGCCACGCCTTCCCTACCTTTTCCCCTCTTTGAACATGAGCACGCGACGCCCCTTTGCCGGCACCTGGACCGCCATCGTAACGCCCTTTCGGGACGGGAAGCTGGACGAGGCCGCGTTCCAAAAGCTCGTGCAGCTCCAGGTCCGCGGCGGCGTGGACGGCATCGTGCCCGTGGGCACCACTGGCGAATCGCCCACGCTGGACTATGACGAGCACATCCGCGTGGTGGAGCTGGCGGTGAAGGCCGCGGACGGCCGGATCGGCGTGATGGCCGGCACCGGCGGCAACTCCACCCGCGAGGCCGTCTATCTCACGCTCGAGGCCGCGAAGGCCGGTGCCGACGCCTCGCTGCAGGTCGCGCCGTACTACAACAAGCCCACGCAGGACGGGCTCTTCCAGCACTTCGCCGAGATCGCCGCCGCCACGCGGCTGCCGCTGATGCTCTACAGCATCCCCGGCCGCTGCGGCGTCGAGATCGCCGTCGAGACGGCGGCCCGCCTCGCCGCGGCATGCCCGACCGTGGTGGGCATCAAGGAGGCCGGCGGCAACGCCGACCGCGTCAGCCAGCTCCGCGCCGCGCTGCCGGCGAACTTCACCGTGCTGAGCGGCGACGACGCGCTGACACTGCCCTTCATGGCCGTGGGCGCGGACGGCGTGGTGAGCGTGGCGTCGAACGTCGCTCCGAAGCCGGTGGCCGCGCTGGTCCGCAAGTTCACCGCCGGCGACCTGCGCGGCGCGCTGAAGCTCCACCAGCAGCTCTACCCGCTGTTCAAGGATCTCTTCCTCGAGACCAACCCCGCCCCGGTGAAGGCCGCGCTGGCGGAGCTGGGGCTCATCGCCGACGAGCTGCGCCTGCCGCTCTGCCCGATGACGGCCAAGGCCCGCGCCGCGCTCGTCGCCACGCTGAAGGCCACGGGCGTGCTCAAGTAGCCTGCTGCATTGCGCGGCGTCGCACTTCGTTCCTAGAATCCAAATTGATCTTGAAGGCAGGAGTTGAACCGCAGATTCACTCAGATGAACGCAGATGCCCGACGACCCTTGCTTGCCGTGTTCCTCGCCTGCGGGGTGAACCATCCGTACGCAGCAGCTCTATCAACTTAAGTTCGTCATCTGTGTTCATCTGCGTCCATCTGCGGTTTCAAAATTGAGTCCTCATTTCACGCATGACCCGCCTCCTCATCCACGGCGCCCGCGGGCGCATGGGCCAGGCCCTCCTCGCCTGCACGGCCCGCCTGCCCGACCTCCAGGTCACCGCCGCCGTGGACCAGGGCGACGACCTCGCCGCCGCGCTGCCCGACACGGACGTGATGATTGACTTCAGCTTTCACAGCGCCACCCCAAGCGTCGCCGCGCTCTGCGCACAGCACCGCAAGGCCCTCGTCATCGGCACCACCGGCTTCAACGACGCGGAGAAGGCCGCCATCCGCGCCCACGCCGCCGCCATTCCGATGGTCTGGGCCACGAACTTCTCCACCGGCGTCAACACGCTTTTCTGGCTCACGCGCAAAGCCGCCGAAATCCTCGGGCCGGACTTCGACCTCGAGGTCGTCGAGATGCATCACCGGCTGAAGAAGGACGCGCCCAGCGGCACCGCGACCACGCTGCTCGAGATCCTCGCCGATGTGCGGCAGCTCCAGCTCCAGGACGCCCTGCGCTACGGCCGCCACGGCATCACCGGCGAGCGCACGCGAGGCGAGATCGGCGTCCACGCCCTCCGCGGCGGCGATGTGGTGGGCGACCACACCGTGATCTTCGCCACCAACGGCGAGCGCGTGGAGCTGACCCACAAGGCCAGCAGCCGCGAGACCTTCGCCCATGGCGCCCTCCGCGCCGCCGCCTGGGCCGTCGGCCGCC
>JBJXFY010000333.1:0-14886 GCA_046155815.1 Limisphaerales bacterium | reverse complement strand
GGAGAGGCCGCCGCGGAAGTCATGCACCGCCGTGTGGCCGAGCCGCGTCAGCTTCGCGGCGGCCTCCAGCGATTCGAGGCTGGCCACCGCCGCGCCGTACACGACCACGGGGCGGGCCTTGTCCGGCAGCAGCTCCGGCACGCGCTGCGGGAAGGCGACCTCGTAAACGCACGCGTTCAAGGCCCCTGGCAGGTGCGCCTCGGCGAAATCCTCCGGCAGGCGCACGTCGAGGAGCAGCGGCGCGGCCGGTGAGGCGAGCAGGGCTTCGAGGGCGGGAAGTTCGAGCGCGGTCATGGCGGAAGGATGGACGGAATCAGCGCCACGGTCCAAGGGCGAGCACGGACGCGTGTCCCCGGCTCGGCGGTTCCGCTCCGACCGGCGGTCGAAGCGGCCCTTCAGCGCGGCGCCTCACGCCCGGTCCGCCCGCCATAACAGCCAGCCGCCAGCCAGCTGGAACAGGAGGTTGGGCGTCCATATCACCCACTGCGGGTGCAGGTCCGGCCGGCCTTCGAGCGACTGGCCGATGATGATGAAGGCGTAGTAGGTGAGAAGCAGCAGCACGGCGAGCGCGAGGCCGGCGCTCGTCTCGCGGCGGTGCGCGCGCACGCCGAGCGGAATGCCCACCAGCGTGAATACGAAGCTCGCGAACGAGAAGGCCACCTGCCGGTGCATCTGCACCCCGATGGGCGTCGTGTCCGGCACGCCCAGCGCGCGGAGCCGCTCCCGCTCTGCGCGCAGCTCGCGGAAGGTCAGGTCGGAGGTCTGCGTGACGTGGCCGCGCCCGCCCAACGCGGGCAGGGCAATCGTCGGCAGCGTCGTCTCAGCGAGGAAGATCGGCTGCCACTGGCCTTCGCCCTCCGCCGGCGCGACGGCGGACGGGGCGTTCGTTTCGGCTGCGGCCGGCGCGTTGGCCTCGACGGGGGGGGAGGCCGGCGGCGGCTCGTTGGCCGCTGACGGGACGTCGTTGGTGGCCGGCGGCGGCGCGGGGGCGGCGGGGACCCATTCGAGCGCGCGCGCGTCAAAGAAGGTGAGGCGCAGCAGGCGGTTGGTGAGGTCCAGCTCGAGCCTCGCCCGCGGCGCTCGCAGGTCGCGCACACGGCGGCCGTCCTCGAGCTGGTAGAACACCACGTCCTCCAGCTCCTGTCCGCGCACTCGGCCGGCGTAGAAGACGATGCCCGGAAGGTCGGTGATGAAGCGGCCCTCGGTGATCAGCGGGCGGTCCTGGCTGAACGCAGCCTCGTGCAGGAGGCGCTTGAATGCGGCGCGGGAGCGTGGGCCGACATCGAGGTTCACCCACGCGCACAGGCCGGCAAAGACGAGGCTCAGCAGCAGCACCGGCAGCGCGAGGCTGGCGAGGCTGATGCCGTTGGCGCGCGCGGCGGTGATCTCCTGGTCCGCGCTGAGCCGGCCGAAGACGAGCAGGGACGCCGTCAGCATGCCCATCGGCAGCGCGAAGGTGAGCACGTAGGGCAGCAGCAGGGCGATGGCCTTGAACACGGTGGCCAGGCCCGCCTGCCCGCTGATGAGCAGCGCCACGACCTGCTTCAGGAGGTTGCCCACCAGCAGCACGCCGGTGCAGACCACCACCGCCAGCAGCAGGGTGCCGAGCGTCTCGCGAAGCAGGTGGCGCGAGAGAATCTTCATGCGCAGTGCGCAAACCTCCCGCACCGCGCCGCGGCACAAAAGGACAAACGCCCGCAGCCACGGGCAGCCACAGCCTCGCCCGGCGGCCCGTTGCCCGGCAGACTCGGCCCATGCCGACCGTGGTCCTCGTGCAGCACGACATCGCCTGGGAATCGCCGGCGGAGAACTTTGCGCGGGTGGAACGCCTGCTCGCCGCGACTCCCCCGCCACCGGGCGCGCTCGTCGTGCTGCCCGAGATGTTCGCCACCGGTTTCTCGATGAATGCGGCCGCCATTGCCGAGCCTGAGGCGGGGCCGACGGAGCGGTTCCTGACCGACCTCGCGCGCCGGCACGGCGTCACGGTCCTCGCCGGCCGGGCGGGCCGCGCAGCGGCCGGCTTCCAGAACCTGGCCGTGGCGATGGCGCCAAACGGCGCGGCGCAGGCGCGCTACGCGAAGCGGCAGACCTTTACGCCCGGCGGCGAGTCCGCGGCCTACGCGGCCGGCGGCGCGCCGGCGTCCTTCGCGTGGGCGGGGCTGACCGCCGTGCCGTTCATCTGCTACGACCTGCGCTTCCCGGAGCATTTCCGCGCGGCGACGCGGCGCTGGCGGCCGGAGCTGCTGGTGGTGATCGCAAGCTGGCCCGGGCAGCGCATCGCTCACTGGGACGCGCTGCTGGCCGCGCGGGCGATTGAAAACCAGGCCTTCGTGGTCGGCGTGAACCGCTCCGGGTGTGATCCCCACTTCCAATACCCCGGCCACTCGCGCGTCCTCGGCCCAGACGGCCGGCTGCTCGCGGATGCCGGGGAGCACGAAGCGGTCGTGAGCGCGACGCTCGAGGTGGGGGGGCTGCGCGACTACCGACGGAAGCTGCCGTTCCTCGAAGACCAGCGGGCGGCGGAGGCCTGAGGTTGACGGCGCCGTGCTTCCTGCAGGCCGTCCCTCACCCGCCGCTCACCGACATCAGCGAAACGCGCTCGTTCTGGTCGTTGCGGGTGATGCCCATGGCCTGCGGGTCGAGGGTCAGCGCGCCGTCCACGTGGAACGCATAGCGGTGGTGGCCGCGCTTGATCTCGACCTGGACGGTCCACGAGCGGTCCGGCCCCTGCTTCATCGGGTGCGCGGCGGGATTCCAGCCATTGAAGTCGCCCACAAGGCTCACCGTGCGGGCCTCGGGTGCGCGGCAGATGAAATTGACGGCCCGCAGCGGCTCGTGGGGTCGGTACATGTCCGGGGAAGCGTGGTTCAGGCCAGGAGGTTCTGCAACACGGTGAGCGCGGCGCGGCGCACCTGCTCCGACTGCGCCTCCAGCGTCGCATAGCGCCCGGCCCAGCCGGGGTCTTCCTGATGGCGTTCGCGCCAGATGGTCCTGAGCACGCGCTCCGTGCGTTCCACCTGCTGCATGGCGGCGGCGAAGGACTCCCGTCCGCCGGAAAGGTCGGAGATCTGCCCGACGAAGAAGCGGCTGATGTGCCGCCCGCCGGACACGGCGTGCAGCAGCGTGACCACGGTCTGCTCGTATGCAAACCAACGCCGCCGCAGCAGCTCGCCGAGGAAGCCGTGGCGCAGGGCGAAGAACTCCGAGCGCGGCCGCTCGGTGTACTGCCGGATCTCGGCCGCCTCCTTCGGGAACCAAGTGTAGAGCAGCGCGAAGGTGCCGTAGGTGTCGATGAGCTGCTTGGAGCTGTCGTGGTCCGTGGCGATCTCCCCGATGCACACGTCCTGATCCAGCTCGAGGATGATCTCGGGCAGGTCGTGCAGGCGGCCCAGCACCTCACGGCCCATCGCCGAGCCGTAGTTGAAGTCGCCGGGAATGAGCCAGTACACGTCATCGGCCCCGCCGAGTTCGTGGGCGGTGCCGAGGCCGGTGTACCACATCTGGCAGGTGTCCACGCACCACGCGTCAAGGATGTCCGAGTGCCGGGCCACGTTCTGGCGGAAGCGGCGGAAGTCGGCGCCCTCGCGGTTCGCGTGCCAAGTCTTGCGGTCCATGACCGTCAGCGGGCGCGCGTACGTCTCGGGCTGGCGGTTCAGCCGGGCCACCAAGCCGTAAAGCTCCCTCAGGTCACCGAGATCGGCCGGCTGGCGGAACGGGTAGATGACCACCGGGTGGATCCGGCGGCGGCGGGCGGCGGCTTTGGCCATGGCTTGCGAATCAATGTTTCCGGCGGAGGCGGCACGACGGCCGGGAAACGGGTTGGCGACGTGTCTGAGGCTGGCCGCAGGGCCGCCGCGGAACAACCCTAAAACCGTGCGCCTGCGGGGAAGCTCAGTTCAGTGAGAGATCCTCCGGTGCGTCCGCCAGCAGGCGGTAGCGCCAGCCCATCGTGCGCAGTATGGTCCGCCAGAGGCCGGCGGGATCGTCCCCAAAGATGAGTTCCAGCGTGGCCGGCTGCGTGAGCCATGCCTCGCGCCGCATCTCGTCGTCCAGCTGGCCTGCCGACCAGCCGGCGTAGCCCGCGAACACCGCCAGGCGCCGCGTGGAGGAAAACGACTCGCCCAGCTCCGCGAGGTCGTCGAGGTCGTGGCCAAGGTCCACATTCTCGATCACCGAGGCATCTGGGAGGTAGCTGTCGCCGTGCAGGAAGCTCAACGCTGCGGGCTGGACCGGGCCGCCGACGAGGAGCGGCAGCCCGCGCAGCGTGTCGGGCAGGTCGGCCACGATGGCCTCGCCCACGGGATGGCCGGCCGGCCTGTTGAGCACGAGGCCGAAGGCGCCCTCGGCGTCGTGGCTGCACACGAGCACGACGGCGCGATGGAACCACGAGCCGTGCAGGCCGCCGCCGTCCAGCAGCAGCTGGCCACGCAGGGACTGGAACGCCTTGGCCATCCGGTGAAAAAATGTGCCGGAAGCACGCCGTTGACAACCGCCGCCTCAGCCACGGCGGCGGCGCAGGAGCAGGACGCCTGCGCCCACTGCGCCCAGCGCGAACAGGCCCGGCTCGGGCACCTGGTTCACGCGGACATTGTCCACCACGCCGAAGCTGAACTGCGGCGCGTCCGTGACCGAGTTGAACGGATCGAAGTAGCCCACCGCCACGGTGCCGTCCGTCTGCACCACGTTGGTCGCGGTGTTGATCGTGGCGATCAGGTTCCCGTCAATGGACCAGGTGATGGAAGGGCCCTCCTTGCGCACCGCCACGTCGCGCCAGCCGAAGCCGATGGCGCCGTTCTGCACCGCGCCGGTCTGGTTGGTGCCGGCCGCCTGCTGGAGCGGGGGCGGCTGCTGGCCGGGGAAGAGGGCGGTGTAGAAGGCATTGCCCGCGTCCCGCGGCTCGCCGGTGGTGCCCGCCGCGTACACGCCGGACGTCGCGCCGAACTGCGTGCCGCCCAGGTACGCCCGGTAGTCCTGCACGGACCCGCCCTCGCCCGACACGCCAAACCACGGCACGCCCGCGGGCGCGCCGCCGCTCCACACCAACGCCGGCGCGCCCAGGCCGACTCCGGCGGAGGCGAACTGGGTCGAGCCCGTGCCGCCGGCGGGAAACGGCCCGTTCGCGTTGATCCACAGGTCGAAGCGCAGCTCGTAGTCGCCCGTGAAGAGCTGGCCGTTGGGCGAGGCGCTGAGGCCCGCGGCCACGTTCGGCGCAGCGTTGTTCGCGGTGAACCTCAGCCCGCGCGTCGTGCCCGCCGAGTTCGGCGCCGCGGGGATGCCGTCCGCCGAGTAGTCGTAGGCAAACGTCGCGAAAGTGTCCGCCCCCGCATCCGAGGTGGAGATGGTCCACAGCGCGGAGGTGTTGGCGTCGAAGTTGTCCGAGTAGAGCGTCTGGGCTTGGAGCGCGGGCAGGCCGAGCGCGGCCAGCGCGGTGACGGTGAGGGAACCGAGGGCGGCGGGTGGGGTTTTCATTGGACCTTCGGGGATGGCTTTTCCTCCTGCCGGCCCGCGCCACCAAGCAAAATCTCGCGTTCCGCGCCGTTTTGTGCCAACCACGGCCAACTCCCATGAGCGTGGCGATCCGCGATTTGCCGGCCCACGAGCGTCCCCGCGAGCGCCTCGCCGAGCGCGGGGCCGGGCAGCTCCGTGAGAGCGAGCTGGTGGCCATCCTTCTGCGCACTGGCACGGCGCGGGCCTCGGCGGTGGACGTGGGCGCGCAGCTGCTGGCGCGCTTCGGCGGCTCGCTGGCCCGCGTCGCCGCCGCCCCGCTTGACCAGTTGCAGGAGGTGCCGGGCATAGGCCGCGACAAGGCGGTCACCCTCAAGGCCGCCTTTGAGCTCGCCCGCCGGCTCGTGCGCGAGGAGCAGCGCGAGCAGCCGCTGCTGGACACCCCGGAGCAGATCGCCCGCTACGTCCGCGAGGAGGTCCGTGACCTGGAGGTGGAGACCTTCTACGTCCTGCACCTCAACGTCCGCCGCCGCCTCGTGCTGATGGAGCGGCTCAGCCAGGGCACCCTCGATGCCGTCTTTGCCCATCCGCGCGAGGTCTTCCGCCGGGCCATCACCGCCGGTGCGCACGCCATCGCCCTCGCGCACAACCACCCCAGCGGCGACCCCAGCCCGTCCGATCCCGATGTGCGCCTCACCCGTGACCTGATCCGGGCCGGCCACCTCCTGCGCATCGAGGTCGTGGACCACGTCATCGTCGGCCGGCCGATCGAGGGCCAGGCTCAGGATTGGGTATCGCTCCGCGAGCTGGGCCATTTTCATTGAGGGACCGCGGGTTCGAGCCCGGAACTCCGCACGCGGGTGCATTTGGCGAAGGGGCTGGTGGAAGGCCGGGATGGACGCGGCGAATGCGCCATGGTCTTGTGCTGGGAAACCCGCTCGTCGCCCATGAACGCCGCCGCCTCCCGCGCCGCCCGCCGCTCGGGCTTCACGCTGATCGAGCTGCTCGTCGTGATCGCCATCATCGCGATCCTCGCCTCGATGCTCCTGCCCGCACTCGCCAAGGCCAAGGGCAAGGCGCAGCAGACCAAGTGCCTCAACAATCTCCGCCAGATCGGCATCGCCACCGTGATGTACGTGCAGGACTACGAGAGGTACCCCGGCTGCCTTTTCGCCGGCGGCGGCTTCCGCTACGTCTGGGCGCCGCGGCTCTTCACCCAGATGGGCACCAACCGCGCCGTGTTTTCCTGCCCCTCCGCCCCGTCGCTGACCTGGTGGGACACCAACGTCAACCGCACCCTCGGCTCCGTCTCCATCATCCCCGGCGGCCCGCGCGACGTGTGGGGCATCAGCGAGACCGCCCTGTTCTCCCTGGGCTACAACGACTGGGGCGCCGCCCCCGCCGGTGGCCGGCGCGGCCTCGGCGGCGACGTGGACCAGGCGATGTTCCCTGAGATCAAGGAGAGCGAGGTCCTGTCTCCGGCCAACATGATCATGGTCGGCGACAGCCGGCCCGGCACCGGCGAGAAGATCACCCGTGCCAGCCGCGGGAGCTTTGACGCCAACATTGATCCCACGACGGAAGGGGAATGGCCCGCGAGCCGGCACAACCGCCGCACGACGCTGATGTTCGCCGACGGCCACGCCGAGAACCCGCGCCGCAAAGATGTGGTGGACCCGCGCAACGACTTCTGGCACCGCCGCTGGAACAACGACGGCGGGCTATCCCCCGTCTGGAGCTCCACCGCCGCCGCCGCCGACCGGCTGGACCAGCAGTAGGCGGAGCTCCGCAGCTTCAGCGCGTCACCCACGCCATCGGACGCTCAACCCTGGCCGGGGTCCGCCCAGGCGCGGCTGGGCTCGTGCCGGCCTGCACTGTCCCCGTCAGGTCCGCGGATGGAACGGGAAGTCGGTGTAACCCTCCGCTGTCGGCGCGGACCACATTTTCGGGTCCGCCGGCGGATTCAGCTCCCAGCCGTGCGTGAACCGCTCCACGAGATCCGGATTGCTCAGGTATGGCCGACCAAACGCAACGAGGTCCGCCTGGCCGGCGACAATCGCCGACTCCGCCGTTTCCTGCGTGTAGCCGCAGTTGCCCATCAGCGGCCCTGAGAACACCGCCCGAAACTCCGGGAGCGTCATCGGTTGACCCTGCTCGTGGGAGCCGAACGCCAGCCCGTCCACCACATGCAGATACGCCAGCCCGCTGGTATTCAACTGGGTGGCGACATGGGTGAAGGTTTCACGGAAATCGGGCGCGCCCATGTCATTGAAGTTCCCGTTGGGCGACAGGCGCACCGCCACCCGTTTGGCCGGCCACACCGTGAGAATCGCCTCCAGGATCTCCCCCAGGAACCGATGGCGATTCTCCACGCTGCCGCCGTATTGGTCCGTCCTGTGATTGGTCCTCGAATCGAGGAACTGGTTGATGAGGTAGCCGTTGGCCGCGTGAATCTCCACGCCGTCGAAACCGGCAGCGAGGGCCCGCTCCGCCGCCCGCCGGTAATCCTCCACCACCGCCGAAACTTCCGTCGTTTCCAGCGCCCGCGGTGTTTCGTAAGGCTGCTTCCCGACGGGCGTATGGATGGAGTCGCCGTTGATCTTGATGGCCGAGGCCGACACGGCCGGCCGGCCCCCATGGAAGCTGCTGTGCGACGCGCGCCCGCAGTGCCAGAGCTGGAGGAAGAATGGCGTGCCGCGGGCCCGGAGCGCCGCCGTGATCTTCTTCCAGCCCGCCACCTGGGCGTCGTTGTAGATGCCCGGCGAGTCCACCCAGCCAATCCCCTGTTCGGAGATCGTCGTCGCCTCCGCGATGATCAGCCCCGCCGAGGCGCGTTGCGTGTAGTACTCCAGCATGAGGTCGTTCGGCACCCGCTCACGCCCGGCGCGCGCGCGGGTCAATGGGGCCATCACCACACGGTTGCGCAGCGGCAGCCCGTGCAGGTTAAAGGGGGAAAGCAGGCGGCGCGAAGTGTTCGAGGAGTCGGTGTTGTTCATGGTCTTGGCCTTCAGATCGGGATTGTGTCCGGGCGTCGGAATCGCCACGGGGCAGCCTGTTCGGCGACGAGGACGGATAGAAAGATGGCGGCGGTGGACCGACGGGCCCTGCCGGCGGATGACCCGGGGGAAAGGCTGGGACTGGCCGACCCCGTTGCCAAGCGATTCCGGGCGTCATGTCGTGAGGATTTCAAGAGCGGCCGGGAGTGTGCGAGCCGAGGCGGGCAGTTTCAGTGGGCGGGAAATTGTAGCAGGAGGGCGGGGCGCTCGCCGGCCCAGGGGTTCGCGCGCCAGGATGCTGGCGCCGCCATGGGGGTGCTGGCAGTGGATGACGCGGGTGCCGGGGCTGACGCCCACGCGCAGCCGCGGGTGTCCGGGGGTAACCCGGCCGTCGGAGCCGGCCTTGGGCGGGGTGCGCGCGCTCCAAACATGCGGCCACCCGGCGCGGCGGGGGGGCGGGCCGCGGCGCGCGGACGCGCCCGGACGGGCGGCATCGCGGATCAGCCCCGCTTCCAGGCCAGCTCCAGGACCTTCCGCGCCGGCTCGAGGCGCAGGAGCAGCGACATGCCGAAGTAGACTCCCGCCGCCAGTCCCATCGGCACAAACACCGCGCCGACCCGCCGCCACAGCCCGGTCCCGCCCACAAGCAGTTCCCAGCCGTAGCTCGCGGCGAAGGCCACGCCGGCGGCCGGCGCCGCGGCGGCCAGCATCCGCAGCACCGGCCGCCGCAACGTGCCCAGCGTCAGGCCCTTGAACTTCCGCCGCAGCGCGTAGCCGAGCAGCACCACGTTCAGCGTTGCGGTCACCGTGTTCGCCACCGCCAGCCCCGCCGCGGCGTAGGTGAACATCAGCGGGATGGCCAGCAGCGTGTTCGTGCCGAGGCAGAAGACGCTGATCCACATCGGCGTGCGCAGGTCGCCTGTCGCGTAGAAGGCGCGGGCGATCACGTTCGTCAACGAGAAGGCGACCAGCCCCGGCGCCAGCGCCATGAGCGCCTGCGCCACCGCCAGCGTGTCCCCCGCGCGGAACAGCCCGCCCTCGAAGAAGAGCCGCACGATGGGACGCGCCAGCACGAGGAGGAACATCGCCGCCAGCATGTTCACAAACAGGAGCAGCTGAACGCCCTCGAGCAGCGTGCCGCGGAAGTCAGCCCATTTCTTCTCCGCCGCGAACCCCGCCAGCGTCGGCAGCAGGAACGTGGCCAGCGACACCCCGAAGACACCCTGCGGCATCTCCATCAGCCGCACCGCGAACTGGAACGCGGACACGATGGATTCCCCGGCGAAGAACGCGAAGCTCTGGGTGACCACGACGTTGATCTGAAACGCCGCCACGCCGACCGTCGCCGGCAGCATCCGGCCCGCCACCTCGCGCACCACCGGATTGCGCCACGGCGGGACCCAGCGGAAGCGCCAGCCCTGCCGCGCCAGCGCCGGCACCTGGAAGAGCGCCTGCGCCACCCCCGCCAGCAGCACGCCCACGCCCAGCCCGAAGACCTGGTCCTCCAGCCGCTCGCCGAACCGCGGCGCCAGCAGGAACACCGAGCCGATCATCACCACGTTCAGCATCGTCGCGCCCAGCGCCGGCACGAAGAACCGGCCGCGCGCGTTCAGCATCCCCATGCCCACCGCCGCGAGGCACACGAGCAGCAGGTAGGGGAACATCAGCCGCATCAGCTCGAGCATCAGCCGCGTCTTCGCGGACCAGCCGTCGCCCAGCAGCAGCAGCGAGATCACCAGGATCGCCACGCCGACCAGCACGCTCACCGCCACCACGAGGCCCGAGATCACGGCATTCGCCGCCTCCCACATCGCCGCCTCGCCGGCCTCCTTCTCGCGCGCCTTGAACGACGGCAGGAACGCCGCCGTCAGCGCGCCTTCGCCCAGCAGCCGTCGGAACAGGTTCGGCACCGTGTACGCGAAGATGAACGCGTCGGCGACCCAGGTGCGGCCCATGAAGCGCGCGTAGGCCATTTCGCGCACGAGCCCGAGCACGCGGCTCAGCAGCGTGGCGAGGCCCATCGCCCCGGAGGATTTCAGCATCTGCGACATCGGCCCGCGCAGTAAAGCCGCCTGCGCCCCTCGCCGGCAGGAAAAACGGCGGCGGCTAGCGCTCGAGCCAGCGGTGGAAACCGGGCGTGGCGTACGCCTCCAGCCGGTCGTCCCGGAGCCGGAACACTCGCGCCTCGGCGCCCGGCCGGTCCTGCAGCAGGAGATGGCCCGGTGCAGCCCCCATGACGCTGAGCGCCGTGGCGAGGCCGTCGGCAGACGTGCCGTCGCGCGCGATCACCGTCACCAGCCCGTGATCCGTCAGCCCGAGGCCCGTACGCGGGTCCACGATGTGCGAGTAGCGCACGCCGCCGATCTCGACGAACTGGAACAGGTCGCCCGACGTGGCCAGCGCCGCGTGCTGCAGCCGGACGAACTCCGGCGCGGAAGGAGCCTCTCCGGGCCCGGGCACTTCGATCCGCCAGCCGCGCTGCCCGGGTGGATTCCCGCTCACGGCGATGTCCCCGCCGCCGCTGACCAGCGCGGACGTAATGCCCTGGTCGCGCAGCACCTTCAGCGCCTCGTCCAGTGCGTAGCCCTTGGCGATGCCGCCGAGGTCGAGGCGCATGTCCGGCACCGCGAGCCGCACCGCGTGGCGGCGGGCGTCGAGCTCCACGAGCTGCCAGCCCACGCGCGCGCGCGCCCCCGGCAGGAGGCGTTCGTCGGGCAGGCGTTTCTCGCGCCGCGCCTTGCGCCACAGGTTCACCACCGGGCCGACAGTCACGTCGAAGGCGCCCTCGCTGCGCGCACTGAGTTCCTGTGCGGCCGCGAGCACGCGCCACAGGTCGTCGCTCACGGGCACCCACTCGCCCGAACCGGAGGTCCGCGAGAGCCGGCTGAGTTCGCTGTCCGCGTCGTAGTCGCTGAGCTTCGCGTTGAGGTCGGCGATTCGCGCCCAGGCCGCGCGCGCGGCGTTCGTCGCTTCGGCGCCGTCCGGCGCGTACAGCACGAGGCGGAACGGCACGCCCATCTGCGGCTCGGCGAACTCGTAGCGCTGCGGAGCCGAGCCGCGATGGGAGGCGCAGCCGCTGCCCGCGAGGGCCGAGGCCAGCAGCGCGGCCCATCCCGCCCGCGCGACAGCCGTCCTCACGGCCGCGTGTCCCCCAGTTCCAGCACCCGCCGGAACTGCGCCCCGGTGACCGGCATCACCGAAAGCCGCGACTGCCGCACGAGCGCCATGTCCCGCAGCGACGCGTCCTCCTTGATCTGGGCGAGCGTGACCGGCCGCCGGAGGGGCTTCAGCGGCACCAGGTCCACGGCGCTCCAGTCGCCTTCCTCCGCTGTCGGGTCGGGACGGTGCTCTTCCGCCACCGTGGCGACCCCGACGATTTCACGGCCCTCGTTGCTGTGGTAGTACAGCACGGGGTCGCCCCGGCGCATGGCCCGCAGGTGGTTGCGCGCCTGGAAGTTCCTGATGCCCGTCCACGCCGTGCGGCCATCGGCCACAAAGTCGGCCCACGCGTAGGCCTCGGGTTCCTGTTTCACGAGCCAGTGCTGGATTGGCATTGGGGGGATGCGCGCCGCGCGAGGGAGGAATGGCCGGAAAATGACCTCAAGGCAACCCGGCGGCGCGCTGGTCCGGCGGCGGCGCGCCGCTATCCTTACGCCGTGGACTTCGCCGAAAATCTTGCCCGCGTCCGGGAACGCCTCGCCGACGCGTGCGCGCGGGCCGGCCGCGACCCGGCGGAGGTCACGCTCGTTGCCGTCAGCAAGTTCCATCCACCCGAGGCCGTGGCCGCGCTCGCCGCGCTGGGCGTCTTGGATTTCGGCGAGAGCCGCGTGCAGGAGGCGAGGGCCAAGATCCCTGCGTGCCCCGGGCACCTCCGCTGGCACCTGATCGGCCACCTCCAGTCCAACAAGGCCCGCGACGCGGCGCAGCTCTTCAACCTCATCCACAGCGTGGACAGCCTGCGGCTCGCGCAGGAGCTGCAGCAGCAGGCCGACAGGCTGGGCCGCCGCCTGCGCGTGCTGCTCGAGGTCAATGTGGCCGCCGAGGCCACCAAGTTCGGCTACGCGCCAGACGCACTGCTGGCCGAACTGGACGCGCTCAACGCCCTGCCGCGGCTCGAGCTGCACGGTCTCATGGGCATGGCCCCGTGGTCGCCGGACCCGGAACGGGCGCGGCCGGTCTTCCGCCGGCTGCGTGAACTGCGGGATGAATGCGACCGGCGCCTCGGCGCGCCGCTGCCGGTGCTGAGCATGGGCATGAGCGGCGACTACGAGGTGGCGGTCGGGGAGGGCAGCACGCTCGTGCGCGTCGGCACCGCACTGTTTGGCGACCGGCCGCGCTGACACACCGCGGCCCGGCCGGTCATTTCGCCCGCACCACGACCAGCGTCACGTCGTCGCGCTCGGGGCCGCCGCGGTTGTGGGCCTCCACGGCCTGATGCAGCGCGTGCACGAGGCCGGCGGCGTCGGCGCCTCGGCTGTCCGCCACGACGCGCTCCACGCCCTCCGGCCCGAAAGGCGCGCCATCCGGGCCCGCGGCGTCGAGCACGCCGTCGGTGAGCAGCACCAGCGTCTCGCGGGGCGCGAGGGTGAGCGGCGTGGCGGAGCGGAAGGCGACATCGGCCTCGAGGCCAAGCACGGGGCCGTTGCGGCGGAGGCTCTGGCGAAGGCGCCCGTGCGCGTCGAAAAGCAGGGCGGGCGGATGTCCGCCGCTGGCGTAGACCAGCTCGCGCGTGGCCGAGTTCAGCCGCGCGAGGAAGAGGGTCACGTAGCGGTCGTCCGAGAGGTCGTCCACGAGCACGCGGTTGGCGCGGGTGAGGATTTCCCCCGGATCCTGGCGGTTGCGGGTGAGGATGCGGAGGTAGGCGCGCGTCTGGGCCATGAGCAGCGCGGGGCCGAGGCCGTGGCCGGACACGTCGGCCATGACCAGGCCGAGCGAGCCGTCGGCCATCGGCAGGAAGTCGTAGTAGTCGCCTCCGGTGGCCTCGGCCGGGTACGAGGCCCCGGCCAGGTCGAATCCGTCCAGCCGCGGCGCGGCGCGGGGATAGAGCTGCTGCTGGATGTCGCGTGCGATGTGAAGCTGCTCCTGGTTGTGAAGCAGCTCGGCCTCGGCGCGGCGCTTCTCCGTGATGTCACGGATGAAGAGGACGGCGCCCGGCCGTCCGTCCACCTCCATCACGGCGGCGGTGAACTCGATGAGGCCTTCCTGGCCGCCGGCCGTGAGGGCGGGCGTCTCGCGTGGGAGGCGGAGGGCGTCGGCGCGGAGGGCGAGCTCGTGCAGGGCGGCGGCGAGCGCGCCGCGGGTGCGTGGCGGCTCAAGGCTGCCCAACGGCCGGCCGGCGAGCGTCGCGGGCGGAAGGCCGAAGACGGAGTGCATGGCCGGATTGCCGAGGAGCATGGCGCCGTCGGCAGTGCAGAAGACGACGGCGTCGGGCGAGGTTTCCCAGAGCGTGCGGTAGCGGCGCTCGCTGGCGCGCAGCCCCTCCTCGGCGGCGCGGCGGGCGCGGCGCACGCCCGCATCCGTGATCTCGCGCTCCACCGCGGGCACCAGGCGCGCCAGGCTGCCCTTCATCAGGTAGTCGTGCGCGCCGGACTTCATGGCGGCGACGGCCACGTCCTCGCCGATGCCGCCGGAGACGATGAGGAACGGGATGTCCACCCCGCTGGCCTTGAGGGTGGCGAGCGCGGCGGGGGCGTTGAAGTCGGGCAGGTTGTAGTCCGCCAGGACGGCGTCCCACGGCTCGCGCTCGAGCGCCCCCTGCATGGCGGCGGCGGTGTCCACGCGGACGAAGGCCACGTCGTAGCCGCCTTGGCGCAGGTTGTTCACCAGCACCCGGGCATCGAACTCGGAGTCCTCGACAATGAGGACGCGCAACCGTGGCCTGCCGCTCATGGAGCCGCCGTGGGGCGGCCTCGCCAGCCTGCGCCGCGTGCCGCGCGGTCGTCAAACCCGCCGCGGCCCCGGCGGGGCCGGTTTGACGCCCCCCAGTCAAAGCTGCCGGATCGTTGCCGCCCCGCCCGTCAGCGCCACCACACAGGTCAGCCGGTGCTTTGCGGGGTCCACGCCCGCGCCCTCGAGCACGGCGCGTTCGTCGTCCGTCATCGGCTCGAGGTGTTCGCCGCCTGACACGACCTCGACCGGGCAGGTGCCGCACGAGCAGCCGCGGCAGCCGTGGGCCATGTCAATTCCGGCGGATTCGCCGGCCTCAAGCATTGGGACGCCGGCCGCGACTTCAACGGTGACGCCGGCGGGGAGGATGGTGAGCTGGGGCATGGCCAAGCCGGATCGTGATGCGCGTCGGGTTCCGGTCAATCGCCGACTTGCTTCGCCACCCCGAAGTGATGCAGCACGTTCCTCAGCAGCGCGGCCCACTTCGGATCCGCGTGCAGCGCCCAGCCGGCGCCGATGCTGCCCGCGTTGAACACCACTCCGCCGTCGGACCGCTCCC
>JBJXFY010000324.1:0-4798 GCA_046155815.1 Limisphaerales bacterium | reverse complement strand
GCCCCACTTGGCTGGGCCTTCGGCACCACGGGCGCGTCGAAGGCCTTGGCTGGCTTGAATCCCTTCGCATGCGGGTTGCCGTTGACGATGACGTTGCCGAGGAAATTGAGCAGCTTGGTCGCGCGGTCCTTGCGCGTCCTGAAGGCGAACAGCTCCGGGGTGGTGTCAATCAGCGTGGTGGTGGCCTGTCCGCTCCGGAACTGACGGTGGCGGATGACGTTTTCGAGGAACGGGATGTTCGTCTTCACGCCGCGGATGCGGAACTCGCGAAGCGCGCGGTCCATGCGGTCCATGGTGATCTCGTAGGTCTGGCCCGAGGCGATGACCTTCACGAGCATGGAGTCGTAAAAGGGCGTGATGACCGCGCCCGAGTAACCCATCGCGCCGTCGAGCCGCACGCCGAAGCCGCCCGGGGAGCGGTAGGCGAGAATCTTGCCGTAGTCCGGCGTGAACTTGTTCTCCGGATCCTCCGTCGTGACGCGGCACTGGATCGCGTAGCCGTTCCGCGGAATCTGGTTCTGCACCGGCATCCCGACTTCCTTGGAATGCAGCGCGTGGCCCTGCGCGATGAGGATCTGGGCGCGTACGAGGTCGAGGCCGGTGATCACCTCGGTGACCGTGTGCTCGACCTGGATGCGCGGGTTCATCTCGATGAAGAACCACTCGTGCGCGTCGAGGTCATAGAGGAACTCAACCGTGCCTGCGTTGTCGTAACGGATCTCCCGCGCGAGCCGGGCCGCGGCGTCGCACAGCTCCTTGACGATGTGTTCGGGCAAACCGAACGACGGTGCGACCTCGACGACCTTCTGGTGGCGGCGCTGCACCGAGCAGTCGCGCTCGTGGAGGTGGATGACGTTGCCGTGCTGGTCGCCGAGGATCTGCACCTCGATGTGCTTCGCGCGGGGAATGTAGCGTTCGAGGAAGACCGCGCCGTTGCCGAACGCACGCGCTGCTTCGCCCTGCGCCTCGTCGAGCAAGCCGGACAGCTCGCCCTCCTTCTTGACCACCCTCATGCCGCGGCCGCCGCCGCCGAAGGCCGCCTTGATGATGAGCGGGAAGCCGATGGCCTTGGCCGCCTTCAGCGCCGCGTCCCGGTCGGCGATGGGTTCCTCGGTGCCGGGAAGCGTGGGGACGCCGATCCGCTGGGCAACAGCGCGCGCGGCCGTCTTGTCGCCCATCATGTCGAGGATTTCGGGACGCGGTCCGACGAACGCAACCCCGGCGCGGGCGCAGGCGCGGGCGAACTCGGGGTTCTCGCTCAGGAAGCCGTAGCCGGGATGGATCGCGTCCACGCCCTTTTCCTTCGCCGTCGCCACGATGCTCCCGATGTCGAGATAGGCGGCGACCGGTCCCTGGCCCTGTCCGATCAGGTAGGACTCGTCGGCCTTGAAGCGGTGGATGCAGAAGCGGTCCTCCTGCGCGAAGATGGCGACCGTCCGGAGGCCGAGTTCGGTGCCGGCGCGGAAGATGCGGACGGCGATTTCGGAGCGGTTCGCCGCCATGAGCTTCCGGAATTCAAGGAGGACGGGCGCGACGGCCTCCGGCTCCGGCTGGCCGGCGGACTTCTTCAGGGCGCGTTTCGGCATAATCCGGGGCGAGCTTTGCTTTGGAATGTCGGGCGGGAAAGAGAAACCGCCGCCGGTCCTCGATTTCGGGCCGGCTGGGGAGCGCTTGCCGCAGGCAGGGCTGCCCGCCAGACTCTCCCCCTCGTGCCGGCCGCGTGCCGGCCGCAATCCATTCCACGCGCCCCGATGCCTTACACCACCTGCAACGTCCCCGCCGGCGGCAGGATCACCATCAGCCAGGGAAAGCTCCAGGTTCCCGACCAGCCCATCATCCCCTTCATCCGCGGCGACGGGACGGGGCCGGACATCTGGGCCGCCAGCGAGCGCGTCTTCGACGCGGCAGTGCAAAAGGCCTACGGCGGGCAGCGGAAGATCGCGTGGATGGAAGTGTTCGCCGGCGAGGCCGCGTTCAAGCAGTTCAACAACTGGCTGCCCGACGACACGGTCGAGGCGTTCCGCGAATTCCTCGTCGGCATCAAGGGTCCGCTCACCACGCCCGTCGGCGGCGGCATCCGCTCGCTGAACGTCGCGCTGCGCCAGATGCTTGATCTCTACGTCTGCCTCCGGCCCGTGCAGTATTTCACCGGCGTGCCCAGTCCCGTGAAGCGCCCCGAGCAGGTGGACATGGTCATCTTCCGCGAGAACACCGAGGACATCTACGCCGGCATCGAATACGCCGCCGGCACGCCCGAGGCGCAGAAGGTGCTCGACTTCATCGCCCGGGAGTTTCCGAAGGACTTCAAAAAAATCAGGTTCGGCACCGCCACCGCCTCCGCCGACTGGCAGGCGGAGCTGGAGAAGATCGGCGCCCCGGCGCGTCCGGCCCCCGTGCAGGTGGGCATCGGCCTCAAGCCCGTTTCCTACCTCGGCACCGAGCGCCTGATGCACAGCGCGCTCAGCTACGCCATCAAGAACCAGCGGAAGAGCGTCACGATCGTCCACAAGGGCAACATCATGAAGTTCACTTCGGGCGCCTTCCGCGACTGGTGCTACGGGGTGGCGCGGACGCATTTTGGCGCGGTGGAGATCGACGGCGGGCCGTGGTGCCGGATTCCGGAGGGCAAGCCGGGCGCGGGCATTGTCATCAAGGACTGCATCGCCGACATCGCCCTCCAGCAGGTGCTCACCCGGCCGACCGATTTCGACGTGATCGCGACCCCGAACCTGAACGGCGACTACCTCAGCGACGCGCTCGCGGCGCAGGTCGGCGGGATCGGCATCGCCCCCGGAGGGAACATCAACTACCTCACCGGCCATGCCATCTTCGAGGCCACGCACGGCACGGCGCCGAAGTACGCCGGCAAGGACGTGGTCAACCCCGGTTCCGTCGTCCTGTCCGGCGAGATGATGCTGCGCCACCTGGGGTGGGTCGAGGCCGCCGACCTGATCCTCAAGGGATTGAACGGCGCGATCGCCAGCAAACGCCTCACGTACGACTTCGCCCGGCAGATGGACGGCGCCACGGAGATCAAGTGCTCCGCGTTCGGTGACAATCTCATCGCGCACATGCAGTAGTTTGCGAACCGGCGGCCGACGCGCGGCCGGTCCGGTACCGGAGTGGCGGCGTCCCTGCGGCGGTTGACGCACAACCGAGCTCGGCCATCTTGCCGCCGCTGCCGGCCCTCCCGGCAGCACGCGACCTTCAAACTCAACCATGAAAAAGACCCCCATCACGGTCGCCCACGGCGACGGCATCGGCCCGGAAATCATGGCCGCCACGCTGGAAATCATCCAGGCGGCCGGCGCACAGCTGGACCTCGAAACCATTGAGATTGGCGAGAAGGTTTATCTGCGCGGCAATTCCGCCGGCATTGATCCCAGCGCGTGGGAGTCGCTCCGCCGCACCAAGGTTTTCCTGAAGGCCCCGATCACGACGCCCCAGGGAGGCGGGTTCAAGAGCCTCAACGTCACCACCCGCAAGGCGCTCGGCCTCTACGCCAACGTGCGCCCCTGCGTGTCGTACCATCCGTTCGTCAGCACGAAGCACCCCAAAATGGACGTGGTCGTCGTGCGCGAGAACGAGGAGGACGTCTACGGCGGCATCGAGCATCGCCAGTCCATCGACGTGATGCAGTGCCTCAAGCTCATCACGCGGCCCGGCACCGAGAAGATCGTCCGCTACGCCTTCGACTACGCGCGCCGCAACGGCCGGAAAAAAGTCACCTGCTTCACGAAGGACAACATCATGAAGCTGACCGACGGCCTGTTCCACAAGGTCTTCGACGAGCTCGGCGCCCACTACCCCGACCTCGAAAAGGAGCACTGGATCGTGGACATCGGCGCGGCAAAGCTGGCCGACACGCCCGAGGTGTTTGACGTGGTCGTCATGCCCAACCTGTACGGGGACATCCTCTCGGACGTGGCGGCGCAGATCGCCGGCTCGGTCGGCCTCGCCGGCTCGGCCAACATCGGCACCGAGGCGGCCATGTTCGAGGCCATCCACGGTTCCGCGCCGCGCCGCGCCGGCCAGAACCTCGCGAACCCCTCCGGCCTGTTTCTCGGCTCGATCCTGATGCTGGTGCACGTCGGCCAGTACGAGGTGGCCGAACGCGCCCACAACGCCTGGCTCAAGACCATCGAGGACGGCGTCCACACCTACGACATCTTCAAGGACGGCGTAAGCCGCCAGAAGGTCGGCACCAAGGAGTTCGCCCGGGCCGTCGTTGACCGCCTCGGCCAGAAGCCGGAGAAACTCAAGCCCGCCAGCTATGCCGCCGCGGCCGACGGCTCGGAAATCGTCGCGCCGACCTACGTGCGCTCAACGGAGAAAAAGGAACTGGTGGGCGCGGACGTGTTCATCGAGTTCCTCGGCCGTCCGCCCGAGCTCGCCGCCAAGCTCCAGTCGCTCGAAGCCGACGGACTGAAGCTGGACATGCTCTCGAACCGCGGAATGACGGTCTGGCCAAAGGGGCACGCCGAGACGTTCTGCGTGGACGTGTACCGCTGCCGGTTCCTGCCGAAAGCGGTCCCGGCGCAGCTATCGCACCGCGCGATCATCGCCTTGCTGGAACGCGTCACGGACGCCGGCCTGGAGTTTCTGAAGCTGGAGTTGCTGTACACCTTTGACGGCAAACCCGGCTTCTCTCTCGGCCAGGGCCAGTAGGGCGACGGTCCCGGAAATTTCGCAGCAGACTCACGCGGCGGATGCCAGGATCGCCGCGGTTCAGCACGCCCCTCACGACGGCAGAGCAGGGCTCCTGTCCACCTCGGGAACTGGCAGTCGGGGCCTGAAC
>JBJXFY010000314.1:0-9828 GCA_046155815.1 Limisphaerales bacterium | reverse complement strand
GGACGGTGTACGGCCTGGTGGACCGGCAGAACCTGGCCGGGCTGTTCCGCGCCTTCGACTTCGCGTCGCCCGACCAGTGCGCCGAGCGGCGGCCGAAGACGACGGTTCCGCAGCAGGCGCTCTTCGCGATGAATTCCGCGTTCGTCCAGGAGCAGGCGCGGGCTCTGGCGGCGCAACCGGAGATCGTGGACGAAGGCGATCCACGGCGGCGGACGGACGCGCTCTTCCGCCGCGTGCTGGGCCGGCCGGCCACGCTGCGCGAGCTGGCCGCGGCGGGCGGCTTCGTGGCGGCGGCCGGCGGGGACGCCGGCCCGTCCCCGTGGGAGCAGCTCGCGCAGGTGCTGCTGGTGAGCAACGAGGCGGTGTTTGTAGATTGACGCCATGAACCCCCTCGAACACCTCCCGCCGCGCTGCCTCACCCGCCGGCAGATGCTCCGGCAGATGGGCACGGGACTGGGCTTCCTCGGCCTGGCCGGCGTGCTGGGCGACGCGCGGCTGCTGGCCGGCGAAGTCACTCACGCGGTGGCGAGGACTGAGAACCCGCTCGCGCCAAAGCCGCCGCCGTTCCCGGCCCGGGCGAAGCGCGTCATCCACATCTACCTGAACGGCGGGCCGTCGCAGGTGGACACCTTCGACCCCAAGCCCGCGCTCGCGAAGTACGCCGGGAAGCCGCTCCCTTCCGGCAACCTGCCCACGGAACGCCCGCTCGGCGCGGCGCTGCCTTCCCCGTTCACTTTCCAAAAGTACGGACAGAGCGGCCTCGAAGTGAGTGAGATCTTCGCGAAGACGGCGGGGCACGCGGACGACCTGTGCCTCATCCGCTCGATGCACGCGAACACGCCGAACCACGAGCAGTCCATGCGCCTCATGAACTGCGGCGACGAGCGGCTGTCGCGGCCCAGCTACGGCGCCTGGGTCACCTACGGGCTGGGCACCGAGAACCAGAACCTGCCCGGCTTCATCGCCATGTGCCCCGGCCTGCCGGTGTCCGACGTGTCCAACTGGCGGTCGGCCTTCCTCCCCGGCATCTACCAGGGCACGCACATCAACACGAAGAAGACGAAGCCGGAGGAGCTGATCGAGAACATCACCAACGCCCGGCTTTCGATGGCCGCGCAGCGGCGGCAGCTTGACCTGCTCGCCGAACTCAACGCCGACCATCAGCGCCGGCGCGGCGACGACCCCCAGCTCGAGGCGCGCATCCAGTCCTTCGAGCTGGCCTACCGGATGCAGCTCGAGGCCACGGATGCCTTCGACATTTCCAAGGAGCCCGAGCACGTCCGGAAGCTTTACGGCGACACCGTGCAGTCACGTCAGCTCCTGATCGCGCGGCGGCTCATCGAGCGCGGCGTGCGCGTGGTGCAGTGCTACCACGGCGACGTGCAGCCGTGGGACAGCCATGACATGATCGCCGAGGAGCACAGGAGGCTCGCGGGCCAGATAGACCAGGGCATCGCGGCGTTGCTCACGGACCTGAAGCAGCGCGGGCTGCTGCAGGACACACTGGTGATCTGCGGCGGTGAGTTTGGCCGCACGCCGGCGGTCGAGATGCCCGCGCCCGGCACTCCCGGCAACGGCAGGGGGCGCGACCACAACCATTACGGCTTCACGGTCTGGCTGGCCGGTGGCGGCGTGAAGGGCGGCCACGTCCACGGCGCTACGGACGAGTTCGGCTTCCGTGCCGTCGAGCAGCCCGTCCACGTCCACGACTTGCATGCGACCATGCTCCACCTGCTGGGCTTCGACCATGAACGGCTCACCTACCGCTACGCCGGCCGTGACTTCCGGCTCACTGACGTTGAGGGCGTGGTGGTGAAGGACATCCTGGCCTGAACCGGAACCGATGGGGAAATCGGATGGGCAGGGGCCCGCTGCGGTTTGCATGCGCTGCTGCCGGCTTTCGCGCTGAGCCTGTTGGCGGAGCCGGCGGCCGCCCGGATCCTTGATGAGGCCCTGGTGAGCTCCGTTGCCGTTGGATGGAGCCGGGGCGTGGTCTTGATTGCGGGAATCGGTGCGCCAGACCAGCCTGCGCCCATGTCCGCGCCCTCCGAGTTGACCCGCCGCCGCTTTCTCGCCGCCTCCGCGGGCTTGGGCGCGGTGGCGCTCGGCAACCGCCCTTCCAACGTCCCGCGGCAGGACCGTGAGATCATCCGCCGTGAAAACGCCCGTCCCGGCACGCGTGACTGGATGCTCAAGCGCACGGGGGTGGATCCCACGACGCGCCACCGCTGCCCGTGGATCGAGGGCTACTGCTCCCACGCGAGCGTCAGGGCGGGGGAAACGGTCCGGATCTTTGTCAGCGCAAACCCTCCGTCGCCCTTCCGCCTGGACCTGTTCCGAATGGGCCACTACGGCGGGCTGGGCGGGCGGCAGGTGGCGGCGCTCGGGCCATTCGCCGGGGTGACGCAGCCTGATCCGTCCGTCGGGCCGCGGCGGCTGCGCGACTGCGACTGGGAACCCTGCGCGTCGCTCACGATTCCCGCGGACTGGCCGAGCGGGCCGTACCTCGGGAAGCTCACCGCGGAGCGCGGCGGCTGGCAGAGCTACGTGATCTTCATCGTCCGCGACGACCGGCCGGCGGACTTCCTCTTCCAGTGCTCGGACAACACCTGGCAGGCGTACAATCGTTGGCCGGACCAGTTTGCGCTGTATGACGACGGGAAGCAGGAATGGTACTGCGGCCCGGGCGTGGCGGTGAGCTTCAACCGGCCCTACGGCAAGTACTGCCAGATCCTCGACGCGCCGCTCTCCATCGGCTCGGGCGAGTTCTTCCTGTGGGAGTTTCCCTTCGTCCATTGGCTCGAGGCGAACGGCTACGATGTCACTTACGCCTCCAACCTGGACACTCACCAGTTTCCGGACGGGTTGCTGCGCGTGAAGGGCTTCCTGTCCGTGGGCCATGACGAGTATTGGTCGCTCGAAATGTACCGGAACGTGGAACGGGCGATGGCGCGGGGAGTGAGTGCCGGCTTCTTCTCCGGGAATACCTGCTGCGGGCGGATCACGTACTCGCCGTCCAGCAGCCGCTTGCCCGACCGCGTCTTCGCGCGCACCGACTACTTCGGTCCGCGGGACGAGGGGATGATCGCGCGGTTCCCGACGATGGCGCCGTTTCCCTACGCCAGTCCGCATGAGGGCCGGCTGATGGGCGCGCGCAACGTGCCGCCCTGCACGGGCGGCGCGGACTGGGTCTGCACCGCGCCCGACCACTGGCTTTACGCCGGGACGGGCATGAAGGCCGGCGACCGTATCCCCGGCCTGATCGGCTGGGAGTTTCACGGCGATCCCGAGCCGATCCCCGGCCTCGAGGTGGTGGCCAGCGCGCCGACGCAGGACGCGCCCGGCAAGCTGAACGGCGGCACGTACACGGCCACGGTCTATCCGGGGCCGGCCGGCAACGTCGTCTTCAACGCCTCGACCTGCTGGTGGGCCGACGGCCTCGCAGCGCCGCCTGGCTATGTGCGGCCGTCGGTCTACACGTCGCCGCAGGGGCCGGACGCGCGGGTGCAGCAGATCACGCGCAACGTGCTGGAGCGGATGCGGCGTGCCGGCTGAACGGTGTCGGCTGCGCTTTACCCGCGCGCGGCCTAAAGCCTAGCCTTGGCCCGTTCCATGAACGCCGCCTCCGCGCCCGCCGCCGACCCGCCCGTGCCCGAGGCGCGGTCGCTGCGCGAACTCACGCCCCACCAGTGGAAGTCCGGCATTGCCGCGTGGCTGGGCTGGCTCTTCGACGGGCTGGACATGCACCTCTACACGCTCGTGGCGGGGCCGTTCGTGGCGATGCTCCTCGGGCTGGCGGCGACGGAGATGGCGCATCCGGACGTGAAGGAGAAGGCCTCGTGGATCCAGGCCGCGTTCCTCGTCGGCTGGGCGCTGGGCGGGACGTTTTTCGGCTGGGTGGGCGACCGGCTCGGGCGCAGCCGCGCGCTCAGCCTCACGATCCTGACCTATGCGCTGTTCACCGGGCTGTCGTTCTTCGCGCAGACGTGGTGGCACCTGCTGATCTTCCGCTTCGTGGCGGCGCTGGGCATCGGCGGGGAGTGGGCCGTGGGCTCGACGCTGCTGTCCGAGACGTGGCCGAAGAAGTGGCGGCCGTGGATCGCGGCCGTGCTGCAGACGGGCGTGAACCTGGGCGTGCTGCTGGCGTGCCTGGCGGCGTGGCTGCTGAAGGCGCAGGAGCCGCGCTGGGTGTTCCTCGTGGGCGTGCTTCCGGCGCTGCTCGTCTTCTGGATCCGCCGGCATGTGCCGGAGACGGCGGCGTGGCACGCGGCCCGCAAGGCCGCGCCCACGCCGCCCGTCAGCACGCTCTTCGCGCCCGGCATACGGCGGACGACCTGGCTGACGATCGCGGTGTGCGCCACGTCGCTCACGGGCTGGTGGGCGTTCATGTTCTGGCACGCGCAGCACCTGCGGAACCTGCCGGAGGTGCAGGCCGCCGGGCTCGGCGCGGCGAACGCGCTCGTCGCGACGACCTTTGCGTGGGTGATTTCGAGTTCCATCGTCGGAAACTTCTTCGCCGGGTGGCTGGCGCGGCGGTTCGGCTTCAAGCCCGCGCTGGTGATGATGTTCGGCGGGTTCGCGCTGACGATGGCCGGGGCGTTCGGCGTCGAGCACGGCGTGGGGGCGCTGACGCGCTTCTGGCTGCCGGCGGTGGGCTTCTGGAGCGGCGTGTTCGGGCTGTTCACGATGTTCCTGCCGCCGCTGTTCCCGACGCTGCTGCGCACGACGGGGGCGGGCTTCTGCTACAACATCGGCCGCATCGCCGCGGCGGCGGGCACGGTGTTCAGCGGCGCGATCACCGCGGGCGGGAACTTCCGCCTGACATTGCTCGGGGTGGGCGGGCTGTTCGTGGTCGCGGCGCTGGTCGCCGCCGTGATGCCCGACCGGCCGGCGGAGGAGCGGGGGTGAGGATTCGCCGCTTGCATTTTCTGGCCAGACGTTCAGGCTAGATTCATGCAGATCGGCGTCTTCGAGGCCAAGAACCAGTTCTCGCAGCTGGTCGCCCAGGCGGAGGCCGGCCAGTCCACCACCGTGACACGGCACGGTGAGGCGGTGGCCCGCATCGTCCCCGCCACGGCGCGGCGCGGCGCGGCGGTGGACGGCTGGCTGCGGCGCCGGCCCCAGGTGGTGCTCAATCCGAAGGGCCGCGCCCGGCTCTCCATCCGTCAGTTGATCGAGGAAGGCCGGCGGTGAACTTCGTCCTCGACGCCTCCTTCGCGCTGAAGTGGGCCTTTGGCGACGAGGCGACGCCCGCCGCGGACGCCGTCCTGCTGCGGCTCCGGGACGGAGAGGCCGCCGCCGTGGCGCCCAACTGGCATCAGGAAGTGCTGGAGGGCCTGCTGTCCGGGCTGCGGCGCGGCCGGATTGCGGAAGCCGACGCCTCGGCGTTTCTGGGGATGCTGGACACGCTGGAGATCGGCGCCGTCGCGCTGCATCCGCTGGCGGGATCCTCGACCTGGCTGCTTGCCCGCGAGCATCGCCTGTCCGCATACGATGCCGGCTGCCTCGCGCTCTGCGTGCGTTTCGGGCTGCCGCTGGCGGCGGATGACGGTCCGCTGCGCGACGCCGCAAAGGCCCGCCATCTCAAGCTGCTGTCCTGATCCGGGCGCAGAGCGCTCACTCAAACCTCACCTGCCGTCCGATCGTGCCCTTCAGCGCCTCGAGATGCGCCGGGGCTCGCACCTCGGCCAGGCGCCGGCGCGCCGAGGCGACGCGCGCGTCGAGGTCCAGCTCGCGCGCGATGTCCTGGCCCGCCGCGGAGCCGGCGAATTTCTCGAGGTTGCCGGCCAGCATGTGGGCGAGGTGTTCGTCGTGCGCGGCCTGGGACTTCAGCCGCTCAGCGTACCATGCGCTGCCGAGCAGGTGTTCGACGGTGAACTGCGCGCGCAGCCCCGGGTCATCCAGCCCGCGGCCCTCCCACTGGCCGTGGAGCATGACGTGCAGGAGGGCCTTCAGCGGCGGGCAGGCCAACTCGACGCTGCCGTCGAGGAAGTAGTGGCGCGCCACGCGCTGATGGGTGGCCACGATGTTGTCCATGCTGTCCGCGAAGACGGCGGCGTCCTGCAGCTCGGGGCGCAGCATCTCGTCGGTGAAGACGAGGTGCGGGTGGTTGAAGACACGGCCGAGGTACTTGCGGCAGAACCGGGCGGTGATGCGCCAGCCGAGCCGGCTGGCGAGCACGGGGCGGCCCTCATGCACGGAATCCTGGCAGCGCTCGAGGCTGCCCTCGGCGATGAGCGCGGCGGGCGCGCGCTCCTCCGGCCCCATGCGGCACCAGATTTCCGGCACGAGCAGGCTCACGTCGTGATCCACGCGGTACTTCGGCCCGACCCAGCCCGCGGCGGTGAGGAAAGCGCCCTCACCCGAGAGGATGTAGGAGACGAGCGCGGCGTTGAGGTCGTAGATGGGCGGCAGGGCGTTGAACGGCGCCTTGGTCAGCGCGCCCTCGCTGCCCGCGCCGGTGGTCGAGGGCGACTTGCCGGTCATCGAGCTGATGTACTCCATGAACAGCTCGGGCAGCTCCATGTAGTGGACGGGGCCGTACACGGACAGCGCCCGGACGGTGTCGTCCGGCGGGTTGTTGCGCCGGCCGGGCAGCACGGCGTTCACGGGGTTGTGCAGCGGCTGCGCGACGGGGATGCGCCGGTACAGCCGCGCGGCCATTTCCGCGAGGTACACCGCGCGCGGCGCGAGCAGGTCGGGGCGGGTCTGCAGGTAGCGCGGGTTCTTCGAGGGCTTGCCCTCGACGACCCGTGGATGCGACGTGGCGACGAAGAAGGCGGGTTTCCCTGAATCCGCCACGGCACGGATGCATTCCTGCATCGGCGCGGTGTACAGGTCGAAGTGGATGCTCTCCTCGACGAGGCCGCGGGCCGTGTCCGGCGTCAGGGGCTCGTAGTTGGAGAAGAAGTTGCCCGGCCGGGAGAACTCCATCTCGGTCTGCTTGTCGTAGCCGCGGTGAACGGCGTCGTCGGGACGCTGGAAAAGGCGGTACTCGCAGTTCTGCACGAACTTCACCGCCGGGGCGGTGACGCCCTCGGGCAGGCCGGCCAGCGCGGCGGCCGGCACGACGACGGAGGCGGTGATGTCGTCCTCGGCCTGCACCTTCACGGCGGGCTGATAGTCCTTGCGCAGGCCGAAGGTGCGCCACGCGCCATCGGCCGTGTAGCCGACGCGGAGGTTGGCGGTGATGACCTTGCGGTCATGGTACTTGAGCTCGTTGGCGGGGCGGCCGTTCACCGCGTCCACGGAGAAGTGGCCGCGCCAGTCGCCGTCCCACTCGGACTTGCAGAAGCGTTTCACCACGTAGGCGATCTCCTTCACGTACTGCGGGATGGTCTCGAGCCAGGCGTTGTAGTCGTCCGAGTACTCGTCGTCCGGGGTGAGCAGTTTGATGACGGAGCCGAGCGAGCGCTCGCGGGCGAGGAAGGGCCGCGCGTCGCGCCGCGACGGTTCGCGGAAGCGGCCGCCGTAGTCGCGGCGGACGAGCTCGTCCACGCGCTGCATGTCCCGTTCGAAGTCGGCGACGAACACGGTTGCCGTGAGGATCGCGTCGCTGATCGGCTTGGAGATCTCGCTCTTGCCGCCGCCGGAGACGGTGCAGGGCTTGTGGCAGAGCACGCCCTCCGCGCGGGTGCCCACCAGCCGCCAGACCCGGCCGCCGCCGGGCTTCTCCATGTGGACCTTGTAGCCGGATGGCCGGACGTACTCGTGGCCGGGGAGCAGCCGGATGGACTGTGTCCGGCCCTCCTGCTCCCAGCTCACCGTCTGGGCGCGCAGGTCGAAGCGTGACCGCTCCGGCACGTAGATGATGTCCGGGAAGCGCCGGTCCACCGCGCAGCCATCCGGCCGGGGATCCATCACCTCGGGGAAGAGCTGGAGCATCTCCGCGAAGGAATGCCCGGACGGCCGGACGTGCGCGGCGGCGTCGAACTCCTCGCCCAGGTTGTAGCTGGCGAGCACCAGCGCGCCGCCGGCGTGTTCCTCCTCCGCGAGGCCGTGCAGGTTCGCCGCGAAGCTCACCTGCGTCTTCACCTCCTTCTTGCAGTAGCCGAAGTAGTTGTCCGCGATGAGCGTGACGATGACGCCCTGCCCGTCGCGCGCGGTCAGCTTGAAGGCGCCGCCGCCGTTGTACGGTTCGTCCTCGGACTTCCAGCACATGCCGTCGTGGCGCTGGCGCTCGGTGGCCTTGTCCCAAGGCGGCAGGCCCATGTCCACCTTGCGCACGCGGGTGAGGTGCGGCGCGAGGATCACGCAGCCGGAGTGTCCGGTCCAATGCTCCACGTCCAGGCCCGCATCGTTCTGCGGCAGGTAGGGATCGCCGGCGTTGCCGAAGATGCTCTCCACAAAGTCGAGGTTGCAGACCAGCGACCCCGGCGCGAAAAAGCGCACCTCCATCGTCTTTTCCGCGGTCCAGCCCGGCACCGCGGGGATGACCCGCGGGCGCAGCAGCAGCGAGACGAAGCAGGCGGCGGGCCGTTCAAGCTCGGCGGTGAAGGGCAGCCGCAGCAGCTCCTCCGGCGGGCGAAGCGCCGCCTGCAGCATCAGGGCGAAGGTGCGGGCCGGCACGGCGCGCTTGTCGTCCGGGATGGGCAGCCCGTCCTCCGCGACGTGGAAGACGCCCTCGGTGGTGCGGCGGTCCTTGGCCGGGTTGTGCAGCACGCCCTGCTTGACGCGGTAGGAATGCACGATGTCCGTGCGGTATTCGTCGCGGCCGTGCGGCAGCGAGAGCACGCGCGCCAGCCCGTGGCGGTCCAGTACGAGCGTTTTCTCCGGCAGGCGCACCTTCACGCCCGTCCCGTAGAGGTACTCGTCCAGCCAGTTCTGGATGCGCCAGTCGGCCGGGGGCAGGTAGCCCTTCAGCAGGCGCTCCGTCTCGCGCTGGTGCTCGAGGAAGGCGCGGACCATGCCGGCCCACTCGGGGTCGGCGGCGTGGACGCCCGCGGGCTGGCCAAGCGCGGCAAGCTTGAGGGCGATGTAGTTGACCAGGTGTGGATCGCTCCAGGCATCCACCCCGCCAAGACCGAGGGCTTGTTTGAAATCCATGGCGACGCGTACAGCTGGGAACGCCGCGACCACGTGCCGGCGTCCCGGAGCGGGGAGGGTAGAGAAGGACGCCGGGGGTGCAAGGAAAGGCGTCAGAAACGCTCCGCGGGGCGCCGGTCGGGATTCGAACCTCGCACGGAGGCGGCTTCAAGGACGGGGCGGGGGACCGGGATCCCCGGCGAGCCGGTCACCAGTCGCGGTCGTAGGGATCGTCCGGCACCTCCGCCAGCGCCTCCGTGAGCCACTGGAGCTGGTGCCGGCGGTAGGTGGCGATGGCGTGGCGGTCGCCGCCCAGCAGGCGGGCGACCTCGCGGTCCGCCCGCGCGGCGAGTTCCGCCACCGTGGCGGCAGACGGCCCTCGGCTGGCGTCGCGGTCCGCACGAAGGGCTTCGGCCAGCTCCCACAGCTCCCGTCCCGTGGCCTCCGGCAGGCCAAGGCGGCGGACGATGGCCATCGTCTCCTGGTAGTCGCCGTCCTCGGCGCGGCGCAGCTCGGCGAAGCGTTCCTCGCCGAGACGCTGCCGGAGGGCGGCCTCCTCCTCGGCGCGGAGCTTCGCCATGAGCTCGTCGCGCGCGTGGTCCTTGAGGGATTCCCCCTCCGAATCCCGCCGCGCTTCAAAGGCGTGCCGCGTCGCGGCGATGTCCCGCAGCTCGGCGGGCTCCAGCTCGATCTCCTGCAGTTGCCGGAGCCGGTCGGCGCGGTGCGACAACCGCAGCCGCAGCTCCTCCCTCTCCTCCTCCGTCAGCAGCGCGTTGCGGGCGGCCTCATGTTCGGCTTCCCACG
>JBJXFY010000305.1:0-4693 GCA_046155815.1 Limisphaerales bacterium | reverse complement strand
CCGGACATCCTCTGGCTGCGCGACACGAACGGCGACGGCAAGGCCGACTCCCGCGAGGTGCTGTACACGGGCTGGGGCACCTTCGATACGCACGCGGTGATCAACAACTTCCGCTGGGGCCCGGACGGCTGGGTGTACGGCGCGGTGGGCTACACGCGCGGCAACGTCTCGTCGCCGAAGACCGGGAAGAAGTTCGGCGAGATCAACGCCGGCATCTACCGCTTCCGGCCGGACGGCTCGGCCCTCGAGCAGGTGTCCGCCGGCTCGTGCAACACCTGGGGCTGCGAGGTCGCGCCGGACGGCGAGATCTTCTACACGACCGCGACCTGCGGCGAGCCGCTGCTGCACGTCGTGATGCCGGAGAAGTTCCTCGCCCGCGCCAGCGTGGGCGGCGTGCGCGCGTCCGCCTCGATCGCGGCGGAGAACAAGATTTATCCGGCCATCGTCCACACCCGGCCGCCCTACGTGCAGATTGACTGGGTGGGCGCGTGGACCGCGGCGGCGGGCTCCTGCTGGTACGACGGCGGCGCGTGGCCGGCGAAGTGGAACAACGCCTTCTTCTTCAGCGAGGCCACGATGCACATCCTCCACAACGAGTTCATCGTGCCCGACGGCGTCACCTTCCGCGGCACCAAGGAGCCCGGCCGCGAGCAGCGGCACTTCCTCGCCAGCACCGACCTCTGGTTCCGCCCCATCCACAGCCGCGTCGGCCCGGACGGCGCGATGTACCTCGTGGACTTCTACAACCAGGTCGCCATCCACAACGACACCCGCGGCCCCGCCCACGGCGCGCGCAACGCCGCCGCCCGGCCCGACCGCGACCACCACTTCACCCGCGTCTGGCGCATCCAGCACCGGCAGGCCGCGCCCCTGCCGGCGTGGAAGCTCGACCCCGCCGACGCCGCCGGCCTCGCCGCCAGCCTGCGCCACCCGAACGGCTGGGTCCGCAACACCGCCGCCCGCCTGCTCCGCGAGCGCGGCGCCGGCCCTGCGGACGACGCCCTCCGCGACCTCGCCACCGGCGACGCCGCCGCGCCCGCGCGCATCGCCGCGCTTGGCACGCTCGATTCCCTCGGCCTGCTGGATCACGACACCTTTGTCGCGGCTGTCGGCTCGGAAAACCGGGCCGTGCGTCGAGCCGCCCTGCGCTTGGCCGCGGACCGCGACAACTCCAGCAGCGCGCCGGGCGCGGACGGTGTGGCTGACCTGCTGCGCGACGAGGACCCGCGCGTCCGCCTCAACACGCTGCTCGCCCTCTCGACCTGCGCGCTGAACCGCGAGCTGGCCGATGTCGTGCTCGCCGCCTGGCCGTCGTTCCAGGACAAGCACCTCCAGTCCGCCGCGCTCGGCGTCGCCGTCGGGAAGCCGATTGACTTCCTCGAGGCCGCCTTCGCCTCCGCGGACCCTGCGGCCAGGACCGACTTCGTCGGCCATCTCGCGCGCGTGGTCGCGACGAAGAACGACCCCGCCCTCGCGGCCCTGTTCGTCACCGCGCTCGCCCGCCAGCCGGCCTCGGCCGACGCCCTCAAGCAGGCCGCGCTCGAATCCCTGGCCCGCTCGCTCCCGGCCACCGCGAAGCCCGCCTGGAGCCCGGGCCTGCAGGCCGCCTTCGCGTCGCTCCTCAAGTCCCCCCGTCCCGGCCTGCCCGGCGCGGCGCTGCCGCTCATCGCCCGCTGGGGCGGCGAGACGGCGCTGGCGGACGAGCTGAAGCCCGTCGTCGCGCAGCTTGCCCGTGCGCTCGGCGACGCCGCGTTGCCCGACGCCGACCGCGGCCAGGTGGCGGTGAACCTCCTCGGCGTGCGGCAGCTTGACCCCGCCATCCTCCCCGCCGTGTCCGGCCTGCTCGGCTCCGAGGCCTCGCCCGCGTTGCAGCGGCGCATCATCGAGGCGCTCGGCGCAGTGAACGACCCCGCCGCCGGCCGCGCGCTGGTGGCTGCGTTTGCGAAGACCCCGGCCGAGCTGCACGACCTCGCCTTCGGCACGATCGTGAAGCGTCCCGACTGGTCGGGCTTCCTCGTGCAGGCGCTCGCCGACCAGCAGCTCACCCCGCGCGAGCTCGGCCCCGCCAACCTCCACCGCCTCCGCACGCACGCGGACAAGGCCGTCGCCGCCCGCGCCAACCAGGTCATTGATGAGCTCAAGGGCCCCGAGCAGAAGGAGAAGGAGGCGCTCATCGCCCAGTTCGCGCACGAGGTGGAGAAGCCCGGCAGCGCCGCCCGCGGCCGCGAGTTTTTCACCGCCAACTGCGCCGGCTGCCACAAGTTCAACGGCGAGGGCGCGGACTTCGCGCCCGACCTCACCGGCATGGGCGCCCACGGCGCGCACGACCTCCTCATCCACATCCTCGACCCGAACCGCGTGGTCGAGCCGAACTTCATCGCCGCCTCCATCGAGACCAAGGACGACCTGACCTACGACGGCATCATCCTCCGCGAAAACAATGCCGTCGTCGTGGTCCGCAACCAGACCGCCGAGTACGAGATCCGGAAGGACAACATCCGCACCCGCCAGTCCACCGGCCGCTCGCTCATGCCCGAGGGCTTCGAGGCGCTCGGCGCGGACGGCCTGCGCGACCTGCTCACGTACCTCGCGGGGGACGACCTGCGGTTCCGCATCCTCAACCTCACCGAGTTCTTCAACGGCAGCTCCACCGAGGGCATCTACCAGAACAAGGAGAGCCGCGGCGAGACCGTGCGCCTGCGGAAGTTCGGCACGATCCGGGTGGAGGGCGCGCCCTTCGACGTGATCAGCCCGCAGAAGAGCCCGACGGGCATGAACCTCCTCACCCTGCGCGGCCGGATGGGCCTGGCGCCGCAGTACCCGCAGCGCGTCGAGGTGCCCGCCGGAGTCGCCGCCAACCGCCTGCACTTCCTCAGCGGCATCGGCGGCTGGGCCTACCCGTGGGACGGCGAGAACCAGAAGGACAAGCCCGTGCTCAAGGCGACGGTCCACTTCGCCGGCGGCGGCACCGAGGAGCTGGTCTTCCGCAACGGCGTCGAGTTCGCCGACTACATCGGCAGCGGAGACAACTTCAACGTGCCGGGGTCGACGTACGTCCCCGACCTTGTCCGCAGCGGCCAGGTGCGGCACTTCGCCCGCGACCTGAAGCGGCGCGACGGCGTGATCGAGAAGGTCGTCCTCGAGAGCTTCAACAACGAGGTCGCCCCGACCATCGTGGGCATCACGGCCGAGAAGGCCGAGGGGCCGGCCACGCTGCTCGGCGCACTCCCGGCCCAGGCCGCCGCGCCCGCCGTGGCTCCGGTGAACTGGGGCTCGGGCCTCAAGGCCCTGCTCATCGGCGGCGGCGCGTCGCACGACTACCAGCGCTTCTTCAACCTCGCCGACGTCGCCCTGCTCAACGGCACCGGCAGGATCACCGCCGCGTACCGCGAGCCGCAGGATCTGGCCGCGGAGATTGTCCGCGGCGCGGACGTGCTGGTCATCAGCGCGAACAAGGCCTTCCCCGACCCCGCCGTGCGCGCCGCCGTCATGGCCCACGCCGAGGCCGGCAAGGGCCTCGTCCTCCTGCACCCCGGCCTCTGGTACAACTGGCCCGACTGGCCCGGGTACAACCGCGTGCTCGCCGGCGGCGGCTCCCGCGGCCACGACAAGTACGGCGAGTTCGAGGTCGTCACGACCGGTGCCACGCATCCGCTGCTCAAGGACGTGCCCGCGAAGTTCACGCTCGCGGACGAGCTGTATTGGTTTGAGAGGGATGCGGCCGGCACGCCCATCGAAGTGCTGGCCACCGCGCACTCGAAACAGAAGGACCGGGCCTACCCTCAGCTCTTCGTGGTGAAGCATCCCAAGGCCCGCATCGTCGGCTTCACCCTCGGCCACGACGGCGCGGCCCACAGCCATGCGGCCTACCAGCAGGTCCTGAAGAACGCCGTGACCTGGGCCGCCGGCCCGGCCGGCTTCACCAGCGCGGGGCGGTAGCAGCGACGCGCCCCCGTTGCAGGAAGGTGACCGCGGCGCCAAGCCGCAACGTGTGCTGCCGGCACGACCTGCTGGAGTCGGATCTGCGCACCGGGATCCCTGCGGCGGGGCGCCGCAGCAACCTCCGGCGACGGAGCGTCGCCGCCCGGGCCGTCCGTCACCACCGAGTTTGGCTCACGATCGTCGGGTCCGAGGTCCGGTCGTCCGCCGCCATCAGGAACGCCCAGCTCAGGAACATGGGAAACAGCGTGTCGCCCTCGACGGGCAGGAACTCCTTCCCATCCCCGGCCTCGAAGTCGCCATCGCCATGCGCACCAGCCCATCCTGTCTTCCACGAGGCTGGTGCGCGCGGGAGGACTTGAACCTCCACTCCCGAAGGAACCGGATCCTAAGTCCGGCGCGTCTGCCATTCCGCCACGCGCGCAGCCGGGGCACTTAAGCTCCGGCGGCCGTCCAGCACAAGCACCCCTGAATCGGCGACGCCCGCTCCGCCGGCCCCGTTTCGCTGCGCCGCTGGCAGCGCCTCAAACCCGGCGCCCTCCGGTAGCTCAAGGCAACGCCGCACCGGGGGTTCCCCGGCGACTGCAGAAACCATCCCCTTCCGGACCTGCGGTACGACTGCCCGCGCGTTCGCACCGGCGCGAGGCTTCATCACGGCGAGGATCTCCCCGCCTGCTTGGAGTCCCCCCGCCGCCTTCACCGGGCACGGCCTTCCCCTGGAACTCCACGTCGACCGCCACGGCCTGTTCCTCCC
>JBJXFY010000452.1:0-2957 GCA_046155815.1 Limisphaerales bacterium | reverse complement strand
CAGGCGGACGCCAGCACCGCGCGCAAGTATGGCGGCACCGGTTTGGGTTTATCCATTTGCAAATCACTGGTCGAATTGATGGAAGGCACTATCGGCGTTGCCAGCGAGTCGGGAAAGGGCTCCGTGTTTTCGTTTGAATTGCCATTTCAGGTGCGGGAAGCCGTCGCGCCCATCATGTCAGATACCAAGGAACTAGCGCCAGTCGAGGCGGTCGCACCAAATTTCGCCGGCATGCGCGTGCTGGTGGCGGAGGACAACGAACACAATCAGTTGCTGATTGAATTGTTGTTGAAAAAACAGGGTGTGGAGACGACCTTGGTCAACAACGGGGCAGAGGCCATCGAAAATCTGCGGCAAAACAGCTACGATCTGGTTTTTATGGATCTCGAAATGCCGGTCATGGGCGGGTTCGAGGCGGTGGCAGCGATACGTGAAGTAGAAAAGAAAACGGGCCAGCGCGTGCTGATTGTAGCGCTGTCTGCGCATGCACCCGAAGAGCAGCGTGCACTTTGCATTGCCGCTGGAATGGATGACTATTTGATGAAACCGTTCGACGTGAAGTCGCTGCAGGAAACTCTGCGGCGGCATGCGCCTGCGCGGTTAACGCCCGCCGCATGAGAAACCGGATGACATTCCCGATGATGATCCGGGTGGCGGCCAATCTGGCGGTACCGGCATCATGAAGGAACAATTACCGGTCGAAAAACTGGCGCTCGGCATGTTTGTCGCGGAGCTGGATCGCCCGTGGCTGGAGACGCGTTTCCTGATTCAGGGATTTGTCATCGAATCGCAGGAGCAGATTCAGGAGTTTCAGCGCTGTTGCAAGCACGTGTTCGTGGAACGAACGCTCTCGACCGGCGACCAGTTTCAGCCTGACCCGGTGGAGAAAAAGCCCGTAGTGCAGCGCCCGCGCGCCGATCCGCATGTGCAAATTCACAAGGACAAGGATGCCGTGAATGATGGGGCTAACGGCGGGTTTATCGGCACCATCGGGCAGATATTCAAGTCGGCATTTTCTTCCACACCGCGTACAGAGGACGAAACACGTCCGGGCACGCAACCGGCCAAGCCGCGCGAACCGGTGGTGATCATTCACGAAGACAAGCCGGAAAAACCCAAGTCAAAACCAGCGGTGCGCATGGAAAAAGCGTCGCGGGAGGTCGGCATCAGCAAGGAAGAGCGCGCCTATATCGAGCAAGCAACCGACCCTGCGGCGACGGTCAAGATATATACCGAAAAAGAATTGGCGGGTGGCGGTGGGTTGTTTGCGCGGTTGTCGCGGCTGTTCGGTATGAGCGCCGACGACAAGAAGTTCGGCTATCAGGGCGTAAAAACCGTCGAAGGACCGGTTTATGCCGATGTGACAAAAATCGAGGAAGAACTCCCGATGGCCAAGGAAGCGCACGACAAGGTACAGGTCGTCGTGCAGGAAGTCATTGCCGATCTCACCAGCAACAAGGTGCTCGATCTCGATCGCGTCGGCGACGCGGTAGGCTGGATGGTCGATTCCGTGGTGCGCAACCCGGACGGCATGATTTGGCTCGCGCGGCTGAAGAGCGCCGACGCCTATACTTACGATCATGGGTTGAATTCCGCGATTTATTTGATTGCCTTCGGCCGGCATCTCGGATTGCCCGAAGATCAACTGGAGATCATCGGTACGGTCGGCTTGATGCAGGATGTCGGCAAGCTGAAACTGCCCAAACCGCTGCTGGACAAGCGCGAAAAGCTCATGCCGGCGGAATTGAAAATATTCCAGAGTCATGTGAACAGCAGCCTGGAAATATTGCGTACATCAAAAGATGCGACGGACGTATTGCTGAATGCGGTGGCCGAACACCACGAGCGCTATGACGGCAGCGGTTATCCCAAGGGGCTGCGTGGCGACCAGATCTCCATGCTGGGCGGCATGGCGGGGCTGGTGGATAGCTATACGGCAATGATCAGCGCGCGCCCCTATGCGCAGCCGATGTCGGTGCAGCAGGCGTTGCATGATCTGTATGCATCACGCAACCAGACATTCAAGGCGGAACTGGTCGAGGAATTTATCCAGTGCGTGGGCGTATTTCCGGTGGGCAGCCTGGTGGAGTTGAATACCGCCGAAGTGGCGGTGGTGGTGTCGCAAAATCGCGCACGCCGCCTGAAACCGCGCGTGATGCTGGTGCTCGATTCCCATCGCCAGTCGTACGCGTCGCCCATCATGATGGAATTGATCAACGATCCGCCGACGCCATCGGGAGAGCCTTACCGCATTGTGCGCGGCTTGCAAGCGGGGCTCTATGACTATGACCCGAAGCAAACACTCGATGTGTTGATGGAGTCGAAGTAGAACACGCCGGGAGTTTCCCCTGGCGAGAGCAACTCCAGGCGGTTTATTTCCCGGCGTCCAGACTCAACGCGGTCGTGATTTCAGCGGGCTTGTCCGCAGTGACGGCAATGACCGGTTTCGTCGTGGCACGCGAAGCATCCAGTCCCGCACCGGTATTCATGAACCCGACGACGGCGCTGCTGCGCAGCCTGGCGAGATCGGGCAATGCCGTGTCGGGCAGCGGCTGAAGCTCGGCGGCGCGCCGGAACAACGCCTGGTAAAAATCGCGGTCGGGACTTCCCCTGCCAACCAGCGCAAGTGCCGGATTGACGCGACGGGCTTCCTTGCCGGTGGATTTTTCGTATTCAGCTTTGAATTTGTCGATACCGTCTTTTCCGGCGCGTTCCTCGAACAGCGACTCGACCGCGCGCTGGGTTTTTGCGTTATCGAAATTCACGGGCACGGTATCGTCGGTCGCGGCTGGCGCCGTACCTTCGCGCGCGGCGAGCGCGCGTCGTGTCGCGGATGTGCGCAACGCCGCACCGTCAAACCGGGTGTCGTAACGTCCTTCGACGGCCAGACGCAGTTGCGGTCGTTGCTTTAACATGGCCGCAATTCGCGTCAGTTTTTCGCGTTCCGGCGGCGCAAG
>JBJXFY010000166.1:0-3350 GCA_046155815.1 Limisphaerales bacterium | reverse complement strand
CGCCCTGCAGCGCCAAGTCACTGGCCGCGATCGCGCACGGCTTCGGCGATAGCCTCATTCACCGGGCCGCGGACGTGATGCTCAAGGAGCGCCGCACGCTGGTGCTGCTGCTGCGCGAGGCTCCGCTTTCGGCCATCCACCTGGAGAACGCGCTGACCGCCACCCGGGCCGGTGCCGTCATCCTCCCGCCCATGCCCGCCTTCTACCAGTTGCCCCGCACGATCGACGACGTGGTGAACCACACGGTGGCCCGCGTGCTCGATCAGTTCGACATCGAGCTGCCGGACGCGCTCCGCTGGACGGGAGAGATGGGCGTCGGCGCCGCCGAGGGAGACTGAATAACTGGGGGCTTGTCCGATATGTGTGAAATGTCCATAATGGACATATGGCCCGTTACGATCAGAACCCGAAGGCTTCCCAGTCCACAGCATCCGTCGTTCGCGATGCCCCGGTCACGGTGACCGCCACTGAGGCCAAGACGCGCTTCGGCCCCCTGCTCGAGGGCGCGATTCAGGGGCGGACGGTGGTGATCACCCGCCACAACACGGCCAAGGCTGTGCTGCTGCCGATGGCCGAGTACGAGGCGCTCACGGCGCGCCGTACGCTGGAGATTCCCGAACTCGATGCTGAGTTCGACGCGCTGCTGGCCTCCATGCAGACGCCCGAGAGCCGGAAGGCCCGGCGTGCCGCATTCAACGCCTCACCCAAAGAGCTCGGCCGCGCGGCGCTCGAGGCGGCTCAGCGGCGGCGTGGCTAGACTCCCGAAGCCGGCGGGGATCGAAGTCCTGGCTGGCACCAACGGCGCCGGCAAGAGCAGCGTGGCCGGTGAGTCGTTCCGGCGTGGCGGCTCGGACTACTTCAACCCTGACGAGGCCACGCGCGTCATTCGCTCCGCACATCCCGAGCTGTCAGAGGCAGAGGCCAACGGTGCGGCCTGGCTGCAGGGCAAGCGCCTGCTCGCGCACGCGATCGCCGAGCACCTGGACTTTGCTTTCGAGACCACGCTTGGGGGGCACACGATCACGGCGCTGCTGGAGCAGGCGCTCGATGACGGCCTCGAAGTGCGGATGTGGTTCGTGGGCCTGGACTCACCCGAGCGCCACATTGCCCGTGTACAGGCACGCGTGTCACAGGGTGGCCACGCCATACCGGAGGACAAGATCCGCGAGCGCTACGAGGCCAGCCGGTTGAACCTCATCAGGCTGCTGCCGCGTCTGACCGAGCTGCGGCTCTTCGACAACAGCGCCGAGGCCGACCCCGCGACCGGTCACGCGCCCGAGCCGTTCTTCGTGCTGCACATGAAGCGCGGGGCGATTACCGCCATGTGCCCACCTGCCGACGTGCCCGGCTGGGCCAAGGCGATCGTCGCAGCGGCGTTGCGGCGACGTTCCTCCTGACTACGTCTGCCCCGCGGCGCGGTCTCGCGCAAGCCTGAGGCCGCGCTCCGCGGCCAGCAGCGCGTCGGCCGCGTCCTCGGCCGCCCGTGCCTTCGCATGAGCCAGCGCCACGGCCGCGTCGGCCTTGCCTGCGGCCGCTGCGTGACGCCTGTCCACGGTGGCCTTGATCCGCTCCACGGCCGCGCGCGCCCGGACCGCGGCCTTTGACCGCGCGGCGGCGGCCTTCATCGCGGCTTCTGCCTGCTTCAGCGCGGTCTGTGCCCTGGCGAGGTTCCGCTCGGCCTCCCGCACGCCCTTGGCAACTGCGGCACGCTCCGCGCGGTCGTTGGCGGCCGCATCCGGCGGCGCTGCACCCTTGACCGGCTCATGCGGCGTACGCGCCGAGCGCGGGCCGAAGGGCACCACCTCGGAGGGCGCATCGTCCCGCTGGCTGGCAGACGAGCCGCGCGGGATCAGCGCCGAGAGCGCCTCGAAGCCCTGCGGCGCGAGGTCCGCGATCAGGCGGCCGCGGGGCGGGGCAAAAGCGGTGGTGCCGAACGTGGCGACGGCTTCCAGCGTCGTCGTGATCCGCCGGAGCACATCGGGCGTGGGCGGGTGCCCGCTGGCCGTGAGGATTCCGGCGGCCGTGGACACCGCCAGTGCCAGCGCATCGCGGCGTTCGTCGAAGGACGCCCGCAGGTCGGGTCCGACGCCCGACAGGCGCGCGGTCTGGGCCTGACGGAAGCGATCGCCAGCGGCAATCAACTGGTCCAGCACGGGCGTGCGCTGCCAGTGCAGTTGATTGACGGCCCACACCGACGCCGGGGGCTTGGGCAGGGCCTTCACGCGGGTCGACTCCTCGGCCAGGCCCTGCTTCTTCAGCGACGCAGCCAGGTCGTTGCGGGCCTGGGTAAAGGCCTCGAGCGGCAGCCGGAAGAGCGCCGCGATCTCGTTTTCGGCCCGTAAATCCGGCCCGCGTTCCATGTGACCTAGTCTGTCACAGGCCTTTCGTAGGCTGGACACATCCTGAGAGGAGATTCCATGTCCGCCCTACAGCAGTTGGCTCTCTACGAACCCGTTGTCCCCGCGATGCCTCCGATGCCCATGCCGCGTGCCCGGGTGCCCCACCCCGTGACCCGCGTGTGTGCCGGGTGCCGCGAGAAGGAGGCACGGTACGGCTTTCGCGATGCCCGCCACCTCGAGAACAGCCGCACCCTGTGCTTCGAGTGCTTCCGGATGGAACTGGACCGCCGGCACCACGTGGCCGAGCGGCTTGCGCGGAGCTGGGATGCCAGCCAGGCGCCCCTGCCGCTGGCGCAGGTGCTGGAGGATGCCTCGCTCCGTCGGCGCCGCGCCCAGATTGCCGCGCGGCACGCGCTGGGCCTCAGGTAGCGCGGCGGGCAGCACCGTCCGTCAGGGCGCCGGCGGCGGAGAGAGCGTGGACAGCCGGACGGTGTCGACGCGCCGCAGGCGCATGACCACCGCATCCGCGGACAGGCGCTGCACGACGTCCACCATGTAGCCGCTGGCCGCGAAGGTTCCGGCTGTCGTGGCTCTCACGACCACCACGCCTTCGCCCGCCTCCGTCGACCACTCCGGCACGTCGCGCCGCAGGTAGTAGTCCAGGCCAAAGTCCATCGTGCGTTCAAGGCCGAACTCAAAGATGGGCCCACCCTCGGCGGCCTCGCTGGCCGCCACCGCGGCGGCCCGGGCCGAAAGGTGTGGGTCCAGCGCGGGCACGATGCGGCTGTTCGCGCCAATCACCAGAATCGCCATCACCGTCGACGTGAGCCCGAGCGCCAGCCACTGGCGTCCGCGGAGGGCCAGGAGTGCGATGCCGATACCAGCGGCGCCAATCGCGGCCGGCCAGGTCGTGGTGAGCCCCAGCGTCGCCACCGTTGAGGCCAACTGAGCCGGCACCACCTGCGCGGTTATCCCGGCCAGCAGTCCGGCCACGACCACGAGCGATCCACC
>JBJXFY010000270.1:0-3332 GCA_046155815.1 Limisphaerales bacterium | reverse complement strand
GCCGGCGTGTTCCCCGGGGAGGCGAAGGCGGCGTTTGCGACGACGCACTGGAGCGTCGTCCGCGCCGCCGGGACGGATGGTTCGGCCGCCGCCATGGCCGCGCTGGAGGCGCTCTGCCGCGGCTATTGGCCGCCGCTGTATGCCTACGCCCGTCGCCGCGGCCACGGGCCGGACGAGGCGCTGGACCTCACGCAGGGGTTCTTCCTCCGCCTCATCGAGGGCTGCTGGACCGCGACGGCCGACCCGGCCCAAGGCCGCTTCCGCTCGTTCCTGTTGGCCGCGTTCAGCCACTTCCTCGCCAATGAGCGCGACCGCGCCAACGCGCAGAAGCGCGGCGGCCTTGTGCGGTTCGTGCCCCTGGACGCCACGGAGGCCGAGGCCGCGCTGGGCGGCGCGGTCGCCACCACGGACACGCCCGAGACGCTCTACGAACGCCGCTGGGCGGAGACGCTGGTCGTGGGCGTGCTGCGCCGCCTGGCGGATGAATTCGCGGCGCATCCCCACGGCTGGGAAAACCTCCGGCCTTTTGTCGTCGAGACCCGCCGTGAGAGCAGTCTGCTCGCCACCGCCGCGCGCCTCGGCGTGACGGAGGCCGCCCTGCGAGCCGTGGTCCACCGGCTGCGGCGGCGCTGGCAGGAACTCGTGCGCGAGGAGGTCGCGCAGACCGTGGCCGACCCCCCCGAGATCGAGCCGGAGCTGCGGCACCTGATCACGCTGTTCCAGTCGTGAACGGGGGCAGAATGCGTGAACGGTTCGTCTGGCGATCCTTCACTGTTCAATGACTGACAGCCCCGCGTAAACGGAAGCAAACCATGAAGCCACTTAGCCCCGATCCCGGCCAGCAGCACGTTGGAGGCGGCGACCGGCCGCCCTCGCCGGCGATCTCGCAGGAGCAGGCCACCGACTTGATCAAACGCCTCAAGAACCTCAACCGGGTTTTGGGGTACGGGTTGTTCGCCGGCTTTTTCCTCATGCTGGTCCTCGCAATGCCCCTCACGCTCCCCTTGTTTTTCGGAGACGCCGAGCAGACCAAATCTGAACGGGATGCTGAAGCGTGGCAGTTGTCGCGGAAGGCGGTGGCGGACCTTGAACGCCGCCTTGCCGTCGCCGAGGCCGCCGCCTGGTCCAACCGCCCGCCGGCCTCCTTGCCAGAGCCTGCCCGAAACCGCGAACCCTGACCCCCGCTTCAGTCATGACTGAGACCACTCCTGAATCTCCACCCCCTGCCGATGACGGGTCCGTCACGAACCGGCCGATGACCGCCGAGCAGGCCGCTGAAATTCGCTGCTTGCTGCATTCGGCCCATAGCAATGCCTGGGCTCTTCTATTCTATCTACTCGTCATCGTGGCTCTCGATGTTTATCAATCATTTCGAGATTTGCGTTAAGCGGCCGGCGTTCAGCTTGGGCATGTCGCGTTGAAGGCTGCCCGGGGCGACTGGTTTCCGGCGTTCCCGGCTTAGATCGCGTTTCGCATGAACCCGACTGCCTGCCGCGAATGCGGCCGTCCGCTCGCCCCGGACGCGCCGCATCCGCTGTGCCCCGGCTGCCTCCTTGCCGGCGCGCTCACGCCGCTGCCCGCCGAATCCGGCGGCCCGGACCAGCCGGCCGCCGTGCTCCGCCTCGGCGGCTACGAGCTGCTCGAGCTGCTCGGCCGCGGCGGCATGGGGCAGGTCTGGCGCGCCCGCCAGCTCGGCGCGCAGCGCGAGGTCGCCCTGAAGGTCATCGCCAGCGGCCTGCTTGCCACCGATGCCGAACGCCGCCGCTTCCAGGCCGAAGTCGAGGCCGCCGCCCGGCTGGACCACGCGAACATCGTGCCCGTGTACGAGGTCGGTGAGGCCGAGGGCCGCCCGTACTTCACCATGAAGCTCGTCCCCGGCGGCACCCTCGCCGAACGCCTCCGCGCCCATTCCCCCATCCGCCAGACGCCAGACCCCGGTTCCCATTCCCCATTTTGCATCTCGCTCCTCTCCGTCGTCGCGCGCGCCGTCCATCACGCGCATCAGCGCGGCATCCTCCACCGCGACCTCAAGCCCGCGAACATCCTGCTCGACGCCGACGGCCAGCCGCTCGTGGCCGACTTCGGCCTCGCGCGCCGGCTCGAGGGCGGCGGCACGCTCACCGTGAGCGGCGACGTGCTGGGCACGCCCGGCTACCTCGCGCCGGAGATCGCCGCGGGCGGCAGCCACCGCGCCACCATTGCCTCCGACCTCTACAGCCTGGGCGCGATCCTTTACGAGCTGCTCACCGGCCGACCGCCCTTCGCGGCGGAGACGGCGCTCGCCACGCTCCGCCAGGTCGTCGAGGAGCCGCCCCGCCGCCCGTCGAGCCTGAACCGCCGCGTGGACCGCGACCTTGAGACCGTGTGCCTGAAGTGCCTCGAGAAGGATCCCGCCCGCCGCTACCCCTCCGCCCTCGCGCTGGCGGAGGAACTGGAGCGCTGGACCCGCGGCGAGCCCATCCGCGCCCGGCCCGTGACGGCCGTTGAGCGCGCCTTCCGCTGGGCGAAACGCCGCCCGGCGCTCGCCGCCCTGGGCGTGCTCCTCGCCGCCGCCCCGGCCGTGATCATCGGCGTCCTGCTCGAGCGCAACGCCGCCGTCCGCGCCGAGGCCGAGGCCACCCGGCTGAACCTCTACGCCGCGGACATGTACATGGCGCAGCACGCGCTGGAGGAAGGCAACGTGGCCCTCGCGCGCGCCGCCCTGGCGGCCCACATCCCGCGTGACGCCGAGCCCGACCTGCGCGGCTTTGAGTGGCGGCACCTCTGGGACAAGTCGCGGAGCGGAGCCCCCGCCATCCTTGCCGGCCATGCGTTGCGCGTAACCGGCCTGGCATTTTCCCCGGACGGAAGGACGCTCGCCACCGGGGGCCATGACCAGACGGTGCGCCTCTGGGACGTGGCTTCGGGGAAGACCCGGAGCGTAATCGAGCCAAGTTTTCGCCGGATTGATGCGCTCGCCTGGTGCCCGGACGCGCCCCTATTGGCACTCGGCAACGACGAGGGCCGGGTGGGGCTGTGGGACTTGGAGGGGAACCGGCTTCACTGGGAGTTCGCCTGCCCGCGCCAAGCGCGGATTTTCTTCCTGCCCGGCCAGCATCGGGTGGTGGTGCATGCCTGGGGTGAAAAGTCCGCCGCCGCCCGGACGATTGATGGCCACCATCACTTCGTCCGCACCTATGACTGGCAGGCCGGGCGATGGGTCGGCGAATGGGAAATGTCCGGTGACCTGGAGGCGGTGTCCCTCGACGGCCGCGTCGCGGCCACGAGCGCGAACGATCCGCAGAAGAGCCTGGGGCTACAGGACTGGATCGAACTGCGCGACGCCGCCTCCG
>JBJXFY010000267.1:0-4845 GCA_046155815.1 Limisphaerales bacterium | reverse complement strand
GTGCGTCCGAAGAAGTACGACTCATTTCACTGTGCGATTACTGAAGAACACCTCGCTCCCTTTAAGGACAAGTGGTTCAAAGAGTTCGGAGAAGACCGTGGCCTGCAGATCAGTGGTTTCGGCGCCTAACCAATCGTTGGAGCGGACCCACCAGACAGTCATCAAATTTACATCCGCACATTTTGCGCCTGCCTGTCGGGCCGGTCGCGGGTTTTCCCGGCTGGCCGGCGGACCGTGCGCTCATCTGGGAGACGGCCGAACCCTACCTTTGCGCCCGCACCACGGTGGATGGCCGCATCCTGCCGGGCGGATTTGATGAATCCTTCCGTGATCCGGTACAACGTGACCAGCTCGTGGGCCGCAAGGCCGGCGCACTGGCCCGGCGCTTTCGCCGCTGGTTTCCCCAGATACCGCTGGAAGTAGCCTACGCCTGGGCAGGCACGAACGATGTCTCCGTCACTACACCTGCGAATGGGCCCCGAAGCTCCTCAATTGGGCCGGACCGGCCGAGTTGAGCGCCGCCGGCTGTGCTTTTTCGCCCCCAACTCCAGCGCCACCGTTGCGAATCCCGAGCCATTGCAAGCGTCGCTCCCAATCCTCCCGGCACCAGCGAGCGGAGCATGCCCTCAGGGCACGCAAATCGCAGCGCCACCACGCGCTCAAACCAAGACACGACCGGAAAGGAATGATGGCGCAGGCAGTTTTTGAGATGAGCCATGACCCGCCCCTACCCACGGACGCCGCCGAGCTTCCGCACCACCTCGTCGAGGAACGGCGCTTCCATTTCCACCAGATTGCTTCGCCCGGGGAAGCGGCCCTCGTGGACGTCGGCGATATACTCGCGGAAGGCGGCCAGGCGTTCCTGCTGGAGGCGGCGGTGTTCGGCGGCGAAGTTACGGTAGGCCTTGGCGTGGCGCGGCGGGCGCTCGTCGTAGTCGCCGAGGATGTCGTCGGAGAAGAGGAACTGCGTGTCGCAGCCGGGACCGGAGCCGAGCGACATGAGGAGCATCTTCGTCTGCGTGGAGAGGAAGCGCGCGAGGTTGTGCGGCACGACTTCGAGTTCGGCGGCGTAGGCGCCGGCGTTTTCGAGCTCCTTCATGCGGTGATAGAGCTGCGTGGCTTCCTCGACGTTGCGGCCGATGGCGCGGTAGCCGGTCCAGGTGACGTGCCGCGGGACCATGCCGAGATGCCCGACGACGGGGATGCGTTCACGCGTCATCGCCTCGATGATAAACGGGCTGGCCGAGCAATAGACGCTGCTGGCCCCGAGCTCGAGGGCGCGGAAGGCGACGCGGATCGCCTCCTCCGGCGAGGCCAGCCCGTGCGGCGTGGCCGCGGAGAGGAAGCTGTGCGGTGCCGCGGCGACAAGCTGTGGCAGCCGCGCCTGCGCCTCGGGAGTGTCGAAACTGCAGCTCATCAGGTCGACGCCGGCTTCTGCCGCGGCGGCGGCTTCCTCCGGGGATTTGACGTGGATGTGCGTGAGGACGCGCTTCCCCTTGAGCTGCTGGAGATCGAAGACGGTGTATTTTTTGCGGGGACGGAGCATCGGGGGGGCAGGGGTGTATGTCGGTGGCGGGTAAGTCTGGGAAGCGCGCCCTTCGGGGGCAACGCTCCCGTGTCCGGCTCCCGGGTGGCGTCCTGATTTGGCCGCCCGGCCATTCTTGTCTTCCGTCCGCGATGATGCTGCGCGCCTCCAACGCCGGCGGGCCCGACCGGGCAACGTCGCCTACGGCTTCGTCACGGTCAGTAACACGGCCGTCTTGGGCAGGCCACTTTCACCGTGGGCGACCGCGGCCGGACTGTCGCGTGGACTCGGAACCGACGGGGCCGACAGGAACCGCAACGACCTGCCCGACGCTTGGGATCGCATTGGCGCCGTGAACGCATCCTCACGCAGGGCTGCACACAATGGAAAGAGCAGCTCCTGAAAAGCCATTACGGAGTGTGTGCATTTTGCATCAGCCCCTGTTTCATCCTTGCAGATTGCACGGCATGGAACGGCCCTGCTGCCGTGGTGGATGCAGGGGCAATAGGCGGAGTTACAGGCGGCTGGGCGATGCGGAACGTACGCCCTGAAAGATGGCACGGTCCAAGCTATGAAATTCCAGAACTCGTTCCGTGCGGGGTCGTTATCTGGCCGCCGGATGCACCTGCCCAGGCAACTCAACTCAGCCGTCCTTCACAGCCATTTTCACCCGGCGGCGATACAGCCGGACGTGAGCGCAGGCGGGAAACGGCCTGCGGGATTCGAGTCAGGAACGATGGCTGAAAGCCTATAACTGGAGAACTCAAGAATTAAAACAAACCAAGTCGAGATCATCCGCGACCTGTTGAAAGGCTTTGATACGGTGGCGCTGGTAACGAACGGTCCCACCGCCGGATGACACGGCCGACCCATGGAAGTGGCGCGCGTGGATGAGAACGGTGATCTCTGGTTTTTCACGGGCGACGACACGGCCAAGGTCCGCGAAATCGAGTCCGACCCACGGGTGCAGGTGATCTGCCAGAACGGCCGGGCCAGTTTCGTCGCGCTAGGAGGCCGGGCCACGCTGATAAGGCATGATCGCGCCCTGATTCGCGAATTGTGGAAGCCCTCCTTCAAGGTCTGGTTCCCCGGGGGCGTGGAGGATCCGAACATCGTGCTGATCAGGGTCACCGGGGAGCGGGGCGAATATTGCGATCACACGGGGGTGAAGGGCCTCAATGCATTTGCCAGTCCATCAAGGCCGTGGTGCAGGGAACCAGTCCGGAGATCAAGGAAGGCGAAGAACACGGCAGAGTGAACTTCACCGCCCAGTCGCCGCGAAAAGAGATTCGCAGGGGTTCCAAAGAGGAAGAAAGACATCCCCTTCAAAACCCCGCGTGCAGCCGCGCCCAGTCATGCGTCCCGTCCAGCGCATAGAAGCAGACCCAAAGCGGGCTGCGAGTTGACGCGTGCAGCCCGGGGCTTGGCTGAAAGGTTCGCGCGGTGGAGGCTCACGAACAGGACGAAACCATGGCAAACGACCTCAAATCAAATCTGAAGCCCGGCCCGGTTTATCTTTATGTCATCCTGGGTGCGGCGCTGTTCGCGTTCATCCAGTCCTTCCTGCTGCTGTCGCCCATTCTGCTGTCCTTTCTGCTCATCCTGCTGATTTCGCTCGCGTTCAATCCCGTGATTTCGCGGATGAGGGCGCTGGCCGGGGGAAGAAAAGCAGCGACGGGGCTGGCCGCGACGGCATTGGTTTCAGTCATTGCCCTGACCGGTTGGGCGTTCTTCGTGCCGATAAAGGCCGCCTTCGGCAAGGTCACGGAGCAGGTGCCGGCCTACTGGGAACGCATCCAAAGGCCTCTGATCAAGATGGAGCAGCAGGCAGCCCTCTCCGAGAAAAAATTGCAGGCCGAAGTGACCACTGAAATTGCCCAGACGGCAACGGCTGCCGGCAAACGCGAAGCCGCGCGGCTGGTGACTGAGCCGGCTCCGCCGAAAGGCGCGGGAGAGATGAGGACAATTCGTTTCCGTTTGCTCGAGACGCTGGGGGACGTGGCGGGTAGATTTACGGCGGTGGCGTTCAATGCGGCCCAGATCTTCATCGTCCTGGTGACCGTCTTCTTCGGTGTGACCTTCACGCTGATGAATCCCCGGCCAATCTTCGGAAGCCTCTTTTCCCTGGTGCCCGAGCGTCATCACGAGCAGGCCCTGATCATCGCACAACGCGTGGGAAAGTTTGTACCCGGCTGGGCCGGGGCGACGCTGCTGGGGATGGGAACGATCGGCCTGCTCGTCTTCCTGCTCATGTGGCCGGTCTTCGGGTTCATGGATGCCCTGGTGTTGGGTTTGATCGCGGGCATCCTGGAAGCGGTTCCCTTTGTGGGGCCAATTTTGAGCGCCGTACCGGCATTGTTGTTCGCCCTGGCGAAGGGAGGCATGACTCCAATCTGGGTCGTACTCGCCTACATCGCGGTCCAGGCCCTGGAGAACAACGTGATTTCTCCGGCCATCATGGCGCGCGAGATGAAACTGCATCCGGTGGCGGTGATCTTTTCCATGCTCCTGTGTGTGGCCGCCTTCGGGGTGCTGGGTGTTCTGGTCGCCGCCCCCCTGGTGGCCATTGTGGACATTGTGCATGACGAACTTTATCGAAAGCGCTTTCTTCCCTCGGTAACGGACGCGGACCGGGATCGCCTTGCGCGGAAGGCCCTACACAAAAGGGTGTCCGAGGACAAATGATCCCGGGTGGGGGCGGACAATCCGGGCATCATCTTGAACGGCTCCGTCTGAACCGTCAGCCCCGGCGCAAGCACGGCTCTGATCCAGACGGCCCAGGCATGAAGTGGGAGTGGTTCAAAGCATGTTCAGCGCCGAATGTGCCATTTCAGCCCGAATTCAGGCTCGCGCTGTGCGCCGCCGGGCAGAATCGCGGCAAGCCAATCATCGCTCAGGCCCGGGCTGACGTTCCAGCCTGACCACGGCCCAGTTTAGGACGTGCCGCCGTGAGTTGCGGGGACCGATCTCGGTTCCGGCAGGGTCCGGGGTTCCTTGCCGTCCGCAGCCGGACCTTGCTTTTAGGGGTGGCGGAGGCAGGCGGGTTGCGGCGGATGTGATGCAAACTGCAAGAAAGGACCAGTTGACCAAGCACTCCGCATGATTCTGCGGCTCGACATCCTGGAGGCAGGGCGTGCAGGTGTCTGCCCAGCAGCAAGTAACAGATCGAGCCCCGGCTGGCCCCATTCCTGCAATGTCTTCATCGTCGTCCCGCTTTACCAGGATTCCAAAGTTCCTGGCAGGAGGGAAAACACCAAACCGAACCATTCACCCCTTTGACCATGAACATGACTCACAAAATTCTCACGCCGGCAATCATC
>JBJXFY010000265.1:0-8681 GCA_046155815.1 Limisphaerales bacterium | reverse complement strand
CCCCCCCCACGCTGATGGGCAGCACGCGCCGGGCCGGAGGACGGCGCTCCGGGCGGCTACCCCTTCTTCACTTCCTTCGCCCAGGAGTCCTTGAGCGTGATCGTCCGGTTGAAGACGGGGCGCGCGGGCGTGCTGTCCGGGTCGAGGGCGAAGTAGCCGACGCGCTCGAACTGCACGCGCTCCTCCGGCCGCGTGTCTGCCAGCGCCGGCTCGGCCTTGGCGGCCACGACCTCCAGCGAGTGCGGGTTCAGGTGCTTGCGGAAGTCGCCGTCCGCGTCCGGCTCGGCGACGGTGAAGAGGCGGTCGTACAGGCGCACCTCGACGTCGCGGACCTGCCCAGCGCCGACCCAGTGGATCGTGCCCTTGACCTTGCGGTTGCTGGTCGGGCCGCCGGCGCGGCTGCCTTCGTCGAAGGTGCAGCGCAGCTCCGTGACCTGGCCGGCGGCATCCTTCACGACCTCGTCGCAGCGGATGATGCCGGCGTACTTGAGCCGGACCTCGCCGCCGGGCTGGAGGCGGAAGAAGCCCTTGGGCGGCGTCTCCAGGAAATCGTCGCGCTCGATGAACAGCTCGCGGCCGAAGGGCACGGCGCGCGTGCCGGCGGATTCGTCCTCGGGGTTGTTCACCGCCCGCACCTCCTCGGCGTGGCCGGCGGGCAGGTTCGTGAGCACGACCTTCAGCGGCCGCAGCACGGCGAAGCGGCGGAGCGCGCGGCGGTTCAGGTCGTTGCGGATGGCGTGCTCGAGCACCGCGATGTCCGTCGTGCTGTTGTACTTCGTCACCCCGACGCCGATGGCGAAGGCGCGCAGGGCCTCGGGCGTCACGCCGCGCCGGCGCAGGCCGCTGAGGGTGGGCAGCCGCGGGTCGTCCCAGCCGTTCACGGCCTGCTCCTGCACGAGCTGGATGAGCTTCCGCTTGGAGACGATCATGTGCGTCGGGATCAGCTTCGCGAACTCGATCTGCCGGGGCAGCGCGCGGGGCAGGCCGAGGCTGTGCAGGATCCAGTCGTAAAGCGGCCGGTGGACCTCGAACTCGAGCGTGCAGACGCTGTGCGTGACGCCCTCGAGGTAGTCGCTCAGGCAGTGGGCAAAGTCGTAGAGCGGGTAGAGGCACCAGCGGTCGCCGGCGTGGTGGTGCGTAACGTGGCGGATGCGGTACAGCAGCGGGTCGCGCAGCCACACGTTGGGCGACGCCATGTCAATCTTCGCCCGCAGCGAGCGCGCACCGTCCGGGAACTCCCCGGCCTTCATGCGGCGGAACAGGTCGAGGTTCTCCGCCACGGGACGGTCGCGGTACGGGCTGGGCGTGCCGGGCCGGTCGGGCGCGCCGCGGTAGCGGTCGGTCTCCTCGGGGGTGAGGTCGCAGACGTAGGCGAGGCCCTTTTCGATGAGCCGTTCCGCGTAGTCGTAGAGCTGGTCGAAGTAGTCGGAGGCGAAGAAGGGCTCGAGTTCCGGCGGCGTGCCGCCGGAGCCGCCCCAGCCGAACGGCCCGGTCGCGGCGCGCATCTCGAAGTCGTCGCCGCTGCGCGCCGCCTGCTGGCCGCGGCCCTTCAACCCGAGCGCCTGGTTGGCCCAGCCGGCGATGAGCCACGCCACGTCGGCGCGGATGGACTCTACGTACTGCTGCTCCTCGCGCGCCGGGTTGGTGTCGTCGAAGCGCAGGTTGCACTGCCCGCCGAACTCGCGGGCGAGGCCGAAGTTGAGGCAGATGCTCTTCGCGTGGCCGAGGTGCAGGTAGCCGTTCGGCTCGGGCGGGAAACGGGTGATGATGCGCGTGTGCCGGCCGGCGGCGACGTCCTCGGCGACCAGGTCGCGGATGAAGTCGCGCGGGGCTTCCGGCGTGGCGGGCGTGACGGCGTGGCTCATGCGTTCCAAACGTGGGGCGGCAGCGTAACAACGGCCCCGGCTTTGGGAAGGCCGCGGGGCGCGTCGGGACAACGCGCTTGAAGGGGCGCTTTGCCCTACAGCCGCAGCCGCGCAGAAACTCCCAACGTTCCCCCGGCTCAGCCCTTGGCGCGCTTCCGCCGCGCGCGCTTCACGGGCGCGATCACGCCGGGATTCAGCGGCATCACGGGGCTGACCGGTGATACCGGCGCGGTGACGACGGGCGACACGGGCGTCACCGGAGTCACGGGAACAAAGGGCGTGACGGGGGCGACCGGCGCGATGGGCGTCGTCGGCCGCAGCGCCAGCATCTCCTGCCGCAGCCCGGACACCACGCGGTCGCGCTCGGCGACAGCCGCGACGTGCGCGGCACGCAGGGCGGTCAGTTCCTCCCGCATGGCCGTCAGCTCCCGGCGGCTGTTCTCGTCCAGCACCGCCGGCGGCGGCGTGCCCCCGGGCGGCGCGGCCACGATGCCCGGCTGAACATCCGCCACCATCGCCGCGACGCGGCCGTCCTTGACCAGCAGCCGCACCCGCTCGCCCGGCCGCGCCGTGAAGCGCAGGCCCGACACCGCGGACAGCCCGCGGTCCGCCACCGACTGATCGAAATCCTCCACCGCCGCCACCTCGACGCCGGCGGCGCGCAGGTTGTCCGCGGCCGTCGCGGCGGGCAGGTCGTTCACCGCCATGTCCCGGCGGTCGGCCGGCGCGCGCATGATCCCGGCCAGGCCCGCCGCCATCGCGATCTTCGCCGTGCCGGAGGTGCGCTGCTGCAGCGTGCCGCCCAACGCTCTGAACTGCCGGCCCGTCGCCGCCACGTCCACCCGCGCGAGCTGCTGCTTGGACAGGAGGTTTCCCCGCCCACCGATCAGACGGCCGGCAACTCCCGCGACCGGCATGCAGCAGAACTTCTCGACCAGCCACGTCAGCGCCGGGATCACGGGGATCGCCGACAGCCAGTAGAACAGCTTCGGGAACGTGACCACCTCGCGGCGGTCGTGGTTGCAGATGTGATGGACCTGCCGGCCGCGGATCTCGACGCAGGCCAGCACGATCACGTCGTCGTCCGGCCCGCAGGACGGGCAGTTCACAAGGAGCCGCTCGCACACGCAGTCCTTGAGCCGCTGGAGCAGCCGCAGGCCCACGTCGAGGAAGGCCGCCAGCGCGTCGCGCCGGTAGGCTTCGAGCGCGGTGAAATCAAACCGCGCGCCCGCCGCCAGCATCTCCGGCTCGATCCGCGTCAGCGTGCGGCTCGTGCGGTTGGCCACGAGCAGCGAGCCCCGCGTCGTCGTGCCGGCCGTCGCGACCGGCGCGAAGCCCGACGGCGCGATCTGCACGGGCAGGTCCAGCGCACGGTCAGCCACGGTCGCGCCCGCGGGCAGGCGCAGCACGGCGTGCTCTTCCGGCAGCGCGGCAAACACCGTCCCCTGCCCCGCCACGCCCAGCAGCGTCACCGGGCCGTCCGTCGGCAGCGCGAACTCGGCGGCCGTCCGGCCCGCCTGCAGGGTGCGGAGCCGTTTCGCCGTCGTATTCACCAGCGGATCGAGGACGACGTGCAGCGTCGGCAGGCGTCCGCCCGACAGCACCGCGAGGTCGTCGCGCCCGGTCGCGGCAAGGTTGTCCAGGGTCATCCCCGCCGACCGGCCGTCCAGCGTGATCTCCGCGATCTGGTTGTACGCCGGCGCGCTCACGCCCTGCCCGGCCGTGGCCCACACACGGTTCTCAAGCACCCCCTCGCCCGGCGCCCAGTGCCCGCTGGCGTTGAACTCCGCCACGATCTGCACGCCGCGTGCCGGCGCAGCCGGGTCGAGCCAGCCCGCGCCCTGCCCGATCACCAGCGCCAGCACGCCCTCCGCCGCCAGCGCCGGGATGAAGTGCAGCCGCGCGATCCGTCGGCCCGCCAGCACCGCCTGCCGGTTCGGCTCCGCCGCGCCCGGGCGGAAGACGAACACCGCCGAGCCGGCCGCGTCGCCCGCCGCCACCACCGCCGTGCCGTCCATGAGGAAGGCCACGTCCTGCACGCCCAGCGTCATGCCCGCCATGGCCGGCAGCGCGATCTCCCGCGTCATCTCGCCGGATTCCGTGTCGAAGACCGCGATGGTCCCCGCGACCTCCGGGCTGAAGGCCCACGCCGTCCGTCCGTCGCGTGCCACGCGCACCCGCGTCAGCAGTTGCCGGCCGAAGAAGGTGTCCGCCGGCCGGCGGTCCGTGAACGGGTAGTCCGGGAACGGCCGCAGGTCGTCCCGCAGCGCGCAGAAGACCGGGCTGACCAGCAGCTCGACGAGCCGGGCGTGGACCTCCCGCAGCAGCGCGTGTTCGGCCGGGCTGAGGTAAATCCGGTGCGTGGCCGGGTCGCCGCCGAGCTGCACGAGCAGGTTCATCGCCGCCGTGAGCCGGCGCTGCGGCTGCGGCACGAGCGCGGTGTCGTTGTCCGCCGCGCGGGTGAAGAGTTCGCGCAGCTCGCGGAGCAGCGGCTGCACGCACTGCTCAAACACGTCATTCAGCAGCGTCCCCTCGAGGATTTCGCGCAGGAACGACTGCGTGGCCGGCGGCCTTTGCACGCCGAACTCCGGCCGGCTGCCGGGCGCATTGCGCACAGTCACGCACACACGGCCGTTGCCGGCCTGGTCGAGCAGCTCCGCGCCCGCGGCCAGTTCCACGACCGGCACGGTGCTCCTCTCGCTCACGCGCAGCTCCGCGCCATCGCATTCGAGCGCGTAGCCGCGTTCGACGGTGACGTTCTCCCGCGCGCCGGACGCACAGCGCACCTGCAGGCCGCACACCACGCCCCAGCCATGGAGGAAGCGGTTGTGCCGCCGCAGCCAGTCCGAGCTGTCGGCGATTTCCGTGAGCGGCGGGAACACGCGCCGGCAGTCGCGCACCGTGGTGATGCCGCCCGCACCCACCGCGACGATGGCGAGGCTCGCGTAGCGGTGCCGGATGCCGTGCGGCGGGAGCGGCTGGGGATTCAGCGCGGTGTCACGCGGCCACTCGACGTCGCCCGTCGCGGTGCGGGCCGGGATGAGCCAGAAGTCGCCGGTGTTGTACCGGCCGGCGGCGAAGACGACCTCGACGCCATCCTCGAGCGGGAACACCACGCCCGCCTGCACCACCGCGTCGCCGGGCGTCGCACCTTCCCAGCGCCGGAGCTTGGGACGGCGGGTAAAGTCCGGCGCGGTCGCCGGCGCGGCGGCAAACGTGATCGTGTTGGTGGCCGGATCCACGAAGCTGATCTCCAACAGTTCGCCCGGCGTGCCGTTCAGCTCCGTCGCGTGGTCGGCGTACTCGACAATCTGCCCGGGCTGGAAGCCGAGGGCGTCATCCGGGCCCAGATCCTCGACCGCCCAGATCGTGGGGCCGATGACCTGCGTAATTCCCGTCACCACGGAGCCGTTGTCGCGCGACCACTTGAAGGTCGCCGTGCCGTCATCGCCGGGCGTGTGGATCTCGACGCGGTAGAGCTGGTTCTCGAGCCGCCGGTAACCCGCGCCCGGCGGCAGGATGCAGGCGTCCGTGGAGATGGGCACGGGCTGCGACCGCGCCGCCAGCCGGCCCGTTGAGACCGGCAGCAGCGTCCGCCAGAGGTCGAGGTCGTACACGCACCGGTTGTCGCCGCTGGCCAGGAACTTCACCTGCCACACGGTCTGCGTGCGCGTTCCGGTGTCCGGCCCGCCGAGCGCGACCTCCTTCAGCAGCCGGTCTTCGAGCGCGGTGACGTGGCGCTCCCACACGTCGAGATAGACGAGGTAGGTGCCGGGCCCCGGCAGCACCGTGGCGCCGGGAAAGTCCGGCTGGTGCGCGAGCGTGAAGAAATCCTCCACCTCGCAGAGCACGCCTTCCGCGTAGAAGCGGCCGGGCGTGAAGAGCAGGTCGTTGGCGGCGAGCGGCAGCAGGCCCGCCGTGGTGAGCCGCGCCTGCGTGGCGGCGTCCAGCGAGGCGGCGCTGTCGAGCGCGCGCAGCGCCGGCGCATGCAGCGGCGCGCCCGACGCGCCGATCACGTCGAGCGCCTCGGTGCGTTCGAGGTGGGCCGTCAGGTCGAGCTGCTCGTTCCAGTCGGCGTCGAGCTGGACGCGGCCCTGCTGCATGCGGACTCCACTGAAGTGCCGTTCGCGGCGGAAGGTGGAGCGGGTGAAGTCGCCTTTCATGGTGGTGGCGGGAAAACGGGATTCAAGTTGTGGCAAACACGCCGGCCTCAAGGCCGGCACGGAGATACTCGTCGAGCGCGGAGCGCAGGAACCGCAGCCGCTGCGCCTGGCGCAGGAGGTGGAAGGCACCCTGCTCATTGCCGTCGTCGGCACCGGTGAAGATTTCCTCGGCGATCCGCGCGTGAAGCTGCGCGTACGCGGGCTGGCCGAAGCGGCGGTTGGCAAAGAGCGGCTGGAGGCGCGCGACGATGGGCGCGGCGAGCGCGGCAAGCTCCGGGTCCGTGAGCCTGCGACCGAGCCGGCGCTCCTCGCGCGCGGTGGCCTGCTCGACCGCGTAATCCGGCTGGCAGCGGTGCCGCCGGGGCACCAGCGAACCCGCCGGCAGGAAGCTGAAGCGCACGCAGCCCTCCTGCCGCCGCACCGCCACCAGCGGGCCGGTGAAAAGGCTGTTGCTGGCCAGCACGACCACCGTGGCATTGCAGCGCCCGAAGACGGTGGCCTGCTCCAGCATGAGTTCGTTGGCGCTGATCGCGGCGCCGCCGTGCGCATCCACGATGGCGTCGCGCACCGCCAAGGAAGCGGCCGACGCCGCCGCGACGGCCCCGGTGATCGCCAGCTCGACCGTGATCGCAAGGCGCGGGTTGCCGGAGGCGACCCCCAGCATCGTGGCGCCCGCCGCCACGGGCGAGCCGTCCGGCGCGAGGTCGCGGCCCGGCGTAAGCGTGGCGTGGCGCACGATCAGCTCGCCAAGGTCGCCGTCCGCGACGTTGAGCGGTCCCGCGGCCAGCAGCACGCCTTCGAGCACGAAGCGCCCGCCCGGCGCGTCGGGATCGGCCGGCGCCTCGCCGGTCACAACGAGGCCGCCCGCGAGGCGGAGGCGCGGCTGCCGGATTTCGCGGAACGTGGCGTCACGTCCCGACCGCAGCACCAGCGTGCGCCCGGCCGGGATCGCCACGTTCACCGCGCCGGCCTCGGCGTATTCCGCGCTGTCGAGGATTTCGATCACGCCGTCCGGCCGGCCGTCGGCCTGCCACGCGGCGAGGGCGGAGGCGATGGTCGGGTGGGTTGCGCCGCCGCCCACCATGTAGATCGTCGCGCCCGCCGGGGCGGCGAAGAAATCACGTTCGTAAGGCCCGCCGCCGAGGTCGGCGCTGAAGCCGTGCGCCGCGCAGAACTCGAGCCGCGCCGGCACCTCGCCCGCCGGGAACGCCACGCGGCCCAGCGCCGGGTCCACCGCGACGCGCCCCGCGTCCGGCTTCCGCATCCAGCCCTCGAGGTTGACCACCTGGATGCGCGCGGACGCCACATCCGCGCCGTCGGCCACGAGGAACACGTCGCGCGGCGCGGCGGTGCCTTCGCCGTAATGCGCCGAGTGATTCTCGAACATCCCGCGCCGGCGGATCGGCGCGGGCACGTTCAGCTCTGTCGCCAGGTGCGTGATGTCGTCCTCGGCCACCGGGACATGGAGGAGCGGCGCGTCGTGCCCCAGCGGACTGAGGCTGAAGCGCCCGCCGCCGTGATCGTGCGCCGGCACCGCGCGGACCGGATAGGCGCGCAGGCGCCACAGGAAGAGGCCGACGTGCGGGATGTTCCACCGTCCGCGCCGCGGCTCAATGCGGCGGACCTCGCCGCTGCGGGCGGCGGCCTCGAAGGGCGTACCGACCAGTTCCAGCGCGCCGGCGCGGCGCAGGTCGGGCGTGCGGTGGTTCGCCGGGCGGACGTGGTTGAAATGCTGCGTTGTGCCGAGCCGCGCGAAGAACTCCACCGCCGCGGCCGGCCAGCCGGTGGTGTCGCGGGCGAGCTGCTCGAGCATCGCCGCCGTGCCCTTGCGGCGGCGATAGCGCAGCGTATTCGCCACGTAGGCGCGCGGCGTGAAGGCCGCGGTCTCCGCCGCCGGCAGGTCGCGCACCCCCAGCAGGTCGCCGAGGTACGGCACCACCCAGTCCTCGCAGGTCTCGATGAAGAAGTTGTCGAGGAGCTGCTCCGTCTCGGCGTCGAGGCGGTCGCCCTCCGCGCCGATGATGTCGAGGAGGGCGCGGAGCGGACCACCGGTCGGATCGCCGGAACCCTCGGCGTCACGCCGGCGGTACAGCGCCGGCAGCCACTGCTGGTAAAGCTGTTCCTGGAGGCTGCTCATCGGGGCAGGTCGCTAAGGTGGATGCCGAGCGGATCAATCATCAGCAGCTCGGCCGCGTAGGCGACGCCGCCCGCCGCATCGTAGCCCGCGGGCCGCGCCGGCAGCCGTTCCAGCGGCGCCGCGGTCAGCGTGCCGGTGGACAGCGTGTCGAGGTCCACGGCCTCGACGCCCTCCACGCGCTGGATGACGGCGATGACCGCGCCGACCTCGACGGACTGCGCGAACCCGCGCTTCGCGAAGCCGAACTCCGCGGCCAGCACGGCCTCCACGTCGGCCAGTACCAGGTCGCGATCGTACTCCGCCCGCACGAGCACGCGGGCCGTGACGCTGAAGGACGTCGCCGTCCCGGAAAGAATGGTCACCGGCAGATGCGGCTCCCGGGCGGCGTCGAGCGCGTCGCGCAGCGTGCCGAGCGTGCCGGCCTCGGTGAGCGCCGCGCCGTCCTCGCCGAGCACGGAGAGCAGCAGCACGCGGCGGCTGCCCGTCCACACACACGCGGCCTGCGCCTGGCCGACG
>JBJXFY010000164.1:0-3427 GCA_046155815.1 Limisphaerales bacterium | reverse complement strand
GTGAGGATGTTGACCGGGCGCGCGGCGGGCGGCGCGGCGGCAGGCCGGCGCGCCCCGGCGACGGTCGCGCGGACCTCGACGCGGCCTATCGTGATCTGCACGGGGGGCGGCGCAGCGGAGGCGCGCGAAACAGGCGCGATGAGATTCGGCCAGGGAGCGGCGGTGGGGGCGGGTGAATGGTGAATGGTGAATGGCGAGTGCTGGGAGGGGCGGGCGCTGGCAGGATTGGGCGGAGGCGCAGCCTGGGGTTTGAAGGACGCAGAGGCGGGGACTTCGGGCCGTGATGGCGCGGCGGCGCTGACTTCGGCGGGAACCGAAGAGGCGGTATCCGCCGAAGGAGCCTCGTCTGCGGCGGGCTGACGCGCCGGCTCGTCAGACACGTCAGACCCGGTCGGACTCAAGGCGGACACCGGCTCTTGGCGGCGGGCAGGCGGACGGACGGCCCTCGCCCCCGGCCCCTCTCCCGCGAGGAAAGGGGAGGCTGGCGCGGCGGCCCGGGCGGGTTCCGCCGGCCACGACATGGAAGCGGCGGGCGATGGAGCCGTAGGTGGCTGGGAAGTTGCCGCCGCGTGCGGCGGTGCCTCCGCCTCCGCTGTGACTTCGGGCGGCGGCGCGGGCTCGAAGGGCGTGACGGGCCGCGGCCGCAGCGCCGGGCGGGCAGCGGTGGCGGCGGCCACAAGGCTGGCGAGGTAGTCGCTCACACGGCTCCGAGGAGTTCGAGGTAAACGCGGCGACGGGCCGGACTGAGGGCGAGCACTTCCGCCTCGGTCCAACCGTAGGCCGCGGCCAGCGTGTGGACTTCGGCGAGCGTCGCGCGCGCCCAAGCGGCGAGGTCCGCCTCCAGCACCGCGCCGGCGTCGAGGGGCGCGATCCAGGCGTGGCCGCAGGCCGGACAGTTCAGCGCGAAGTCGAGCACGCCGGCGGGGTCGGCGGCGGCGAGGGCGGCGGAGATTTCATCCATCGCGGCGTCGGAGAGGTCGGGATTCGAAGACGAGGACGAGATCAGGCAGCGGGAGGCGAGCCAGCGGCGGGCCGCTGAGGGGCCGAGGCCGGAGGGGAGGGCGGCGAGATCTTCGAGCGTGGGAAGGCGCAGCGCGAACTCCGCGCCGTCGAGTGAGAGCGCCGGCAGGATGCCGGCGGCACGTTCTTCGGCGGCGACCCTTAGATCCTCCGTGGACACGGAGAGTTCCAGCGTCTCGGCACAGGCGGGACAGTCGGCGAGCAGCTCGAGGCGCGGGCCGAAGAGCTCGGCGCGGGCGCGGAGGAGGGCGGCGTTGCGGCGGCCGGGGGTGAGGTCGCCAGATTCGCCGCGGGCGCGGAGCAGCGCGAGGTCGCGCCGCGCGGGCGGCTGGCCGGCGGCGTGTTCCCACGCCACGAGGAGTTCACTCGCGGTCGGCATGACGCGGGGCGGCGCGCGCGACTACGCCGGCTCGGTGAAGGTGGGTTCGCTCGGCTCGGCGACGTCGTAGTCGCGCTCCCAGCCCTCGTTCTCAAGCTTGATGGACTGGATGAGCACGGCGTTGGCGTTGGCGTCGAGGTCGGCCTGGGCCTGGAACTCGGAGACCCAGCAGCGGAAGACCTTGTAGGCGAGCGCGAGCTGCCCGGCCTCGTTGTACACCTCGATGATGAGATCCTTGCGGAAATCCTTGAGGGAGACCTCGGAGCCGAGGCCGGAGCCGAAGTTCCAGACCTTGTTCGACCATTTCTCGAACTCGCCGTCGTGGGTGACGCCGCGCTCGAGCGAGATGGCCTCGTACTCGGTGCGGCCGGGGCTCTTGCGGGTGGAACTGGGATCGCCGCCGTCGCGGTGCTTCACGACCTCGGTGGTGCGCTTGAGGGCGCCGACCTTGCTGAGGCCGGCGACGTAGCGGCCGTCCCACTTCACGCGGAACTTGAAGTTCTTGTAGGGATCGAACCGGGAGGCGTTGACGCTGAACTGGGCCATGGCGGGAAAGGAAAAAGGTTGAAGGCAAAGGGTAAAATCAGGCGGCGGTCTGGCCGGCGATCTGCTGGATCTTCAGCACGACGAACTCGGCGGGCTTCAGCGGGGCGAAGCCGACGAGGATGTTGACGATGCCGAGGTTCTGGTCGGCGGCGGTGGTGGTCTCGGCGTCGCACTTCACGAAGTACGCCTCGCGGGGCGAGCTGCCCTGGAAGGCGCCCTGGCGGAAGAGGCCCTGGAGGAAGCTGCCGATGTTCAGGCGGATCTGCGCCCAGAGCGGGGCGTCGTTCGGCTCGAAGACGACCCACTGCAGGCCGCGGCGCAGGCTCTCCTCGAGGAACAGCGCGGTGCGGCGGACGGGGACGTACTTCCACTCGGAACCGACGTCGTTGTTGCCGCGCAGCGTGCGTGAACCCCAGACGACGTGGCCGTAGGGCGGCAGGAGGCGGAGGCAGTTCACGGCGCGGATGTTGAGCTGGCCGTTTTCGAGGTCGTTCAGCGTCTGCGCGAGCGACGTGGCGCCGGTGAGGCTGGCCTCGGTGCCGGCGGGCGCTTTCCACACGCCGCGCTGCGCGTCCGTGCGGGAGTAGATGCCGGCGATGAAGCCGCACGGCGGGAAGGCGCGCGAACGGCCCTGCTGGAGCGAGTCGGGCGCGTTGACCCAGGGGAAGTAGAAGGCGGCGTTGATCGCGTCGTTGCCGGTGAGCGAGGCGTTCGGGCCGTTCTGGAGCGAGGTGAAGTTCGCCGCGTCGTCGCAGTCCGCGATCACGAACGCCCGGTGCGCACGGGCAAACGCCTGCACGGTCTGGATCACGGACGGCGTGGACTCGCCGGGCACGCAGAGCAGGTTGAAGAGGTCCACGCGGTCAAGGAGGCTGTAGCCCGTGCCGGTGGCCTGCAGCGCGCGCTCGAAGTCAGCGGTGTCCGGGTTGAGCACCGTGCCATCGGTGCCGGCCACGGTGGAACCGAGGCCGGGCGACGAGCCGTCGGTGGTGTTGGACGGGATGGTGGTGGAGGTGTCCGGGTTGGTGGCCGTGACGAGCGATGACTCCTCCTGCAGCACGTTCACGAGGTAGCGCGCGTCCGTGGCGGCCATCGAGAGGCTCTCGAACGGCTCGACCTCGACCTCGCTGCCGTTCACGACCTCGAGCACGGCGAGGCGGAAGCGTCCGCCACCCACGTCGCGGATGCGGATGCGGAGGGCGTTGGCCCACGCGCCGGGATTCCGGGCGCTGACGACGAGGCGGCGGTTTGGCGTGACGGCGCCGGATTCAAACGTCACCGAAGCGGTGGCCGGCGCCGTGGTGCCGTTCTGGCCGTCCGCGCCAAGGCGGACGATGTAGGCGAGCGCGCCGCCATTGTTGAAGAATTGATAGACCGAGTACCCGAGCAGGCTGCGCGCATCAAGGCCGCCGAACTGGCGCTCGAAATCGCTCCAGCTCGTGATCAGCACCGCACGGTCCGTGGGGCCGCGGGCCGCCCAGC
>JBJXFY010000261.1:0-4411 GCA_046155815.1 Limisphaerales bacterium | reverse complement strand
GACGACGCTCATGCTGCACATCATCGCCAACGCGCAGAAGACGGGCGGCCTGGCGGCCTTCATTGACGCGGAGCACGCGCTGGACCCGAACTACGCCCGCAAGCTCGGCGTGAACCTGGACGACCTGCTCGTCTCCCAGCCCGACTCCGGCGAGGAGGCGCTCACCATCTGCGAGACCCTCGCCCGCTCGAACGCGCTCGATGTGATCGTGGTGGACTCCGTGGCCGCGCTGGTGCCCAAGGCCGAGCTGGAGGGCGAGATGGGCATGGCCACGATGGGCATGCAGGCGCGGCTGATGAGCCAGGCGCTGCGCAAGCTCACCGCCCTGCTGAACAAGGGCAAGACCACCTGCCTCTTCACCAACCAGCTCCGCGAGAAGGTCGGCGTGATGTTCGGCAACCCCGAAACCACGCCCGGCGGCAAGGCGCTGAAGTTCTACGCCAGCGTCCGCCTCGACATCCGCCGCAAGGAGACGCTGAAGGACTCCGCCGGCGCCGCCACCGGCAACCACGTGCGGGTGAAGGTGGTGAAGAACAAGGTGGCCCCGCCCTTCGCCGAGGCGGAGTTCGACATCCTCTTCAACCACGGCATTGACGCCGAGGGGAGCATCCTCGACGTCGGCCAGGCCGAGGGGGTGGTCGAGAAGAAGGGCGCGTGGCTCCAGTTCGCCGGCGAGCTGATCGGCCAGGGCCGCGACGCCGCGCGGAAGACCCTGATCGAGAAGCCCGACCTCGCGCGGAAGATCACCGAGGCCATCTACGCGAAGAAACAGGGCGCGCCCGCCGTGGCGGCGAAGGCGGAATGAGGGCCCGCCCCGGCCGGGCCGGGGTCGGGCAGGACGCGGCGCTCCAGGCGCGCCGGCACCGGCCACCACCGGACTCCGGCGTCAGCGCCGCCGCGTGAGGTCCGGCATCTTCTTGAAGCGCGCCAGCGGGTCGTGCCGATCCTCGTCGGCCGGCGCCGGGGCCGCCTTCGCTGTCACCTGCGGCACGATGGCCGGAGCGGCCGTCGGCGGGGTGACGGCCCGCGCGGCTTCCGGCGGGCCGGAGCGACGCTCGAAGTAGGAGCCGCTGCCGAACAGGGAAGTCGGCGCGGCAGCGGGCGCGGGTTCCGCCCCGGGAGCCGTCCGGTCCGTCGCCCGTGCCGGGGCCGGCCGCCGCCAGCCCACGCGCACCACGGGCTCCGGGCCGACGTGGACGGTGACCTCGCCCGGCTCCAGGTGCTGGAGGCGCGGACCGGCGGTGATCTTGTCCGCGGCGTGCAGCGCCTGCAGCACCGCCTGGACCGTGGGCCGGCCTTCCGCCTCGCCCAGGGCCGACTCGAAGCCGGACTCCGCCACCTCCTCCGCCCGGCCCACCCGGATGAGGAGGCGCGGCATCAGCCCGAGATCGAGGTCCACGCCGTCCAGCCGCCAGCCCGCGCGCGCGAAAATCTCCGCGCCCTCGTCCAGCTCGCGCAGCGCCTCGACCAGCGTGTCCTCGCCGCCCTGCTTGAGCCGGCCGAGGGCGGTCCGCAGGTCCGCATGGATCTGGATCGCCTGGCCGACGACCCCGGCCACGGACTGGCGCAGCTCGGCCGCCTTGCCCGGCGCGGCCTTGACCGCCTGCTGCACCTTCGCGGCCTGCTGGCCGATTTCCTGGATTTTGCGCAGCAGCTTTTCCATGGCGGACGGGGGTCGGGGTTGGCGGTTCAGGCCGGCCGGTCACCGGCGGGAGGTTCCCCGCCCGGCCGGCTGGCGAGCACCTGGTGGAACTTGTCCAGAAACGCCCGCTCGTTGGCGAGCATCTCCTGCGTGACCTCGAACTCGACCACGCCCTGCTTGGCGCGCACCGCCAGCAGCTCCTCCGCCGTGCGCAGATGGTCGCGCTGCCGGGCGGCGATGTCCTTCAGCGTCGCCAGCGTGCTGTGGACCATCTCCATCTCATGCTCCATGCGCTTCATCGCGTCGGCCATCGTGCCCGAATGCACCGCGGTGATCGCCCGGCCCAAATCATCCCGCAGCGCCTGGAGCCCGGCGGTCAGGGGCTCGCGCAGCGAGGCCGCCTCCGACGCGGGTGCTGCCGTGGAAGGCTTCTGCGTGAGCGCCTCCCTGAGTGACTCCAAGCCCCGGGCAATCGGGGTGAGGTCCACCGCCGCGGTTGCGGGCGTGCCGGCGTCGCCCGCCCTGCGCTCCAGCAATGACTGCAGGGCCTCGAGGCTGCGGCTCACGGGCTCGAGGTTGACCACGACGCTCGGCGGCGCGGGCGGCCGGGCGACCGCGCCGGCCAGCGTCTCCTGGATGGCCTCCAGCCCGGACTGGAAGCCGGCCAGCTGGCTGACGATGCGCCCGGCGGGATCGCTCCGGTCGCCGCCGCGGACAAGCTGCCTGTAGGTCTTCTTGATGTCCGCCCAGCGGGCCTGCTCCCCGGCGGACAGGAGGCCGAGGAGTTCCTTGAACTTGAGCAGGTTCGCCTCCGCGCCGGTGGTGAGGGTCTGGGACTCGCCGCGGTAGTGGTCGGTCACCAGCTCCAGCACCTCCTGGTCGTTCATGATCGGCACGATCTTCTCCGCCAGCCGGTTCATGTTGCGGTACGAGCCCTGGAGCCGGAACGGCGGTTCCGTACGGAAGTCATCCGCCTGACCGGCGGAATGGATGTACTCCAGGTTCACCTTGAGGATGATCTCACGGAGGCTGACCAGCTTCTTCATCACCCCGGTGATCTCCTCGACCTCCTGCGCCGAGTAGCTGCCCTCGAACCCTTCCGCGTCCCGGTCGCCCGTCTCCGCCAGACGGATGAAGGAATGCACGTCCTTCTGGCTCCGGTTCGCCAGCGGCGCGAGCACGGCGTTCGAGGTGACGGCATTCTCCAGGTAGCTGGCCTTGAAGTAGTCCGCGCTGCCGCCGATGATGTCGCCGAGGTTGTAGGTGTCGGCGCGGTTCGCCAGCATGTCGGGCAGCTTGAACTTCTGCCCGCTCTCGGTGTAGGGATTGCCGGCCATCACCACGACGACCTTCCTCCCGCGCAGGTCGTAGGTGCGGGACTGCCTGCGCCAAACACCCTCGATCTTCCGCTGCGCGTCGCAGAGGGAGATGAACTTCTGCAGGAACTCCGGGCTGCAGTGCTGGATGTCATCCACGCAGAGCAGCACGTTGTCGCCCATCTCGAGCGAAAGGTTGAGCTTCTGGATCTCTTCGCGCGCGGCGGCGTTCGGGGCCTCTTCCGGGTCCAGCGAGGTGGTGCCGTGCCCGATGGCCGGCCCGTTGATCTTGATGAAGACGAGGCCGAGCCGGCTGGCGACGTACTCCAGCAGGGTCGTCTTGCCGTAGCCCGGCGGCGAGATGAGCAGCAGCAGGCCCATCAGGTCGGTGCGCTTGGCCGCGCCCGCGGCGCCGACCTGCTTGGCGAGGTTGTCGCCCACGAGCGGCAGATAGACCCGGTCAATGAGCTGGTTGCGGACAAAGGACGACAGGACGCGGGGCTTGAACTCGTCGAGACGCAGCCGTCGCCGCTCCCGGTCCAGCAACTGCCCCTTGATCCGGTGACAGGCCTCGAAGCGCGGCACGGCCTCGGCCTCAAAACGGCGCAGGCGCTCGGTGAAATCGAGGTAGTCGAAGACATAGCGGTTCGCCTGGATGCGCGGATGCGCGCCCATCATGCCGTCGAGGATACGGCTCGATTCGGCGTGGACGGGCGAACGCGGCACGTCGTCACCGCAGAAGAGGAGGGCGGCGGTTTCTTCGAGGTGTGGAGCGCCGCGCAATCGCTCGGCCGGATCGTCCGCGCCTGTCCTGCCGGGCAGATGCCCGGTGTTCCGACCAAGCAGAAACCCCCTAACCCAGTCGCGCACCAGCTCCAGCTCGCTGGAGGGATGGCCGCCCAGCGCCGCGCGGGCCGCGGTGAAGGTGTCTTCGTGGCCTTTCGTGACCAGGTGCCGCAGGAACGCCGCCGCCAGGTCACCGGCTTCGCGCGTGACCGTGAAGCTTTCGCCTCCGCTCAGCTCATGGAACAGGTACTCGCCCGCCTCGGTGGCCAGTGACTCGGGGTAGAGCGGCTGTGACTTGAGAAACCCGCCGATGAGCTGCCGGAGGGCCGTGACATAGCCGGCCTGCACCGGGTCGCCGGGAAAGAGCCGGTTGCGCTCGCCGAAGGCCCGGAGCTTGGTCCCCCAGAGCGTGCGCGTCTCCGCCGGGCAGAAGCGCGTCCAGTAAACCAGCGCGCAGGCCCGCGCGGACGGATGAAACCGGGCGCGCTGGAGCGCCAGATGGATTTCGGCCAGCGCCGCGAAGATGCGCGAGCCATCAAGGTCATGAACGCCCTTCGTATAGCCGTCCTGATACCGCGCCGCCATGAATTCCTGCACGGCGGCAAGACGCTGGTCCTCGGAGAGGGTGAGAAATTTTTCAAGCGACGGAGCGCCGGCCTCCGGCCCG
>JBJXFY010000251.1:0-6531 GCA_046155815.1 Limisphaerales bacterium | reverse complement strand
CCCCCCCCCCCCCCCCCCCCCACGCCTCTGCGCGGCCTCGAAGACGTCGAGCTGCAGCGGGGCGGGCACGGCGTTGCTGAGGAGCCGGTTCAGCCACGCCAGCACGATGCCGTCTGCGGCGGCGTTGGTGGACGCGGCGAGGGCGGCCAGCGCGGCCTGCTGGTCGCGGAGCGCGCCAGATTCCAGCCTCGCCGCGAGCGCCGCCGGCTCCTCCGCGCGCCGCCCGAGCAGCCGCTTCACCTCGGCGGCCACGGCCGCATCGGCGTGGCCGGCGAGGCGGGTGAGGGTCTCGTCCAGGGCGGGCAGCGCGAGCGCCTCCGCCGCCCGGAGCGCGGCCACGAGGACGGCCGGCGCGGCGTTGGTGGCGGCGACGGCAGGCCAGGCCGCCGCGAGGGCGGAGCGCGCAGGCTGCGGGTCGCGCGGCGGCAACGGCCGCCACAGGCCGGTGACGCGGTCGCGGCCGGGCGGCTGCGCCCAGAGCGCGAGGGCTTCGAGCGCCTCGATCGCGACGCCGTGCATCAGCGCGGAGGCCTGGGAATCGGCGGCCGTGCGGGCGGCGAATCCGCCGAGCGCGTCGGCGTGGGCGGGCGTGCCGAGGCGGAAGTTCGCGTTCACCGCGCGGCGGAGAATCCACGCGCGGGCTTCGTCGAGAGTGAAGGGGAGGTTTTCCCGGTGGACGAGACGCTCGAGGCGGCCAGGAGAAATCATCGCGGCTAGGAGCGGCAGGGTTGCTGGCCTTGGTCGTCCGCCGGGGTCGAATTCACTTGTTCCCGCGTCATGAATGGCCCGGGCGGCTTCAAGTATGATTTGTGAATCCGAGTCATTCAAGAAATCACTGACTGACGCATCCGCCGAACGCCGAAGACCAAGGACAACGCCCAGGCGAAGGTTGATCTTGTTCGAGCTGTTCGGGTCATGGAGAAATGATCTCAATAGAGAGCCCGCGTCGGGTTCGATTTCTGCGAGTCTGCCCCCAAGTGCGGCTACAGCATGAAGGACGGTTACGTCTCCCCCGTGAACCTCCGAGACAGCCGCGGGCAGCTCCAGATAGGGAATGCTGATCAGGTTGTGACTGCGTGGCTCGGGCAAGAACTTCCTCAGGCCGGCTGGAAGCGCATCATAAGCCTTTCGTAGAACGCTTGATCGTCCGCGCAGGGCGGCGTCCGCAAAGAAGTGCCTGAATCCAAGGATCGCTTCCGCGGAGACTCGCGGAGAAACATCCAGCATGGCCTTCCGGACCAGAGGTTCGGCGTTGCCAAGCCTGGCTTCACAGACAAGGCGGACAGCAGCCGCACGAACATGCTCTTCCGGCTCCCCGAGGAGTTTCGTGAGGTGCAGCAAGCGATCGAGGTCAACGTCAGGCCCGCCGGTCCTCACGATCTGCCCCAGCCCCCAGATCGCGTGCAGGCGCGCGAGCGTGTTCGTGCCCTTGAACGCGACGCGTTCCAGCACCGGCCAGCCGTCCTGGCCCCGCCCCGCCAGCTCGAACTGCGCCTCCAGCCGCACGCGCTGGTCGCGGTGGCCGAGCAGGCGGGCAAGTTCGTCGTTGCTCCGCTTCGCCATGCCTTCGCGGAGCAGGCGCGCCACCTCGGCGATGGCGGGATCGTCCTTCAGCGCGGGATCGAACACGCGCCAGAGCCGCGCGCCGCCGGTCTTTTCCCACGACGGGAAGGCGTCGGCCACGACCACGCCGCCGCCGGGCGGGAAGGCCACGTCCACCGGCGCAAGGTTCCAGAGCAGCTTGCCGGTGAAGTTCGTGGCCGAGTTGTCCTCGAGCCACGGCCCGGCGTCGGCGGCCTTGAAAAAGGCCCCGTCCGGCTCGACGCGGAAGGCGCGGACGCCGCCGGGGAAGTCGCTGTAGAAAAAATGGTTGGTGAAGCGGTCGCCGAGGCCGGTGCCGGGGTAGTGCGCGATGCCGGCCGGGCCGTGGCCGACGTGGGCGACGGGCGGGACGAGGTACGCGGCGGAGTTGCTTTCGCGCGTGTGCCAGAGGCGCTCGCTGTTCCACGCGCCCATCTTGGGCAGCCACTGCCAGCCGATGGTCCAGCCGTAGTCCGCGCCCTCGAGCACGAGCGTCCAGCGGGCCTTGTCGCCGCCGTCGCCGTTGTTGTCGCCGGTCCAGAGGTTGCCGAAGTCGTCGAAGGCGAGTTCCTGCGGGTTGCGCAGGCCGGTGGCGAAGACCTCGAGCTGCGACCCGTCCGGCTCGCAGCGCAGCACGGCGCCAGTGTCGGGGACGTTGAGCACGACGCCCTCGCGGTTCGTCACGCAAAGGCCGCGGTCGGCGATGCTGAAGTACAGCCGGCCGTCCGGCCCGAAGGTCAGCCCGTGCAGGTCGTGCCCGCCGAAGGCGACGTGGACGCCGAAGCCGGTGAGCAGGCGTTCCGCCTGCGGGTGGCTGGGGGAGAAAGCCGGAGGAGACACGGCGCCGCTGTCCGCCGGTTGCACCACCACCGGGGCCGCCGGAAACCGCCACAGATCCGGGATGCTCGTGAACCACACGTTCGTCCCGCGCGCGAGCACGCCGGCGGCGACGCCGCTGACGATCGTGCGGAAGCCGTCGGCAAACGTCCGCGCCGTGTCCGCCCGGCCGTCGCCGTCCGCGTCCCACACCAGGCGGATGCGCTCCTGCTCGACCTCAAGGTCGTGCCAGTTGGTGAGGCCGTCGCGGTTGAAGTCGCCGAACTTCGACTTGGCGACGGCCTGGAGGAAGGCGGCGTAGTCCGGCGCGCCGGGCGTGAGCCTTTCGCGCAGGAAGGCGGCGCGGTCGGCCACCGAGCGCAGGGCGAAGTCGTCGTCGAGCCACGGCTGGAGGTTGCGGACGTCGAAGACGCTGGTGCGGCGGCGGCCGGACTCGACGATGTACGCGCGGCCGTGCTCGTCAAAGGCGAGGCTCGTCACGTCCTGCACGAGCGGCTCGGCGGCCCACAGTTCGACGGCCAGGCCGGGCGCGACGCGGAGCCGGGCCTGCGCCGCGGTCGCGCCGGCGGGGATATTCGTGCTGGTGACGGTGGCCGCGGGGTCGGCCGAGGCGTCCATGGCGGCCGGGGACGGCAGCAGGAGGGCTAGCAGCAGCGCGGCGGCTCGGCGGGGCACGCCGCGAGGGTGGCACGCGGGCCGGCCGGTTCAAGCGGCGGGCCGGGCGCGGCAGGCGCGTGACAAACCTTGGTCGCGCCGTGTCCGTTGCTCTACGCTGGCTCCCGGCCCGGCCTCGCTGACGATCCGACCATGAAGCACCTCACCGAGCATCTCTGGATGGAGGTTCCGGCCCGGCGCGGGTTCGTGAACCTGACGGACACCGTGGCGCGGCTGGTCGTCCGCAGCGGCGTGCAGGAGGGACTCTGTCTCGTGAACGCCATGCACATCACACCGTGCGTTGCCTATTTGTCATGTTCTCGAAAGAGGGGGCGTAGCAGAGGGTTAAGGTGACTTCCTGATCGTCCACGACGACCTCCTTCACCAGCATCTCGACCAGGGTGCGCCGCTGCGGCGGGTCCATCTGCGGCCAGCGCGCGTCGAGGCCGCGGACCTCGGCCATGATGTGCTCCACGGTGAAGCCCTCCATCTTGAGCAGCGCCGCCTCCGCCTCGATGCGGGGAAGCTCCTCCTCGATGGCGCGCTTGCGGTCGTCCAGCGGCTGGTAGCGCTCCTTGAACTGGGCCACGTTCAATCCGCCGTCCGTGTACAGGCGGACGGCGGCGTCCATGTCCTGCCGGACGCGCTGCAGATCCTTCTGCTGCGCCCCGAGCAGGGCGGTCCTGGCGGCGAGGGCGGCCCCCGCCTGCGCCACATAGCCGGCGGCCGAGGAGGGTGAAAGCAGGTAGCCTTTCAGCTCTTCGAGGAAGATGCCCTCGAGGTCGGCGCACGGGATCTTCCGGCGACACTTCCCGCACACGTACTTCGGGGTGTTGGTGGGCACATACATCTTGGCCCCGCAGCCGCAGACCGTCAGGCCGGCGAAAAGGTGGACGGGGCGCTTCCCCGGCCGGGAACGGGCCGTGCGGCGCGTCTCCAGCAGGTCGTTGCACCGGAGCCACAGTTCCTCTGGCACAATCGGCTCCACGGGCGTCATCACCCACTCGTGCTCAGGCTTGAGCGCCCAGGGCCGCTTGTCGGCCACGCGTCGCGTGTAGTTGGCGCGATGGAGACCTTTTGCCGTCGGGTCCGCGATCAGCCGGCCCACGGTGGTGTCGGTGAAGCGGTGGCCGTCGCGGGTGCGGAGTCCCTGCTCGTTCAGCAGCCGGGCGACCGTCTTCTTGCGCCGGTGCTCGGCGAAGAGCTGGTACATCAGGCGGCGCACCGGGGCTTCGTCCGGGTCGGGCGAGAGCTTCTTGTCCACCCACCGGTATCCGAACGGGGCCTTGCCGTTGAGCGGCTTGCCCAGCTTGGCGCGGATCGCGATGGAGGCGCGGACGCGGTCGGCGATCTCCTCGCGTTCCCACTGCGCCATCACGGCGACCATGTTGTAGAAGAGGCGGCCGGCCGGCGTGCCGGTGTCGATGTTCTCCTGCAGGGAGACGAGGTCGGCGTTGTGCTGGCGGAAGAACTCGGCGAAGTCCATCAGTTCGCGGGCGTTGCGCGTGAGCCGGGCGAGCTTGGAGAAGACGAGCCCGGAGATGTGGCCGCGCCGGACGTCCTCCAGCATCCGCTTCGTCTCGGGATGCTCCATGACGGACTTGCCGCTCACGCCGGCCAGATCATAAACCTCCATCACCGCCCAGCCCTTGGCGGCGGCGAAGTGGCGGCCCCGCGCCTCGTGGTGCTTCGGGCTGTCGCCCTTGGCCTGGTCGTCGGTGCTGACGCGGATCCAGAGGCCCACGGGCCGCGGCGGGAGGGCGTCGGGGAAGTCCGGGCTCATGACGGAAGGATCGTCGAAGGCCGCGGCAGGCTCAAGAAAACAATAGCCATTCCAACTACGTTCAGGAAGGGTGCCGTCCCGATGCTGACGAAGGAGATGGTCACCGAGCCGGAACTGGCCGCCCTGGCCAAGGCCGCGCGCCTCGGTGCCGGCCGCACCAAGGCGGAGGCCGCCCGCGAGCTAGGCGTGGCCGCGCCCACGGTCTTCAACGCGGAGGAGCGACCCGAACTGAGCCTCACGCGGCTTCGCATCCGGATGATCGAGCACTATTCGGACCGACGTGTCGCCGGCCCGCTCTTCCGTCTGTCGCGCGCTAGCCGGGGTTCGCGGGCGGCTTGAGCATGGCCGCCAGCGACCTGATCGCGTCCTCCTCGAGTGCTTGGCGTTCGGCAGCGGGACGCGGCTCGTACTTCCTGCGGACCTTGTAACCTTTCGTGGTGGTTTCGCTCGCCACCGCGTCCGGCGAGGGCGGCTTCAGCGTTGCCAGATGTTTGGCAAAGTCGTCCGGCAGGAAGAACGCCACCGGGCGCGTCTCCTCCGCGCCCAGGGAGTTGCGGACGGCGGCCTCGAGTTTCCGAAGCTTCTCCTGGTTCGGCGACACGACCACCACGTTCGGGAAGCCGGCCTGGAGGCACTTGCGGACGTTGCCGACCTCGTAGTCGAGGGTGTTGGTGACCGACACCTCGCAGGCCAAGGTCTGCGTCCCGCGCTGGAGGAACAGGTCCACCGACCCTCCCCCTGGAATCTCCATCTCGACGACCGCCCGGAATCCCAGCATCTCCGCCGCCTCCTTGAGCCGGGTCTGGATGGCCCGGTGCTGCTCGCCTCCCTTGCCCAGCTCAGCCGCCGCCTTGGAGGGCGGCTTCGTCGGGGCCGCGGGCTGAACCGCCACGACAGGTTCCGGCTTCGGAACTTCCGCGGCACCGACGTTCGGGGCGGAGGGTGGACCTGGTTCCGGCGTGGGAGGCAGGGACGGTTCCGGCGGCGGCTCCTCGGGCGCGGGACCGAACCGGGCGCGGGAGGCGGCGAGCACGGCCTGCCGCCGGGCCGTGGCCTCCGCCTCCAGTACCGGCTCCGGGGATGGCACCGCGAGGTTGAAGTCGTGGTCGCTTTGTCCCGCCCGGACGACGGCGTGACCCGTGGCGAGGTTCTGAAGGTCGCGCGCGGTGAAGTGGGCGAACCCCTCGGCCAGCTTGCGGGCGTCGTCGTCGCCGACGCGGAAGACGACGCGCGTGCCCGTGCTGCCGAGCACCGCCCCGGCCAACTCGCGGTCGCGCTCAAGCTGGCGCAGCTCCTGGTGGGCGAGGGTGAGGCCCACGCGGTACTTGCGCGCGCCGGTGAGCAGCTCCGCCAGGCTCGGCGTGATGAAGTCCGGGAACTCGTCCACGTACACCCAGAAGTCGCGGCGCTGCGCCGCCGCCAGGCGCTGGCGGCTGAAGACCGCCTGCTGGAGCTTGGCCATGAGGAGCGAGCCGAGCAGGTGGGCGTTCTCGCGGCCGACGGCTCCCTGGGCGAGCCGGGCGAACAGGATGTGCCCGCGGTCGAGCAGCGCCGTGAAGTCGAGCGTGCCCGTGCGGCGGGAGACCAGCCGCCGCAGCGGCCGGGGCGCGAGGAACGCGTCGAGGCGCGTGAGCAGCGGGCCGATGGAGCGGTTGCCGGTGAGCTGCGGGAAGGCG
>JBJXFY010000247.1:0-11523 GCA_046155815.1 Limisphaerales bacterium | reverse complement strand
TGAGCATGTAACCGTCCGCGCCAAGGCGCTCCAGGTCGCGCACGTAGCGGACGGCCTCCGCCAGGCTGCTCTCCGCCACGCCGCTCAGCACCGGCACGCGGCCCGCCACCGCCCCGATCACTGCCTCCATGACGCGGCGCTTCTCGTCCGGCGTGAGCGCCTGGTTCTCGCCCAGCGAGCCGAGGAAGATCAGGCCGGAGATGCCGCTGGCGATGAGGGCCTCGGCATGCGTGGCGGTGGCCCCGAGATCAAGGGAGCCGTCCTTGTGCATCTGCGTCGTGATGGCCGGGAAAACGCCGGACCAGAATGGCTTCATGCGGCCGAGAGGCTGGAGCAAAGTCCGCCGGGAGTCGTGAGGAAAACGGGGCCGCCTGCCTTCGCGCGGGGGCTGGCCTTCCGACGGCATCCGGCGTAGCCTGTCGCCGGGTGCGGGAAACCTTCCGCACCCGCCGGTGTTACCCGTCCGACGATGAAAGCTGCGCGGAACCGACTCCTTCCCGGATTGCTGGCCGGCTTGGCCTCCTTGGCCGTGCTGGCACAGGACAATCCGCCGGGGGAAAACCCATACAAGGGCATCGCCCGCCGCAACGCCTTTGGCCTGCGCGAGCCCGCGCCGCCGCCCCCGCCGCCGACCAACCCGCCCGCGCCGCCGCCGGACAAGGTGGACGTGAAGCTCGCCGGCGTGTCACAGATCGGTGCGCTGCGCTACGCCCACCTGATGCTGCCGGACAAGGACCGGCCGGGGCAGTTCCTCTACCCGACGCTCACCGACAACCCGGCGCACGGGAACACGCGCAACTCGGCCGTCGAGGTCGTTGAGATTGATGCCGTAAGGGAAACCGTTCGCATCCGCAACGCCGGCTTCGAGATGACGCTGAGCTTTGCGGAGAACGGCATCAAGGGTGCCGCCCCGGCCGCCGTGCCGGGCAAGCCGGGCGTGCCCGCACCGGGACAGCCGGGCGTGCGCGCCGGCCTGCCCGGGGCCGCGCCGGCCCAGCCGGGCTTGAACCCGAACGCCGGCCCGGTCGTCTTCTCCAGCCGCGCCGGCGTGGCCTCGGACGGCACCCCGCAGCCATCACCCACCGCTGCCGCCATCAACCAGCTCAACAGTTTGGCCGTCCAGCCGGACATCGGGGCACAGAACGTGTCCCGGCCGCTGCGCACGCGCGGTGGCGTGGCGGAACAGCCGATGGGCAATGCCTTCAACAGCGGCAATCCGGCCCAGGACCAGATCAACGCGGTGACCGAGCAACGGCGCCGGGGCGCCGAATTGGGCATTGAACTGCCGCCGTTCCCCGGCAGTCCGCAGTGACGCCCGCTTCGTGCTGACGGCGCTTACCTTGCCGCCGCGCCGCGGCAACTAAGGGGGCCATGCGCTACCGCCGCTTTGGCCGCACCGGGCTCCAGATGCCGGTCTTCTCCTGCGGCGGGATGCGTTACCAGCACAAGTGGCAGGACATCCCGTGGAGCGAGGTGCCCAAGGAAGGCCAGGCCAACCTCGAGGCCACCATCCGCCGCGCTGTCGAACTGGGCATCCACCACATCGAGACCGCCCGCGGATATGGCTCGAGCGAGATGCAGCTCGGCCCCGTTCTCGCGCATTTCCCGCGGGAGAAGCTCATCGTGCAGACGAAGGTCGCGCCGATGGCCACCCCGGACGAGTTCCTGAAGACCTTCGACCGCTCAATGGCCTACCTCGGCCTGGACCACGTCGAGCTGCTCTCCCTCCACGGCATCAACAACCGTCAGCTCCTCGACTGGTCCCTGCGGAAGGACGGTTGCCTCGCCGCGGCGCGGAAGCTGCAGGCCGAGGGGCGCTGCCGCTGGGTCGGCTTTTCCACGCACGCCACCACGGATGTTATCCTTGAGGCCATCCGCAGCGACGGCTTCGACTACGTGAACCTGCACTGGTACTTCGTGAACGAGCTGAACTGGCCGGCCATCCCGGAGGCCCGCCGGCGTGACTTGGGCGTCTTCATCATCAGCCCGAACGACAAGGGCGGTAAGCTCTACGACCCGCCGCCGAAGCTCGTAGAATTGTGCCGGCCACTCACCCCGATGCAGTTCAACGACCTCTGGTGCCTCAGCCAGCCGCACGTCCACACCCTCAGCCTCGGCGCGGCGCGGCCGGCCGACTTTGATGAGCACGTCGCCGGACTCGCGGGGTACGACCGGATGCACGAGGTGCTGCCGGAGATCGAGGCCCGCCTACGCGCCGAGCTGGAGCGCGTGCTGGGCCGCGACTGGTGCCTGCGCTGGACCGAGGGCCTGCCCGAGTACGTGGACGTGCCCGGCGAGGTGAACGTGCTCGAAATCCTCCGCCTCTGGACCTACGCCAAGGCGCTCGATCTCGTGGCCTGGGGCAAGATGCGCTACAACCTGCTCGGCCAGGCGGACCATTGGTTCCCTGGCGAGAACGCCGGCGCGGTCAACGCGAAGGCTCTCGCCCCCGTGCTCGCCCGCAGCCCGTTCCGCGACCGCATCCCGGTGATCCTTCAGGAAGCCCACGCGCTGCTGCACGACGCGCCGAAGCGGCGGCTGAGCCAGGGCTGAGGGGACTTGAGGGCGCCTCCATTTCCCGAAGGCCCGCGGCCCACGAGATTTCCCTGTGACCGCAGGCCGCATCCTCCGGGCGCAGTTCTTGCCTTCGCCGTCCGGAGCGCGTGTTTGACGCGCCCCCGGTCCGGTTCATCTTTGCGTCGCCATGAATCCATTTGCCCGCCTTTTCTCCCTCGCGGCCGTGACCGTCCTGCCCTTTGCCGCGCCCGGCGCATGGGCCGGCAGCGTGACCGAGATCCCCATCAAGGACATCCACGGCAAGGACACCACGCTCAAGGCCCAGAAGGCCCGCGTGCTCCTCGTCGTCAACGTCGCCTCCAAGTGCGGCCTCACTCCGCAGTACTCCGCGCTCGAGAAGCTGCAGCGCGAGTTCAAGGACCAGGGCTTCACCGTCGTCGGTGTGCCCAGCAACGACTTCAACGGCCAGGAGCCCGGCACGCCCGAGGAGATCCAGGCCTTCTGCAAATCCAAGTACGACGTGACCTTTCCACTCACGGAGAAGGTGCATGTGAAGGGTGCCGAGCAGCACCCGCTCTACGCCGCGCTCACCGGCAAGGACTCGCCCTTCCCCGGTGAAGTGAAATGGAACTTCGGCAAGTTCCTCGTCAGCGCGGACGGGAAGATCCTCGCCCGCTTTGAGCCGCGCACCGCGCCCGACGCGCCCGAGGTGGCGGACGCGATTAAGAAGGCGCTGGCGGCCAAGTAAGGCCGGAAAGGCCAGGTTCACCGGAGGGCGGGCTTTCCAGCCCGCCCTTTTCCTTGCGCCGCCTCGACACCCGTTCCTTGGCGCTCCTACCTTGCCGCGCTTGCGCGCCCGCTCCCTTTCCCCGGCCGCCACGCTCCTGCGTGACCTCGTCGCGCTGCCGAGCGTGAACCCGGCCTTTGTCCCGGCGGGCGACGCCACCGCGGGCGAGGCGCGCGTGGCGGACTTCCTCGCGGCGCTCGGCGCGCGCGCGGGCCTCGACGTGGAGTTTCAGGACGTGCGGCCCGGCCGGCGCAACGTGCTGCTCCGCCTCGCGCCCGCCGGCCGGACCACGCGGCGCGTTCTGCTCGCGCCGCACATGGACACCGTCGGCGTGATCGGCGGCAACGATCGCCTCTTCACGCCGGAGGTCCGCGGCACCCGCCTCCACGGCCGCGGCGCGTGCGACACGAAGGGCAGCGTGGCCGCGATGCTCACCGCGCTGGTCGCGCTGGCGAAGTCCGGCCCGCGGCCGGCGGCCACGGAGATCGTCTTTGCCGGGCTGGTGGACGAGGAGAACCTGCAGCTCGGCTCGCGCGCGCTGGTGAAGTCCGGCTTCCGGGCGAACCTCGCCGTCGTGGGCGAGCCGACGCGGCTGAAGGTGGTGACGGCGCACAAGGGCGACGTGTGGCTCACCATCGAGACCCGCGGCCAGGCGGCGCACGGCGCGATGCCCGAGCTGGGCCGCAACGCCGTGCGCGAGATGGCGCGGGTGGTCGAGGCGCTTGAGGGCGACTACGCCGCGGCGCTGCGCGAGAAGTCGCATCCACTGCTCGGCCGGCCAACGATCAACGTCGGCGTGATCCGCGGCGGCACGCAGCCGAACATCGTGCCCGACCGTTGCACGATCCAGGCGGACCGCCGCACGCTGCCGGGCGAGTCGCACGCGGGCGTGCTGCGCGAGGTCCGTGCCTTTCTCACGGCGCGCGGGCTGCGGGTGAAGCTGGCGGACCAGAAGGGCGTCCCGGAGCCGGCCTTGGAGACGGACCCGGAGCTGCCGCTGGTGCGGCAGTTCATGGAGGTTGCGAAGTCGCCGGAGCCGCGCGGGGTGCATTACTTCTGCGACGCCGCGGTGCTGGCGATGGGCGGCACACCGTCGGTGGTGTTCGGTCCGGGCGACATCGCGCAGGCGCACACGGCGGACGAGTGGATTGCGCTGCCGCAGCTCGACCGGGCGGTGGAGGTGCTGCGGCGGTTTCTGGAATCGCTGAAAGGGTCTTGAACCGCGGAGGGACACAGATCAACGCAGATGACTGACAACGGCCAGACACGGTGCCCAAGGACCGCCCTTGTTCCGCGGGGCAGGCCTGAGGCGGCGGCGAAGGAATTCGGAATCCGCGTCCATCCGCGTCCATCTGCGGTTTAACTTTGGAGACAAAGATGAGCGACGCCGCGCGCGGACAGCGCCTCGCGTTTTTCCGGCAAAGCGGCTGGATGCTGATGGCCACCGCGGTGTCGGGCGCGCTGATGTCCTTCGTGCATCTGCCGGCGAGCCGCATGGGCGGCGCGGACTACGCGGTCTTCGCGGCGATGGTGGACCTGCTGTACCTGATCGGCATCCCGGTGGCGGGCGTGCAGGGGATGTTCGCGCAGATGTCGGCCGCGGCGGTGGACGAAGCGCGGCGGGCGGCGCTGCGCACCGCGGCGCGCCGGGTGCTGATCGGCGTGACGGGCCTGTGGCTGCTGCTGGCGGCGGCGGCCTGGGCGGGGCAGGGGAGGCTGCTCGAGCTGTGGGCGATCCCGCGCCCGGCGGTGCTTTGGACCACGCTGGTGGCGGGGCTCGTGATGCTATGGCAGCCGGTGTTCGCGGGGCTGCTGCAGGGGGCGCAGAACTTCCTCTGGCTCGGCCACGCGACGATGGCGGCGGGCGCGGGCCGTCTGGCGGCGGTGGCGCTGCTGGTGCCGGTGCTCGGCTGGGGAGTCGTGGGCGGCTGCACCGGGCTGGTGATCGGCGCGCTGGCGGCGCTCGTGTTGTCGGCGTGGCCGCTGCGTGCGACGCTGGCAGGGAAGGGGGGAGGCTTCGACGCGTGGCCGTGGCTGCGGCGGCTGGTGCCGATGACGTGCGGCCTGGCGGCAGGCAGCGTGATGCTGGGTCTCGACACGCAGGTGGTGCAGACGGCGTTCACGGACGAGGCCAAGTCATTGTATGCCGCGGCGGGGCGCATCGGCCGCGCGCTGGTGATGTTCACGATCCCGGTCGCGGTGGTGCTCTTCCCGAAGGTCGCGCGCAGCGCCGCCACGGGCGAGCCGACCGAGGCGCTGCGGCTGGCGCTGGGTGCGACGCTCGGCACGGGGCTGGCGGCGGCGCTGGTCTGCACGGCTTTTCCTGCGCTGCCGCTGCGGATCCTCTTTGCGGGCCGGCCCGAGTTCCTCGCCGCGGCGCCGCTCGTGGTCGGCTTCGTGTGGGCGATGCTGCCGCTCACGGCGGCCTACACGCTCATCCACAACCTGCTCGCCCGCGAACGCTACGCCGCGGTGCCGTGGCTGGTGGCGGTGGCGGCGGGCTATGCGGCCACGCTGCTCCTGCTGCGCGGCCGGCTCGCGGCGCTGCCGGCAATGGATGGCTTCCGCGCCGTGCTCCTGGTGCTGGGCGGGTTCAGCGCGCTGCTGCTGCTGGTGGCGGCGGGCTTTTCGTGGGCCGCAGCGCGGCGTGCTCCTGCCCGGCCGGGATGACCGGCGGCAGCGACGGCGGCGCGCCCAGCTTGAGGTAAAGCCACGTTTCCAGCGGCCGGAGCGGCTGCAGCATCGCGTACAGCGGCGAGTACACGAGCCGCAGGCGGATGATCGAGAGCAGCATCGTGAGCGAGCTGCGGCCGATTTGGATCTTCGTGCCGAGCTGGTCGGTCCATTCCGTCGGCACTTCCACGACGCGGAAGGCCGAGCGTTTCAGCACGTAGAGGAGGTTGATGTCGAAGGCGAGGTCCGCCGTGCGCAGGTCCCCGTGGACCGCCTGCGCCGCCTCGCGGCGCAGCACCTTGGCGCCGCATTGCGTGTCGCGGAAGCCCATGCCGAACAGCAGTTCGACGCACAGGTGAAAGGCGCGGCTGGTGAGGCGCCGCTTGAAGCTCTGCGCCTGGTGCAGCACCGCGCCCGGCAGCCAGCGCGAGCCGATGGCGCAATCCGCATCGTCCGCCTCCATCCGCCGTACGAGGTCGAGAAAGGCGTGCGGCGGTGTGGCCCCGTCGGCGTCCACGTAGCCGACATAGTCCGCGCGGGGGGCGAGCTTGAGGCCCTCGATAAGCGCGCCGCCCTTGCCGATGCGGCCGGGATAGTCCAGCCAGCCAAGCTCCGGTGCTTCCGTCGCCGCAGCCTGCACCACGCCGAGCGTGTTGTCCCGGCAGCCGTTCAGCACCACAACGATCCGAAACTCACCGGGGTAATGCGCCCGCAAATGCGCCACATAGGCGCGCAGCACCGGCGCGAGGCGCGCCTCCTCGTTGTACGCGGGAATCAATAGCAGCAGGCGCGGCTCGTCCGAACTCACGGCGCGGGGCCTTACGGTCAGCCCGCCCCGGGCGCAAACCCCCCAGAAAATCGAGTTGAATCGTTCTGAGCCTCGCCTAGACTGTCCACCGAACGTCAACCAACCTATGCAAATCATGAAAAACTTCCTCGCGTTCCTGACTGTCGCCGCCGCCTTGACCCTCTCGGCCCAGGCGCAGGAGAAGGAAAAAACCATCAAGGGCGAAGGGCTATGCCTGAAGTGCGAGCTCAAGAAGGCCGACAAGTGCCAGAACGGCATCCGCGTGAAGGAGGACGGCAAGGAAGTCCTGTACACGCTCGAACAGAACGATGTGAGCAAGGCCTTCCACAAGAACATCTGCTCCGGCACCGCCAAGGTCACCGCCGTTGGCACCGTCAAGAAGGACGGCGACAAGATCATCCTCGTCGCGTCCAAGATCGAGCTCGACAAGTAGGCCCCCGCTGTCGCTTCCCACCCAGGCCGTCGGCCATGCAGGCCGCCGGCCTTTTTATGCTTCCATGGGCCCACCGCGCGTCAACCGCGCGCCCGGGCCGATTGACACCCAGGTGTCCCCGGTTAGTCTCAAGGGTCCTCTTTCCAGCCCTGAATGGCTGGAGTGCATCCTATCAGCCCATTGATGAGCGCAAGTACAACGACCGCCACCGGCGTGTCCGCCGCGCCGCCCGTGCGGCGCGTTTCCGAGGCCGTCATCCGCATCGCCGGCAACTCCCAGGATGGCATCCAGGCCATCGGCGGTTTCCTCGCGCGTCTGGCCGGGCGCAGCGAACAGGAGGTCATGACCTTCATGACCATCCCGTCCACCATCTCGGGAGGTCCCTCCATCTTCCAGGTCCGCATCGGCTCCGGCGAGGTCCTGAGTGCCGGCGACGAGGCGGATGTGCTGCTGGCCTTTTACGACCACAGCTACCGGGATCACATCGGTTCGCTGCGGAAGGGCGGCATCGTGCTCTATGACTCCGATCACGTGACGCCGAATCCCGAGTGGCAGCCCGGCTGCCGCCACGTCGGCGTGCCGATTTCCAGCCGCACCATCGAGGCGATCGGCGGCAGCGGCCGGGACAAGGGCAAGAACGTGTTCGCGCTGGGCGTCATCGCGAGGATGTTCAGCCTCGAACTGCCCAAGTTGGAGAAGCTCATCGCAGAGCGGTTCACCGGGAAGGATCCCAGCATCGCGCAGAACGCGCTCTCCGCCTTCCACGCGGGCTACAGCTTCCAGCTCGACAACGTGATCGAGCTCTTCGGTTTCACCGAGCCGCAGAAGCGCGGCGGGCACCAGGTGGTGATGAACGGCAACGAGGCCCTGGGCTTTGGCCTCATCACGGCCGGCGTGCGTTTCGGGGCCGGCTATCCGATCACGCCGTGGAGCGACATCATGGAACTGCTCCGACGCGAGCTGCCGAAGTACGGCGGCACCTTCGTCCAGACCGAGGACGAGATCGCGGCCGTCTCGATGGCGCTGGGCGCCAGCTATGCCGGACGCGTGGCGGTGACCGGCTCGTCCGGCCCGGGCATTTCCCTGAAGACCGAGGCGCTCGGCTGGGCCGTGATGGCCGAGATGCCGCTCGTGGTCGTGGACGTGCAGCGCGGCTGCCCCTCGACCGGCATGCCAACCAACGTCGAGCAGAGCGACTTGAACATCGCGTGCTTCGGGGGCCACGGCGACTCGCCCCGCGTGGTCGTCGCGCCGTGCAGCGTCGAGGACTGCTTCTACACCGCCATCGAGGCCGTCAATATTGCCCGCAAGTACAGCGTCCCGGTCATCATCCTCTCCGACCAGGCCATCGCCACCCGCATCGAGGCTTTCGACGAACCCGACCTGCCGCGGCTCGCGCAGGACATCTCGCCGGACCTGTCCGCCGTGCTCGACCACAAGCCCTACGACCTTTCCGCGCCGGACGGCGTCACGCGGCATCTGGCGCCGGGCACACGGATTGCCAGCGGCAAGTATCCCATTGTCACCGGCCTAGAGCACGACGAACTGGGCCATCCGACCGGCTCGCCGAAGCTGCACACGGCCATGACGGCCAAGCGGCGACGCAAGCTGCAGGCGCTGGCCGCGGAGTTGCCGCAGCCCAAGGTGTTCGGCCCGGAGGAAGGCACCGTGCTGCTGGTGGGCTGGGGTTCGAGCCAGGGCTCGATCCGCGAGGCCGTGCAGCGCGCGCGGGCCGGCGGCGAGGCCTGGTCCGAGCTTCACCTCAAGCATCTCCACCCCCTCCCGAACGGTCTCGAGCGCATTTTCGAGGGCTTCAACCATGTCTTCGTGGTCGAGACGAACGACTCCGGCCTGTACGGCTACGGCCAGCTTGCCGCCATCCTGCGCGCCCGCTTTGCGGACCCGAGAATCCGGGGCATCAACAAGACGGACGGCCTCACCTGGAAGGTGAGTGAGATCACGGAGCGCACCCGCGCGCTCCTGGCGGAGGCCGTGTCAGGCGGGAACCGCTAGCCATTCCACGGGAGTGTTCATGACCGCTTCGACCAACCTTTTCCAGCTGCCCGCCCGGACCGTGGCCCTTGTCCCGCCGCTGACCGACGACGAGCGCAGGCCGCTCACCAAGAAGGAAACCGCCGCCGACCACCCGACGTGGTGCCCCGGCTGCGGTGACTTCTCGGTGCTCGCGCTGTACTACAAGCTCATCGAGAGACGCCGGATGTGGCACGAGAAGGTGACCACCGTCGCCGGCATCGGCTGTTCGAGCCGCTTTCCCTACTTCGTGCAGGCGCACGGCGCGCACTTCATCCACGGCCGCGCGTTGCCGTTCGCCGCCGGCATCTCCCTCACTCGGCCCGACCTCCATGTCTTCGTCTTCAGCGGCGACGGCGACGCGTTCTCCATCGGGGGAAACCACTTCAATCACACCGCCCGGAAGAACATCAAGATGACCTTTGTGGTCATGGACAACTGGGTCTATGGCCTCACGAAGAAGCAGACTTCGCCCACGTCCCCCGTCGGCTTCAAGTCCAAGACGGACGCGGGCGGCGCGATGGACCGGCCGATCAACCCGCTCAAGCAGGCCCTTGCCGCCGGCGCCACCTTCGTGGCGCGCACCACCCACACCAACCCGAATCATCTCATGCAGATGATGGAGGCGGCGATGGACCACGACGGCTTCAGCTTCGTCCAGTGCCTGAGCGAGTGCGTGGAATTCTACGCCGGCGCTTTCGACGCCTCGAACCCACGGAAGGGAGGCCGGTTCGAGACCGTGCCCGCCGACCATGATGCCACGGATGAATTCGCGGCCTACCGCCTCGCCGATGAGGCCTTTCCTGGCCGGTTCGGCATCTTCTACCAGGTGAAGCGCCCGACCAAGAACTCACTCGAGGCCGGCCTCAACGCCGCGGCCCGCGACAAGGTGAATGGGAAGGCCGACTGGGAGATTCTCCAGTCCAGCCTCAACCGGATGAAGTGACTGGGTTCTCCGCGCGATGGCGGACGGCCGGCCGACCGAGCCAACCTGCGCTGAGGCAGTCACGGGACGCGTCGGCGGCCTACGGCGAACAAGATCCGCGCCCCGTCAGCGCGGCAGCTTCTCCGGCGCGTCGGCGAGGGACCAGGCGAGCACGGCCAGCGCGGCGACGGTGGCGTCAAGTTCCGCCGGACTCACCTTGTCCACCGTGTCCGCCGCGGTGTGGTGGAACCAGAAGTAGTTCGTGCTGCTGTTGATCATCTCCAGGCCGGGCACGCCGCGCTCGATGAGGGGACCGAGGTCCGCGCCTACGCCGCCGCGCCGGAATTCCCCCGCGCCCAGCGGGGCGAGGCGGTCGGAAAAGCCCCGCAGCATCGCGAGGCCGGCGTCGCCGCCGAGGAAGCTGAACCCGCGCGGCCAGCCCAGCCCGCGGTCCAGCTCGATGGCCGCGACGTGCCGGGCCAGTTCGTCCGCGGGCCGATGCGCATAGGCGCGCGCGCCGCGCAGGCCGTTCTCCTCGTTCGTCCACAGCACGAGCCGCAGCGTGCGGCGGGGGGGCTGCGGAAGTCCTTTGATCTGGCGCAACGCCTCCCACGCCGCGATGCACCCCACGCCGTCGTCCAGCGCTCCCTGGCCCACGTCCCACGAGTCGAAATGCCCGCCCACGACGATGATCTCCTCCGGCCGTTCCCGGCCGCGAAGCTCCGCGAGCACGTTGCGCGACGGCACTTCGGGCAGCGTCTGCGCCGCCATGCGCAGCCGGGCGACCGGCGTGACGCCGCGCGCCTGCCAGCGATGGAGGCGGTCGGCGTCCTCAATCGTGAGCGCCGCGGCGGGAATGCGCGGGGCGTTGGTCGGATAGTCCATCGCGCCGGTGTGCGGCGTCTGGAGGGAGAAGGGCGTGACAGAGCGGATGAGGCACGCCACCGCACCCGCGCGTGCCGCCTCGGCCGGGCCGCGCCAGCGGACCTGCACCGTGGCGCCATAGTCGGTGAAGGCGGCGTTGAAGAGCACGATGCGGCCGGCGGCCTCGTTGGTGCGTGCCGCCAGCTCGGCGAAGTTCGTGACCACGAGCAGCGGGGCCGTGATCCCTTCCGGCGGCGTGCCGATGCTGCCGCCGAGACCCAGCATCGGCAGCGGGCCGGGCGTGGGTTCGACGAGTTCCGCCGATTCCGCGCCGCGCACCCAGCGGGGAACCATCACCGGCTCGGTGCGCACTTCGTCGAAGCCGTCCTCGCGCAGCCGGGCCACCGTCCAGTCAATCGCCGCCTCGAGGTTCGTCGTCCCGCTGAAGCGCGCGCCGAAGCGGTCGCACAGCTCGGTGAGGCGCG
>JBJXFY010000230.1:0-14960 GCA_046155815.1 Limisphaerales bacterium | reverse complement strand
AAGGCCGGGGAACACCCGCAGAATGCGCGGTTTTTCCCCGAAGAGGGGTGAGGGTGGCTTGCAAGCTTTGAGCGAGGCTGGCGAAGAGCCTTCGTTGCGCAAGCCGAAACCTGGGGCGGTCTCGGCCCGGTCCGCCGTCTCCGAGGAGTGCCGGCCTCCGGCCCGGCCCGACGGCCGGCAGGGCTTCGCTGCGGTGACGCCCCATCTGCCCGCCCGCGCGCGAAGCGCCGCGGGCGGGTCGGGGTCTGTGGACGGCGGCCCGGCCATTGCTGCGCTCGGCCGGGCGCTGGTTGGGGCGTTGCGGCAGCAACGCCCTACCGCGAAGTGGTTTCCGCCGGCCCCGTTGGCCCGTGAGTTTTGGGGCGATGGCCTGCGCCCGAGAATCCCTGCGTCCTTTTCGCCGCGCCTGCGTCTCTCCCGGGGATGAAGACAAACTCACGACTGGCGGAAACCCACGACGGCATCCGCGACCAGGTGCGGCAACGCTACGGCCAGGTCGCCCTGCGGCCCGGGGGCGGCTGCTGCACGCCCGCGGCGGGCGGCGCTTCCTGCTCCGGCGCGGCCACGGACGCTGCGCGCCTCGGCTACACCGCGGCGGACTCGGCCGCCGTGCCGGACGGCGCGGACCTCGGCCTCGGCTGCGGCAACCCCACGGCGCTGGCCTCGCTCCGGCCCGGCGAGGTCGTGCTCGACCTCGGCAGCGGCGCGGGCTTCGACTGCTTCCTCGCCGCGCAGGCCGTCGGCCCGGCCGGCCGCGTCATCGGCGTGGACATGACGCCGGAGATGCTCGGCCGCGCGCGGGCCAACGCGGCGCGGGGCGGCTACGCGCACGTCGAATTCCGCCTCGGCGAGATCGAGGCGCTGCCGGTGGCGGACGCCTCGGTGGACGTGGTGATCGCGAACTGCGTGCTGAACCTCTCGCCCGACAAGGCGCGCGTGGCGCGGGAGGCCTTCCGCGTGCTGCGGCGGGGCGGCCGGCTCGCCGTGTCCGATCCCGTGCGCACGGCGGCTTTGCCGGCGGAACTCCTCGCGGATGCGGAGCTGTACAGCGCGTGCGCGGCCGGTGCGGCGTCCGTGGCGGACTGGGAGGCGTGGATGGCGGCGGCGGGCTTCACGGACGTCCGCATCACGCCGAAGGACGGCAGCCGCGACTTCATCCGGGAGTGGGCTCCCGGAACGGGCGTGGAAAACAGCCTCGTGTCTGCCAACCTCGAGGCCGTGAAGCCGCGCGCATGACCACGCTCGTCGCCAAGCCGTCTCCGCCGGGCGGGCTGGAAAGCCCGCCCTCCAGGGCCGCCGCGCCCGCGCTCGAAGGCATCTTCGACCGCTTTGGCAGCGACTTGCGCGGCTTCCTGCGTTCGCGGGTGCGCGACGCGGCGACGGCCGACGACCTGTTGCAGACGGTGTGGCTGCGCGTGCATCAGCGGCTGCCGTCGCTGCGCGACCACGAGCGGCTCGAGGCCTGGCTCTACCAGATCGCGCGCAACGCGGTCGTGGACCATCACCGCCGCCAGCGTCCGCATGACGAGCTGCCGCCCGACCTCGCCGCCGAGCCGGACGCGCCGGAGGGGCCGGACCTCGGCCCGGCGCTCGCACGCTTCCTCGAGGCGCTGCCGCCGGAAGACCAGGAGGCCCTGCGGCTGACGGAGCACGGGGGCCTGACGCAGCGCGAGCTGGCGGCGCGGCTGGGAATCTCCGTGTCCGGCGCGAAGTCCCGCGTGCAGCGGGCGCGGGCGCGGCTGCGGGCGCAGCTCGAGGCCTGCTGCCGCTTCGAGTTCGACCGCCGGGGCAACCTGCTGGAGGCCATCCCACACGGCAGGGACGGCGACTGTGCCTGCGCCTGAAGCGGCGAGCGCGTCGAAGCCATCTCCAACCAGCCTTTCCATGTCTGATCAATCCTGCCGGCCCATGGGCCTGTTCGAGCGGTACCTGACCGTCTGGGTGGGCCTCTGCATCGTCGCGGGCATCCTGCTCGGCAAGGTGGCGCCCGGCTTCGCGAAGGCGCTCGACGGCATGGCCATCTTTGTGAATGGCGCGCCGGTGGTTTCCATTCCCATCGCCATCTGCCTGTTCTTCATGATGTATCCCATCATGGTGAAGATTGACTTTGGCGAGGTGGTGAGGGCGGGAAAAAATCCGCGTCCGGTGCTGCTGACACTGGTCGTCAACTGGGGCATCAAGCCCTTCACGATGCTCGCCATCGCCACGTTGTTTCTCGGCGTGCTTTTCAAAGACCTGCTGCCCGGCACGGAGGTCGTGAAGGATGGTTCGACCGTCGAGCTCTACCGCTCCTACATCGCGGGGACGATCCTGCTCGGCATCGCGCCCTGCACGGCCATGGTGCTGGTGTGGAGTTATCTGGCGAAGGGAAACCAGGGCCACACGCTGGTCATGGTGGCGGTGAATTCGCTGACGATGCTCTTCCTTTATGGCCTGCTCGGCGGCTGGCTGCTGGGCGTGAACAAGATGCCCGTGCCATGGGAGGCCCTGCTGCTCTCCGTAGTCATCTATGTGGCCCTGCCGCTGGTGGCGGGCTGCTACTCGCGCGTCTGGATCATGAAAACGAAGGGCCCGGAGTGGTTCGCGGAAAAATTCCTGCACTTCCTCACGCCGGTGTCCATCATCGCCCTGCTGGCGACCTTGGTTTTGTTGTTCAGTTTCAAGGGCGAAACCATCCTGGCCAATCCGCTTACCATTCTCTGGATCGCCATCCCGCTCACGATCCAGACGCTGCTGATTTTCGCCATCACCTATGCCGCCGCGAAGTCCCTCAAGTTCAGCTACGAAGACGCCGCGCCCTCGGCCATGATCGGCGCGTCGAACCACTTCGAGGTCGCCATCGCCACAGCGGTGATGCTCTTCGGTCTCAGCTCCGGCGCGGCGCTCGCCACCGTCGTCGGCGTGCTCATCGAGGTGCCGCTCATGCTCTTCCTCGTGAAAGTCTGCCAGCGCACGAAGGGCTGGTTCCACTCTGAGACTCACATCACCCCATGACCTACCTTTGTGAAACCATTCCGGCCCGCCAGGGCGAGGAGCCGGAGCAATACGAAATCAAGCAGAGCGCCAGCGAACCGCCGCTGACCCGGCACCCGGAAACCGGCGTGCCCATCCGGCGCGTCATTCTTGGTGGCTGGGGCGTGTTCACCGGCAAGGCCGCATTCGGCGCGTCGTCGGTTGGTTGCGGTTGCGGACCTAGCGGATGCTGTTGAGCAAATTCTCCCATCCATTTGTGAAACCCACCGTCCTCATGCTCTGCACCGGCAACTCCTGCCGCTCGCATCTGGCCGAAGGCATCCTGCGCGCCGCGGCGGGGGACGCGTTGCGCGTCGCCAGCGCGGGCTCGAAGCCGGCGGGCTACGTGCACCCGCTGGCCATCCGCGCGATGGCCGAGATCGGCCTCGACATCTCCGGCCATCGTTCGAAGCACCTCGATGAGTTTCTCGCGGAGAAGGTGGAGACGGTGATCACGGTCTGCGGCAAGGCCGACCAGGTCTGCCCAACGTTCCCCGGCCAGGTGAACCGGCACCACTGGCCCTTCGACGATCCCGCGCACGCGACCGGGTCGGAGGAGGAACAGTTGGCCGTCTTCCGCCGGGTGCGGGATGAAATCCGCGCCGTCTTCGAGGCTTATGCCGCCGGCCGGCGGGACGAGGCAAAGCGGCGTGGGACCAGTCCGTAGCGGGTCCGCCGTCCCATTCACAGAGGTCCGCCATCACCCCCGGTCCAGCAGCGCCAGTCCGGCGCTGATCCACAGCGGGATCGTCACCACGCCGGCGACCGACGTGCCGACCACGACGCGCAGGGCCGTCGCGCTGTCGCCGCCGTAGTGGCGGGCCATGATGATTGGGAACACGGCCGCGGGCATCGCGCCGTGCAGCACCATGACGCGCTCGAGTTCCGGCGAGAGCGGCAGCAGCCAGACCAGCGCGAGGAAAAGCAACGGACAGAGGACCAGCCTCACCAGGCACGCCGCGGCGATCACGCGCCAGTTCCGCCCCGCCCCGAAGTCCGGCAGCAGGTCCGCCACCGTCGCGCCGACCATCAGCAGCCCCAGCGGGATCGCGCACCCGCCCAGCATGTGGACGCCCTTCAGCACGGCCACGGGCACCTGTTCGCGCGGCACGGTGAAGTTCAGCGCCAGCGAGGCGACGATGGTGACGACCGGCGGGCTGAGGAGGTTCCTCCAGAACGACGCGCGCGCGCCGCCGCGCAGCAGGGAGAAGCCCAGCCACCACATCGCGATCTCGACGCCCATGTTGGTGACGAAAAGCACGCCCACCGTGCCTTGGTCAAAGAGCGTCTGCGCGAGCGGCAGCGGCACGTAGCCGTAATTGCAGACGCCCGAGCAGAACGCGAAAGTCCGCAGCCGGCCGACGCCCTCGGGCTCACCCGTCGTGCGCCGGCACAGCCAGCCGAGGCCGACGCCCGCGGCGGTGGTGGCGAAGCCGAGCAGCGGCGGCAGCAGGACGTTGTCGAGGCGCGCGAAGGCGGCGTTGCCGAGGATCGAGTCGAGGATGAGGCAGGGAGCGAGGACGTTGACGACGAGCTTCACGAGGCTGCGGTCCGCCTCCTCGGTGAGCCACTTCAGCCGGCGGAACGCGAAGCCCGCGGCGATCACGCCGAGCACCGGCAGCACGGCGTTGAGGACCCCGCCGAGCCCGCTCATCGCAAATCGGCCAGGTGCCGCAGCAGCACGGTGAATTCCGCCGCCTGCACCGCGCGCAGAAAACCTTCCTCCGCCACCCCGGCCTCCGCCACGGCGTCGTTGAAGGCGAGGGCATCCCACGCGCCGCCGGCCATCAGCCGGTCGTGCGGTGATTGAGGATCGGCCTCCGCGGGCATCGCGGCCACGGCCCGCGCAAGCGCGGGGTAGGCCGGGTGCCGGCCCACGCGGCGGAACCAGTACTCCGCGTTGCCGTGGTCCGGCTCGCGGCGGTGCATGAGGCCGTGGACCCACGCGGCTTCCGCGCCGGACCGTTCCTGGACGAGTTCGTGCGCGGCGTCGAGGTGGTCGTGCCACAGAAGTGCCAGCGCAGTGATCTCCATGGCGCGCGGATGCGCCGTACCGACCATGGCCTCCGTGGCCGCCCGTTTCACGTCGTCCGCGGACAGCGCACCGGGTCGGCGCTGCGGCCCGAGCGCGGGTGGCGCGCCCGGGCGGGCGAGCAGGGCGGCGAGGGCGTCGGCGTTCATTCCGTGGTGACGGGCGCAAGCATGACCACGCGCTCGCGAGGCGCGCACAGCCGGCGAAGTTCCGCGTCGAGCCGGGCGACGTCCTCCGGCGTGGCCTGGCCGTCGGCGAACATGCCCTTCAGCCGCGGATGCGGGTCGCCACGGACCCAGAGCTCGCGTTGGGCGGCACGGAGCTGCTTCAGCTTCCCCAACAAGGCCTGGGCATCCGCCGTGGCGGGCCAGGCCGGTTCGGCCGCGAGGTCGAGGCCCTTGAACAGCGCCACCGCCGACGTGCTGAGGACGCGCGCGCCGTCCACCTCAAGGTCCCAGCTCGGCGTCCGGAGCTGTGTGGCGCGCAGCTCGCAGCGGTTGAAGGAGCGGCTGAATCCGGTCGCGTTGACGATGTTCGTGTCCCACGCCGGATCAAGCGGCAGCGGCAGCGGCACGCGCCAGCGGAAGCGGACGGCGCTGGAGTCGAGGAACTCAGCCCCGCCCGTCCCCGGCCCGAGGACGACGCGGCGGCCCGCGTTCACGAGCGCGAAGCCCACGGACGGCTCGACCTGCCACGCGCGCAGGATGGCCAGCGCGATCAGCAGGTGCCCCGTCGCATCCGGGTGGATGCCGTCACGGGCGACGGTGAAGCCCGGCTCGTCGAGCCGGCGGAGGCGGAGCTGCTCCCGCACGAAGCCGAACACGTCCACCACCGCGACGTTCGTGGCGGTCTGCGACTTCAGCCAGCCGGCGAAGCGTTCGAGCGTGGCGTTGTAGTCCGGGCTGGGCTGGCGGTAGTCGGGCTGCGCGGCGGCGGGCCGGCCGGCGAAGGGCAGGGGATCGAACGGCGGCGGCGTAAGCAGCGTGAGCGGCAGGCCGGCCTGCGCGACGCGCGCGACGAGGCGGCGCACGCCGTTCGTGTACTTCGCGAAGACCGCGTCGTCGGGCGGCCGGTAGAGGCCGTCGTTCATGCCGTAGCTGGCAACGACGGCGGTGGGTTTCGTCGCGGCCAGCGTCTCCTCCAAGCGGGTGAAGAGATCGGGCCGCGGCGGGTCGTGGGCCGGCTCGCTGGTCCCGGCGATGGTTTCGCTGGGCATCCCGCGGTTGATCAGCTCGATCCGCAGCTCCGGGTGCCGCGTGCGGAGGAACAGGTCGAGGTACGCGATGTAGTCGTCCGCGAAGGTGATGCTGTCGCCGAGAAACAGCACCCGTGCGCCGTCGGGAAACGGCGCGGGCAGGCGGCCCGCAGTCGGCTCCGCGGCACGCGCGGCAAAGGCCCGGCCGCGCGGGCGCCCAGGCGCGGACGGCGAAGGGGCTGGATCGGTCGCGAAGGACGGCAGCAGGGCGGACAGGAAGGCGAACAGGACGAGGTGCTTCACGGCGGGGAATCGGAGATTTTCAGGGACAGAAGGAAACGAAGAGCACAAAGGAGGCTTGTTGTCGGCATCACGGCTCCGTTCCCTCTGTTGCCTGCTGTTCATCCTCTCCGGCTCAGTGTGGCCCGCACGCGCCGCGCGGCGCCTCCGCGCCGCGGCCGGCCAGCTGCAGGCGCGCCTTCTGGTAGCTTTTGCGCGCCAGGAAATGCCGCAGCTCCGCGTCCGTGCCCGGCGGCAGCGCGGCGGCCAGCTCGTCCACGCGGCGCAGGTGCGCGGCCACGTCGGGCTTCGGCCCGGAGCCGCGCAGGCCGGCCACCGCGGCTTCGAGCGCGTCGAGCGCGCCCAGCAGCTCGGCTTCGGTTGCGTTCACGGCGGACGCTTAACGCAGCCGGACCGGGCCACCAAGCCGTTTCCACGCCCGCCCGGCGCAAGTTGATGCTTCCGGCCCCCGCCGCGCCGGTTCATCCTGCCGGCCGCGATGCAGGCCAACCCCTTCGGCGCCCCGCCCGACGGCGCCCGTCCGTTCCAGCCCTACATCCCGCCCGCGTCGGGCCTGCGCGAGTTCACCGCGCGTTCGGTCATTCTGGGCACCATTCTCGGCCTCGTCTTCGGCGCCTCCTCGCTCTACCTCGTGCTCAAGGTCGGCCTGACCGTCAGCGCCTCAATCCCGGTCGCGGTGATTTCCATCGCCATTTTCCGGGCGGCCTCGCGCTGGTTTGGGATCAAGGACGCCTCGGTGCTGGAGAACAACATCTCGGCCACCGCCGGGTCCGCGGGCGAGTCCATCGCGTTCGGCGTGGGCGTCACCATGCCGGCCATCCTCATCCTCGGCTTCGACCTCGACATCACGCGGGTGATGCTCGTGGCCACGCTTGGTGGGCTGCTCGGCATCCTGATGATGATCCCGCTGCGCCGCGCGCTCATCGTCGCCCAGCACGGCACGCTGAAGTACCCCGAGGGCACCGCCTGCGCCGAGGTGCTGAAGGCCGGCGCGGACCCGGATTCGCAGGCCGCCGCGGCCGGCTGGCAGGGCACGGGCCATACTGCCGTGATCGCACGGAAGCTCTCCTCCGGAGCGGCGGTGATCTTCACCGGCTTCGGGATCGGCCTCGCGTACAACACGGCGATGAAGGCCTTCAAGCTGTGGAAGGAGGCGCCGGAGAAAGTCTTCGGCCCGCCGTTCAAGGCCGGCTCCGTCGGCATCGAGATCACGCCCGAACTGCTCGGCGTCGGCTACGTCATCGGCCCGCGCATCGCCTCGATCATGTGCGCCGGCGGCGTGCTCGCGTACCTCGTGCTGATCCCGGCGATCAAGTTCTTCGGCGAAGGACTGCCCGGCGCGCTCTCCCCCGGCGGCACGCCCATCGGGGAGATGTCGCCCGGCGACATCCGCAACGCCTACATCCTCTACATCGGCGCCGGCGCGGTCGCCGCGGGCGGCCTCATCAGCGTGCTGCGCTCCCTCCCGCTGATCTACCGCGGCCTCGTGTCCGGCCTGCGCGACCTGACGGGCGGCGGCGGGACAGCCACGGCGCTGCGCACGGACCGAGACCTGCCGATGTCCTGGGTCGTGGGCGGCTGCCTCGCGCTGATCGCGGCGATCTGGATGGCGCCGGGACTCGAGATGAACCTTGTGGGCGCGCTGCTCATCGTCGTGTTCGGTTTCCTCTTCGTCACGGTGTCCTCCCGTCTCACCGGCGAGATCGGCTCCTCGTCGAACCCCATCAGCGGAATGACCGTGGCCACGCTGCTGCTCACCTGTCTCATCTTCTATCTGCTGGGCTGGACGGACCGCGCGTACTTCGTCACCGCGCTGTCCATCGGCGGCATCGTGTGCATCGCCTCGTCGAACGGCGGCACGACCTCGCAGGATCTCAAGTCCGGCTTCCTCCTCGGCGCGACGCCCCGCGCGCAGCAGGTCGCCATCCTCATCGGCGCGCTGGCCTCCGCGCTGTTGCTCGGCCCGGTGCTCATGGCGCTCAACCAGGCCGGCACCGTCTATGTGCCCGCCGCCGCGGTCGCCCCCGCCCTTCGCGCCACCCCCGATCAGCTCGCCGGCGCACCCCGCGAGGCCCTCGCCGGCGTGCAGGCGAAGGACGACGCCCGGGCCTACCGCGTCTGGCACAAGACCGACACCGCCGGCGGTCCCGCCGGCAAGTACCTCGTGGACGCCGCCGGCCAGGCCGTGTGGCTCGTGGACCCCGGCATCAATGGCCAGCACGCCGTCCGGCCCGACGGCACGCCGGTCGCCAAGTTCCAGGCCCCCAAGGCCACCCTCGTCAGCTACATCATCAAGGGCGTGCTGGGCGGCGACCTCCCGTGGCACCTCGTGCTGCTGGGCGTCTTCATCGCCATCACCCTCGAGATGTGCGGGGTGTCCTCGCTCGCCTTTGCCGTCGGCGTTTACCTGCCGCTCTCGGCTTCCACGCCGATCTTCGTGGGCGGCATGATCCGCTGGCTGGCCGATCACGGCCTGCGCCGCGAACACCGGGACAAGAACCTGACCGAGGCCGAGCTGCAGGCGGAGGGCGACAAGAGCCCTGGCGTGCTGCTGGCCTCCGGCTACATCGCTGGTGGGGCCATCGCAGGCATCGTCATTGCGCTGCTGGCCGCGGGCCTGCCGAGGTTCTCGGCCGGCATCGAGACCTGGGCCACGCAGAACAACCCCTTTTACAGCTTCGCCGCGTTGGACGAGGGCCGGGCCTTCTACCGCCTTGGCGAATGGCTCGGCGGCCGGGGCCTGCTCTTTCCCGAGCTGCCCGACCTGCTCTCGCTGCTGCCCTTCACGGTGCTCGTGGTGTTCCTGTGGCTGGTGGCGCGGGAGAAGGTGCTGGGCGGCCGAAGGTAGGAAGAGGTGTTCCGGCACGTTTTCACGGTTCAGGTGGCCGGCAACGATTCCAGGGCTGGAGTTTGTGCCGGGGCCGCGTCCGCTCCCGAAGCGGCTTGTCGCGGAACATGGGCCGAAGCCGCGAGTGGCGAGCCGGCCGCGGCCGCGACGGTGGTGGCGGATGGACTGACTCCCACGCGCAGGCCGCAAGTGACCTGCGCGGGCGAATGCCCATCTTGGCTTTCGTCCATTGGTGACTTGCCGCGCTTTGCGGCGTGGTGGTCCGCCTTCCTGCTTGGAACCCGTTCGCCAGCTTCCATATTCGCCGCGTGCCGCTCGTGCGCATTCTCGTGGACGGCTACAGCCTCCTGCACGCTTGGTCGGAACTCACGGCCGGCCGCCCGCCGCACTCGCCGGCGGCACGGGCCGCGCTGGTCGCGGTGCTGACGGCCCACCACGACGCCACGGGCACGCCCATCACCGTCGTTTTTGACGGACAGGGGGCGCCGGCCGGCACGCCGGGCCAGCCGTCCACCCGGGCCGTGGAGATCCTCTTCAGCCGCGACGGCAAGACGGCCGACGACCTCATCGAGCGGGCCGCGCACCGGCTCCTGAAGTTCGGCGAGGTGCTCGTCGTCACGAATGACTCCGCCGAGCGCGGTACCGTGCTCAGCTTCGGCGGCCTGGCCATGAGCTGCGACAACTTCATCGCCGAGCACCGCCGCGTGGTGGACGACGCCGGCCGTGACCTCGAACATTTCAATCGCCGCGAGCGTCAGGCCTGGCGCCGGCGTTGACCTCCCCTCATGCCTAGACCGACCCTGCTTGCCTCCCTGCTCGTCGTCCTGCTCGGACGCGCGGCCACCGCCGACTGGCTGATCCAGCCGCCCGTTGAGGCCGCCCAAGTGAGGGCCGCGTCTGACGGGCGGGACGTGATCCTCGCCAACGGCCTGCTGCGACGGACGTTCCGCCTCGCGCCCAACGCGGCCACGGTCGGCCTCGATGATCTGGCCACCAGCACGGCCTGGTTGCGGGCCGTGGAGCCGGAGGCCGTGCTCACTTTGGATGGCCGGACCTACGCGGTCGGCGGGCTGGCCGGCCAGCCGAACCGCGCCTACCTCTCGCCGGCGTGGGCCGCGGCGCTGACGAACGACCCCGCGTCGTTCCAGTTCACGGGCTGGAACGAAGGGCCGGTGGCGGCGCCGTTTCCCTGGAAGCGCGTCCGCCGGGCCGCCGAGCTGCCGTGGCCGCCGCCGGGCCGCGTGCTGACGTTGAACTTTCGCGGGCCGGATGAGGGCACGCGCGGGCTGGCCGTGGCCGTCCACCACGAGCTTTACGACGGCCTGCCGGTGCTCGGGAAGTGGCTGAGCGTCAGCAACGGCACCGGCCGCGCGGTGCGGTTGGACCGCTTCGAGTCGGAGCGCCTGGCCATTGTCGAGGCCGAGTCGGCCGTGGACGAGCGCGGCGACGTGGCGTGGCGCACGCCGCCGGTCAGCGTGCTGAGCGACTACATGTTCAAGGGGATGGATCTGGTCACCGGCAACCAGGTGGGCCGCTGGCTGCCGGACACGAACTACACGTCGCAGGTTTCCTACACGCTGCGGACTCCGTGCCTCTTCGTCGCCGCGCCGCCCATCGGGCCGGGAGTCACGCTGGCGCCGGGCGAAACGTTTACCTCGTTCCGCCTGTGGCTGGTGCTGCATGACTCGACCGAGCGGGAGCGGCAGGGCTTGGCGCTGCGCCGGGTTCACCGGGCGCTGGCCCCGTGGAGCACGGAAAGCCCGCTGATGATGCACGTCCGCAACGCCGACCGCGCGGCGTTCCGCCTGGCGGTGGACCAGTGCGCCGACGTGGGCTTCGAGATGATCATCTACACCTTCGGCAGCGGACTGAACGCCGAGTCCGAAGACCCCGGGTACATCGGCCGCATCCGCGAGGACGTGGAGTACGCCCGTGCCCGGGGCGTGGAGGTCGGCGCCTATTCGCTGTTCAGCAGCCGGCGCATTGACGATGCGAACGACGTGGTCAACCCCGCCACCGGCCGGCCGGGCGGCGCCATCTTCGGCAACGCCCCGTGCTTCGGCAGCGTCTGGGGCACGAACTACCTCCGCCGCCTCACGAACTTCATCGCGCAGACCGGCCTCGCGCTCCTTGAGCATGACGGCCCCTACCCGGGCGATGTCTGCGCCTCGACGAATCATCCCGGCCACCACGGCCTGGCGGATTCCCAGTGGGTCCAATGGCGCATGAGCCGCGACCTGTACGCGTGGTGCCGGGCGAACGGCATCTACGTGAACCAGCCCGACTACTACTTCTTCGCCGGCGGCTCGAAGACGGCGATGGGCTACCGCGAGGTGAACTGGTCGCTGCCGCGCGCGCAGCAGCTCATCCACGCCCGGCAGAACATCCACGACGGCACCTGGACCAAGCCGCAGACCGCCGGGTGGATGTTCGTGCCGCTCACCGAGTACCACGGCGGCGGGGCCGCGGCCACGCTCGAGCCGCTGCGCGAGCACCTCGACGACTACGAGGGCCACCTCGCCAACACGCTCGGCGCCGGCGTGCAGGCCTGCTGGCGCGGCCCGCGCCTGTACGATTCCGAGGAGACCCGCGCGCTGGTGAAGCGCTGGGTCGCGTGGTTCCGGCAGTACCGCGACATCCTCGAGTCCGACCTGGTGCATGTCCGCCGCGCCGACGGGCGGGACATTGACTACCTGGTCCAGGTGAATCCCCGCCTGAAGCACCGCGCCTTCGCGATGATCCACAACCCGCTCGACGTCGAGGTCCGTCGGGACGTCGTGCTGCCGCTGCACTACGCCGGCCTGACCGACGCCGCCCGCATCCGGGAGCAGGAGGGCCCGCTGCGGCCCGTGACGCTCGACCGGCAGTCGCGCGCCGTGGTGCCGGTGACCGTGCCGGCGCGCGGCCGGACCTGGCTGGTGGTGGAGGCCCCCTGATCCGTCCATGCGTGCCTTCGTCCGACTGCTTCTGGCCGCCGGCCTGCTGCCGGGGCTGCCCGCCGCCGCCCAGCACGCCGCGGAGGCCCCCGCCTTCGCAGCGGCGGCGGGAGACGTGCGGAAGTTCCAGCTCGCGTCCGGCCTGACCCTTGAGCCGTGGGCCGCCGAGCCGCAGCTCGCGAACCCCGTCGCCTTCAGCCTCGCGCCCGCCGGCACGAACGGCGTCGCCGCCTACGTCGCCGAGACGCACCGCATGGGCGTGAGCGTGCTGGACATCACGCAGAACACGCCGTGGCTGCTCCACGACCTGAGCTTCCGCACCGTGGCCGACCGGGCGGCGTTCCTCGCCGGCACCGCCTTCGCCACCAACACCGCCCTGCTCACGCGCGACTCCGAAATCCTCCGCCGCGTGGCCGACACCGACGGCGACGCCCGCGCCGACCGCAGCGACGTCTTTGCCGACGGCTTCAACTCACCCGTGGACGGCCTCGCCGCCGGCGTGCTTGTGCAGGGCACGAACGTGTGGTTCGCGAACATCCCCAATCTCTGGCGATTTCCGATGTCCGATGTCCGGTTTCCCACACCGACGAATGCGTCGGCGGCTTCAGCCCATCGCCCATCGCCCATCGCCCAACGGCAATTGCTGGCCACGGGTTTCGGCGTCCACATCGGCGTCAACGGCCACGACCTGCACGGCCTCATCCGCGGGCCGGACGGGCGGCTCTACATGAGCTTCGGCGACCGCGGCGTCTCCGTCACGAACCGCGAAGGCGTCGTCATCCATCTGCCCGACACCGGCGGTGTGCTGCGCTGCGAGCCGGACGGCGCGGCGCTCGAGGTTTTCTGTCTCGGCCTGCGCAACCCGCAGGAGCTGGCCTTCGACGACCTCGGCAACCTCTTCACCGTGGACAACGACACCGCCGGTGCGGACCCCTGCCGCGTGCTGCACCTCGTCGAGGGCGGCGACTACGGCTGGCGCGCCAGCTACCAGCACATGCGCGGCTTCGGGCCGTGGGTGCAGGAGGGCCTGTGGGCCGGCGGGCTGGACGGCGTGCTGCCGCCCGCGGGCACCGTGAGCCAGGGGCCGTCCGGGCTGGCGTACCATCCGGGCACGGGCTTCGGGCGGTACGCGGGGAAGTTCCTGCACGCGGATTTTCCCGGCGGCGTCTGGGCCTTCTCCGTGAAGCCGCACGGCGCGAGCTTCGCCGTCGCGGACCGGGAGAAGGTGCTGTGGAACGCGTGGCCCACGGACGTGGAGTTCGGCCCGGACGGCGCGCTGTACGTGCTGGACTGGGTGGCCGGCTGGACCACGCCGGGGAAGGGGAGGATTCACCGGATCACGGAGAATGCAGAAACTGGAAGCCAGAAGTCAGAAGTGGAAAGCCGCGAGGTGTACCGGCTGCTGGCGGAAGGGATGACTCACCGGCCGGAGAAGGAACTGCTGGAACTTCTCGGCCACGCGGACCGCCGCGTGCGGCTGGAGGCCCAGTGGGAACTGGGGGGGAGGGGGACCAACGTTTTCAACGCGCTGGTCGACGTGGCACTCAAGAAGTCAAACCCCCGCCGGCTGCAGCGCATTCACGCGCTTTGGGCCATCGGCCAGATCGAGCGGGCCGCCAGGCTGGATTTTTCCAACCCGCTTCATGATCTCATTCCGCTCCTTTCTGATGCCGACGGGGAGGTGGTGGGGCAGGCAGTCCGGGTCTTGTCGGAGGCGCGACTCCTTGAGCTCGCGGTCCATCTGGAGCGGCTGACGCAGCATCCTTCGTGGCGAGTGCGCGCCGAGACGGGCTTGGGCCAAGCGCGCCTGTCACTCGCCGGTCCACTGCGGCACTACCATCCGGTGCATGGCATGTTTGCGGAGATGACCCGCAGGGCGGTGACGCGCCTCCGTTTGCTGGTCGGGGCGGGAAGGCCCGCCTATCCGCAGCAGGCGGCTGCCAATGCCGTGGTGGCCCGAAGCGCGTTGAACAGCCTCTCCACGGAGAACGACGAGTTCATCAAGCACATGGTTGCCGTGGCCGCACGGCCCGATGTGATGAGCGGCGGGGATGGCTTCGCATGGTCGCCGCCGCATCCCGTCGGAGCCGAGGCGGCGTGGGCTTTGGTTCGCGGCGCGAGAGCGGCGCTGGTCCGCGAGGAGCCTTTCGATCCCCTGGCGCGAGGCGCCCTGCCGCGCCGGAATTCCTCCGTGTGGCAGACGTATGCGCGGATGGAGGGGCAGGCGGAGCTGGCCCGCGAGGTGCTGCGCCAGGGCGCGGCCGACGCCTCGCCCCTCCTCGCCCTCGAGGCCGCGCGCGCCATCAACGACGTGGCCGTCCCCGAGGCGTACCCGGCGCTGGCGGCGCAGTTGGGCGAGTACGGGGGAGCGCTCGCCTCCGGCGTGCCCAGTTCGGCGTCGCGCCGAACCGCCTCGTCTGATCCATCTCAACATCAGCCTGGGGACGAAGTGCCGGGCGCGACGCCCGACACGGCACGCGGGACGCGTGCGCTCCCCGAGCCGCCCTGGTTCCGCATCCCGGAACTCACGCTCGCCGCGTACCTGGAAAAATCCGGCACGCCGTGGACCGGCCCGCTGCCGCTGCCGACGAACGTCGCCACGCTGCGCCAGCAGTTCCTGAAGCGCGCGCTCAACGC
>JBJXFY010000220.1:0-3676 GCA_046155815.1 Limisphaerales bacterium | reverse complement strand
TAGCTCCCGGCACCGGACGTCCCAAGGCGGCGCGGCTCGCAGGAGCTTGCCGCTGCGAGGCGACGGTGCTTTCCGGTCCCGGCGGGTCACCGCGCCGCCACCTCGCCCTCCTCGATCCGCAGGGCGGCCCAGTAGCCGAACTCCCAGTTCCAGCCGCTGGCGGCGTTTTCGAGGCGGAGCACGACCATGCGGCCGGCCAGCGGCGTCACGTCGAGCTTCACGTCGTGCCAGCGCTGGCCGTCGTGCGTGACGGCCTGCTCGTGCAGCACCTCGCCGTCGGCCAGCACGCGCAGCCGCCAGTCGCCCTGCTCGTGCGCGGCGACCTTGAAGCGCAGCACCGCCCTCTGTCCCGCAGGCAGCGTGAGCTTGCGGACGAGGGCGGCGGGCGTGTGCTCGCCCACGGGATGGGTCATCAGCACGTTCCGCTCGCCGGCGAACTCGGGGAGCTTGGCGGGCGCGCCCTCGAAGTCGGGGCATTCCACGCGCCATTCGGGGTTCCAGAGGGCAATGGATTCGCCGTCGGTGGCGGCTCGCGGAGCTCGCCCCTCCGAGGTGTCGGCGCGGTCGCCGGAGCCGCCGATGAGCTCGCGGCGGCGCTGGTCGGTGAGCGGCCCTTCCTGCGGCGGGGCGAGGATGTACCAGATCATGTTCCGGAAGTCGGCGTCGGGCATCTGCTCGAGGCCCTCGGGCATGGCGGAGTTCCCGGTGACGCGGAGGGACTTCACGTTGGACTTGTCCACGACGGCCTCGGTGGGGCCGGCCATGACAAGCTTCACACTGGTGGCGGTGTTCTCCGTCATCCGGCCGCTGAGGGTCTGGTCGTCCTTCGTCTCGACCTCCACCTGCTCGTAGCCGGCGCCGATGATTTCGTTCGGGTGGATGACGTTGTGGAGCAGGGCGTCGAGCGAGCTGCGGCCGACGCCGGTGAGGTCAGGCCCGATGTTGGCGCCCTCGCCGTGCAGGGCGTGACAGATGAAGCAGGCCTTCTTCGCCACCTCATGTCCGGCGGCGAGGTCCACGGGGCCGCTGACGACGACCTTCCGCTTGTCCGCGATGAGCTTGAGCTTCTCCGCGCTCGAGGCCTGCACCTTGCCGAAAATCTGCACGGCCTTGTCGCGCTCGTGCTGGTTCTGCGCGGTGGCGAGCGCGCGGATGACGGTGGGCGGGAGGTCGCCGCGCTTGATGTCGCCGCGCTCGACGGCCTCGTAGAAGGGCCACTTCCAGTTGCCGCGCGTGGTGACCAGCTCGGCGACGGCGGCGCGGACAGCGGGCGGGTAGCCGCCCCATCCCTCCAGCAACTGCCGGGCCGTGTCGTCCACGCCCACGTCCGTCAGCCCGCGCACGGCCTCGACCTTGAGCGCGTCGGAGGCGGCGCCGTTGACCACGGCCAGGAGCGCGTCGCGGGTGTCATCGGTCTTGAGCCGGCGCGCGGTGCGGATGGCGGCGAGGCGGTCGGCCTCACTGGCGGAGGCGTCGTTGATGCGCGCCAGGCTGGCCTTGACCGCCGCGGCGTCGCCCCACAACGCGCCGAGCTGCTGCGCCCGCGAGGCGATCTCGGCGTCGGGGCTGGCGAGGAACTTCGCGAGCACCGGGCCGGCGTCGCGGGCGGGCGTGACCGCCTTGCCGCGTTGACCGGCGATCAGGCCGTCGAAGGCGTGGCGCGCGAGCGGGGCGGACGCGGAGAGGCGGTCGAGGAACTCGAGGGCGAGGTCGAGGTTGGCGGGTTCGCGCGTGTCGCAGAGGCGGCGCAGGGCCTTGGTGGTGATGGTGCCGGAGAGCGGGAGGAATTCGGCCCCGTTCTCCGCCAGCCAGGCGAGCGCCGTCTCCGGCGCGGCGACCACCAGCGGCTCGGCGGCCATCCAGGTCAGGAAATTGATCGTGCGGTCGTCGCCCGCGTGCGACGCCTCGATCAGCGCGCCCAGCACGGGGCCCAGCTCTTCCGGTGACACGCCCGGCGGGGGCGGCGTGTTCACGGTGAGCTGGCCGCTGACGAACTGCCGGCAGGCCGTGGCCACGGCGCTGCGCACGGTGGGGTCCGCATCCGCCGCGAGCCGCGCGAGCAGCCCGAAGCGGTCCTCGCTGGCCACGCGCTGCTCGCCGACGAAGCGCGCCGCCCACGCGCGCACCGCCGGCTCGCGGTCGGCCGCAGCCAACGCGATCCGGGCGTCGTCGAGGAAGCCGGCGGCGAACAGCGTCCACAGCGCGGCCAGGCGGGCGTCGAGGTTCGGGCCGCCGGTGAAGAGGGCGTGGAGCGGCGCGGCCGTGGCGGCGTCGCGGCGTTCGGCGAGCAGGCGCTGCGCGGTGCGGCGCTGCCAGACATTCGGGTGCGCGAGCAGCTTCACGAGGTCGGCGGAGGGTAGCTTCGCGAGATCCATGTCCTTCGCGGGCCTTGAGGGGACGGGCTTCTGCCCGTCCTCGCCGGTCCAGACGACACGCCAGATGCGGCCGTGCTCGCGGTCCACGCCGGCGGGGTCGGCGTTGGCGTTCTGGTAGCAGGGATACTTGTCGTACCAGTCCATGACCCACACCGCGCCGTCGGGGCCGGTCTGGATGCTGACGGGCATGAACCAGCCGTCCGGCGTGGTGAGGAAGTCGCCGGACTCGTTCCACCTGCTGGCGACGTAGCTCGAGCCCCTGGGCGTGAGGCGGTCAATGTTCAGCGCGTTCTGGTGGATGTTCCCGTGCAGCGCCGCGCCGCGCCACGTCGCCGGCCACTGGTCGCCCTGGACGATCTGGATGCCGGCGTACGCGGCCATGTGGTGCTTGTGATCCACGATGCTCGGCAGGTCCTCGTAGGCGTAGGGAAACGGCGCCTGCCCGGCCTGCCGCTGGTAGAGGCCGCCGGGCGCGAGGTGGAACAGGTGGTCAATGACGCACGCGCTCACGAAGGCCTGACCCGTGGCGTCGAAGTCCACGCCCCATGGGTTGCTCGTGCCCTCGGCGAAGACCTCGAAGCGGCGCGACTTCGGATCAAGGCGCGCCACGCCTGCGGTGAGCACGACCGGCTCGGCATCCGGCGCGTCGGGATTCACCGCCTTCGTCACCGTGAAGACGCCGTGCGTCATGTAGAGCTGGCCGTCCGGACCCCAGGTGAAGCCGTTCAGCAGCTCGTGCCGGTCCTCGAGGCCGAAGCCGGTGAGCAGCGCCGTCTTCTTGTCTGCGCGGCCGTCGCCGTCCGTGTCCTGCAGGAACCACAGGTTCGGCGCCTCGCCTACGTACGCGCCGCCGTTCCCGAGCACGAGGCCGGTGGCGAGGGTCATGCCGTCGGCCCAGACCTTGACCGTGTCCGCACGGCCGTCGGCGTCGGTGTCCTCGAGGATCTTGATGCGGTCGCGGCCCTTTTCGCCGGGCTTCGTGCCGAGCGGGTATTCGTACAGCTCGAGCACCCAGAGCCGGCCGCGTTCATCGAAGGACATCGCCACCGGATTCACCACCTCCGGCTCGCTGGCGAAGAGGCGGACCTGGAAGCCCGGCGGGACGACGAAGGCCTTCCGCGCGTCCTCGGGCGACATCGCGGGCGTGGTCGCGGCCGCGTGCTGGCCGGCCATCTGCCGGCCGGCGGGGGCGTTGGTGTACACCGGGAAGCCGAGGTCGCGGCGCGGCGGGCGGTAGTCGGCGGCGGAGACGGGAAAGGCGGCCAAGGCGGCGAGGCCGAGCAGGGGCAACCGGCGGGCGT
>JBJXFY010000200.1:0-3426 GCA_046155815.1 Limisphaerales bacterium | reverse complement strand
GACCCGGCGGCACCGGCTCGACGACATCCTCGTCATCACCCTGTGCGCGGTCATCTGCGGGACCGACAGCTTCGAGGAGATCGTGCGCTTCGGCCGGTCGCGGCACGCCTGGCTGAAGCGCTTCCTGGCGCTGCCCCACGGCATCCTGAGCAGCGATACGTTCAACCGCGTGCTCGCGGCGCTGGATCGCGGCAATTTCGCCGCGTGCTTCGGGCGGTGGATGGCCGAGTTGTGCGTGCAAGCCGGCCTGCGGCCCATAGCCGTCGATGGCAAGGCCGGCCGGGCGGCGGCCGGCGACACCTTCAGCGGCTGCCTGCACTTGGTCAGCGCCTGGGCGACCGAGAACCGACTGGTCCTCGGCCAGGTCGCCGTCGCGGACGGGTCCAACGAGATCGCGGCGATCCCGGGGCTGCTGCGGCTGCTCGACCTGCACGGCGCGCTGGTGACGATCGACGCGGCCGGCTGCCAGAAGGAGATCGCCCGGCAAATTCGCCAGCAGGGCGGCGACTACCATTTGGCGGTCAATTGCCATCAGCCGGCGCTGGAAGAGGCGGTCCGCGCCGTGTTCGAGCAGGCCGCCGAGGCCGACTTCGCCGGCGGCCGGACCGTCACCACCATCGACGATGGCCACAGCCGCCACGAGCAGCGGTGCGTGACGGTGTTGCCGGCCCCCGCCGATCTGCCCGTCGGGTGGCCGGACGTGGCGGCGGTGGTGATGGTCGGCCGGGAGCGGGCGGTGAAGGGACGCTCCACCAGCACGGCCCACGACTTCATCGCCAGCCTGCGCTGCTCGGCGGTGAAGCTGGCCGGCTACGTCCGCGGCCATTGGGGCGTGGAGAACGGGCTGCACTAGTGCCTCGACGTGGCATTCGGCGAGGACGCGAACCGGACGCGCGACCGCAACGCCGGAGCGAATCTCGGGGTGGTTCGCCGCGCGGCAGCCTCCCTCTTGAAGCAGGACACCGGCCGGGGGAGTATCAAGGCCTAGCGCTTCGGCGCCGCGCTGGACGAGAAGTCCCTGGAACGAGTCCTCCAAGGATTCACCGCAAATTAGATGCGTTGGCCCTTGGCGGGTGGCCTACGGTCTCCACGCTCAGCCCAACGCGGCTGAGCGTGGCACCGGCCCTGACCGAGTTGTAGTGGACGGGATAGCATGGCGATTCGTGACGGCAGCGTTTTCCCCGGAGCGGTGCCCGCCGCTCTAATCGAAGGCCAATTCAGATGACACGACTGACAACCATCCTCGCCGTCGCACTGATGCCGGCGATGGGCTTCGCCGAGCCGCCTCCGGCTTACCGGCTCGTTCAGAGCCGCACGGGCCAGGAGATGACGCTGGCGCAGGTCGCGGACGAACTGGCGGCGCGGGATGTGGTCTACTTCGGCGAGCTGCACGACAACGTGGCGGGGCACGCGGTTTACGCGGAGCTGGCGAAGCTGCTGGCGGACCGGCGGGCCGACCTCGTGGTTTCGATGGAGATGTTCGAGCGGGACGTGCAGGGCGTGGTGAACGACTACCTGCGCGGGCGGATCGACGAGGCGGCGTTTCTCAAGCACGGCCGGCCGTGGAAGGACTACGCCCGGGACTACCGGCCGCTCGTCGAGCTGGCGCGGGAGCGGAAGCTCGACGTGATCGCCGGCAACCTGCCGCGGGCGGTGGCGGGCCGGGTGGCCAGCAAGGAAGGCTCGACGTCGCCGTTTCTGCCGCGCTCCACCACCGCGCCGCCGGACCGGTACTGGGAACTGTTCGGCGAGACGATGAAAGGTCACCCGGGTGCGGAGGGCGCGGTTGACCGCATGTACCGCGCCCAATGTGCCAAGGACGACGCGATGGCGGAGGCGATCGCGGACTACCTGGCGGCGAATCCGCACCGGCAGCCGCTGGTGATCCACTGCAACGGCAACTTTCACAGCGACCACGGCCTGGGCACGGCGGCGCGGCTGGCCCAGCGGGCGCCGCTCGCCCAGGCGGCGATCATCAGCATGGTGGCGGTCCCGGACGTCGCCAAGGCCGATGTGACGGCCCACCGCCGGAAGGCGCACTATCTGCTGGTCGTCCCCGAACCGCCGAAGCCGCCCGAGAAGCCAGCGGAGAAAAAGCCCGACGAGGCGAAGCCGGGCCTGCCGCGTTGAAGATGTCTAGGACACCGCACCACAACTCCCTGGCCGTCGGCGCTTGGTCGGTGACGGCGGCGTTCGTCACCTACTTCTGCATGTACGGCTTCCGCAAGCCGTTCACCGCCGCCGGGTACACCGGTCAAACGCTCGGCGGCATCGACTTCAAGACAGTGCTGGTCAGCGCTCAGGTGCTCGGCTACATGGTGTCGAAGTTCATCGGCATCAAAGTCGTGGCGGAAATGAGCCCGCGGCACCGGGCGGCGGCGATCCTCGTGCTGATCGCGGCGTCGCACCTGGCGCTGCTCGGCTTCGGGCTCGTGCCGGCGCCGTACAACTTTGCCTTCTTGTTCCTCAACGGGTTGCCGCTGGGAATGGTGTTCGGACTGGTGGTCGGGTTCATCGAGGGCCGGCGGCACACCGAGGCGTTGGCCGCCGGTCTGTGCGCGAGCTTCATCGTCGCCGACGGGTTCACGAAGACGGTGGGCAAGGCGCTGTTGGATGGCGGGGTTCCCGAGCAATGGATGCCATTTGTGGCCGGGCTGGTGTTCGCGCCGCCGTTGGCCGTCGGCGTGTGGATGCTGTCACGGGTGCCGCCGCCGGATGCGGCCGATGTCGCCGAGCGCAGCGTGCGCAAGCCGCTCAATCGGGCGGACCGCCGGCGGTTTTTTGCCCGTCACGCCACGGCGCTGGTGCCGCTGGTGGCGATGTATCTGCTGGTGACGGTGCAGCGAAGCATGCGGGCGGACTTCGCGCCCGAGTTGTGGGCCGGTCTGGGTGAGCCGGCGGCCCCGGCGGTGTTCACGCAATCGGAGCTGATCATTGCGTTGGTTGTCTTAGCCGCGACCGGGGCGACGGCGCTGGTCCGCAACAACCGGCTGGCGTTCGGATTGTCGCTGGCGACGTGCCTGGCCGGGCTGGTGCTGATTGCGTTGGCGTTACTGGGATTGCGGGCGGGCCAGATCGGCGGCTTTGCGTTCATGGTGTGCGTCGGGCTGGGCCTTTACCTGCCGTATGTCGCCGTGCAGACAACGCTGTTGGAGCGGCTGATCGCGTTGACGCGCGAGCCGGGCAACCTTGGTTACCTCGTCTCACTGGCCGACGCGGTGGGTTACCTGGGATACGTCGCGGTGATGATCGGGCGGGCGGTGTTCGCGCCGGGGAACAACCTGTTGACGTTTTTCGAAGGAGCTTCCTGGTTGGTGGCACTCGCATCGGTGGCGTGCATTGCGCTGACGTGGCACGGACTTGGGCGGAAGTGATGTTCGCCTTCGTCCTTGCCGGGTGCCATGCCCACGGCTTTGCGTGGGCATG
>JBJXFY010000195.1:0-9206 GCA_046155815.1 Limisphaerales bacterium | reverse complement strand
GCTGGGGCGCGGCGCGTTCCTGCAGGCGGCCGGCGACGCGCGGCGTCCGCCCGGGGAGCGCCTGCGCGCGGTCGAGGTGGCGACGCAGCTCTTCGGCGGGCTGGACGAGACGGCGGCCGGCGCGCTGCTGCGTGACGCCCGGCCCGAACTGCGCGCCCGCACCGCCTGGTCGGTGGGCGTCACCGGCGCGCCGTTCCTCCGCGAGGCGCTCGCGGCGCTGCTGGCCGACTCCGCGCCGGCCGTGCGCCGCGAGGCGGCCGGGGCGCTCCTGCTCCGACGGCTGGAACTGCCGCCGGAAGCCGTTTCCGTCTGGCTGGCCGCGCTGCTGGACGACCCGGACCTCCGCGTGCGGCGGATCGCCGTGAGCCTCGCGGCGCGGCTGGACGACGCGGCCTTCGGCGCCTTGTGGGCGCGGCGTGAGACGCTGCCGCCCTCGGCGCAGCTCACGCTGGCCTTCGGCGCACTGCGGCGACGGCCGCCGGGCGCGCTGCAGCCCGACCTGCTCGAGCTCGGCCTGCGGGCGCTGCCGCGGGTGGCCACGTCGTCCGACCGGCTGCTGGCCGTGCTGCTGCTGCAGGCGGGGCTGGGACATGGGAACTTCGGCGCGCCGTCGCGGCGGGCGCTGGCGGCCTTCGAGCCGGCAGCCGGGGACGACCTGGTGCGGCCGTACGCCGGCCGGATCGCGGCCGCCGTGCGCCCGCTTCTGCGACCCGCCGAACCGACGCTCGATCTCGAGGCCGCGCGGCTGCTGGCGATGGTCCGCGACCCCGCCCCGGCGACGTTGCGCGTGGCCGTGAACCGCCTTGGCCCGCAGACCGCGCCGGGCGCGGACTTCCACCACCTCGCCGTGCTGGCACGGCTGCCGGCCGCGCGGTCGAACGACGTGACTCTTCGCGTGGCCGACGCGGTGCTGAATCTCGGCCGCAAGCTCGGGCCGGGCGAGCCGCTGCCGGTCCGCCGCTGGCCGCAGTCCCTGGCGGAGGTGACCGCCGGGCTGGCGGCGCGTGACCCGGCGCTGGGCGCGGCGCTGGCAGGGCACCCGCGGCTGCTGGAACCCGCGCATGTGCCGCTGGCGGCGGCGTTGCCGCCGCCCGACCGCGCCACGGCCGGCCGACGCTTCGCCATTCTCCTGCCGACGCGCCCGCAGTTCCCGTGGACGCCGGAACTGGCCGTGCTGCTGGCCGCCGCCGGCGAAGAAGGGGGGGCGCGGACGCTGTTGCGCCAGCGGGCGGAAGATGCCGCGCTGCGTCCGGCCATTCTCCGGGCCCTGGCGGAGAAGCCGGCGGCGGACGACCGCGACGTGCTGCTGGCCGGTCTCGTGGATCCGGCGGCGCGCGACGCGGGGCTGGCCGGGCTGGAGAAGCTGCCGCCGGAGACGCGCGGGGCCGCGCTGGCGCAGATGCTCGCCGCACTGCGGCGCGCGCTCAAAGAGCCGGACGCTCGGGCGTTCCGCGAGCGGCTGGCGGCGCAGGCCGGGCGCTCCCGCGGTGACGGCTTCTCGGTGACGGAGTCCACGGACGATCCCGCGGCGTGCGCGGCCCTTTACGCGCCGCTGTTCACCTGGTTTGCCGGGAGTTTCCCGGGGGAGGCGCGAAAACTTCCGGCGGCGCCGGGGCCGTGATGCCGGCGGACTGATCCCGTACTGAGCCGGCATGATGTCGCTTTGGCTGCACGGTGAAACGGCCGGTGGGGCCGCCTGCACCGGGGGGGCGTGAAGCGAAAGGGGGGGCCTGCCCCCGCAGCACAAATCCGCGGCGGACAGTCCAGGGGCCTGGCCGCGTCCGTCACGGGGTCTTCGCCGGCGGGTCGGGGTAGAGCAGATGCTGCTGGCGCTGGCGGCGGAAGGCGTTCTCGCCGGCGCGCCAGGAGGCGGCGATGCCGCGCGCGGGGCGGCCGGCCTGCAGGTCGCGCCGCGTGGTGTCGGTGCCGTTCACCTTGTCGAACATGGCCCATGACTTGCCGCGCTCGACGGCCTTCTGGAACAGGTCGCGGCCGGAGGTAGCCTTCACGGCCTCGAGCACATGGAAGTTCACCGCCGCCAACGGTGCGCGCGCCGGGTCGGTGAGCGTCAGGCGGACGCCGCGGAGTTCCTTGCCGTCGGCGGGCTTGCGGTTGAAGTCGAGCTCGACGGGATCGAATCGCCAGCCGGGGAGGCCGGCGGCGTTGAGGCGGTCGGCCAGGCGGCGCGGATCCAGCCAGGCGGCGCCGACAAGGCGGAAGGAGTCGGCCGTGCCGGTGCCAAGGTTGAGGCCGCCGATTTCGCCGAGCATGCCGGTGGCGACGAGGTAGGCGGGCGTGTCGCCGCGCGGGACATTGGGAGAGCTGGCCACCCACGGGAGGCCGTTGTCGTACCAGGTCATGCCGCGGTGCCAGCCGCGCAAGGGCACGACCGTCAGCTTCGGGCGGTGCTTGATCCAGCCTTCGCCCGCGATCATGCGGGCCAGCTCGCCGGGGGTGAGGCCGTACACGTAGGGCACGGGCCACTGGCCGACGAAGGACTTGAACTGCGGGTTCCACAGCGGCCCCTCGACGCGGAGGCCGCCAAGCGGGTTGGGCCGGTCAAGCACCATGAACTCGACGCCGTGTTCGCCGCAGGCGTCCATCGCGAGGCCCATCGAGCTGATGTAGGTGTAGCTGCGGCAGCCGGTGTCCTGGATGTCGTAGATCAGCACGTCGAGGCCGCGGAGCATCTTTGCCGTGGGCCGTCGGGTGGGTCCGGGGCCGTACAGCGAATGAACCGGCAGGCCGGTCTTCGGGTCGCGGGCGTCGGGCACCTCGATGCCGGCGCGGGCGCGGCCGTCGTAGCCGTGCTCGGCACCGAAGAGCGCGGCAAGCCGCACGCCCGGGGCGGCCCGGAGGAGTTCGGCTGCGGGGCGGCCGTCGCGCGTGACGCCGGTGGGGTTGGTGAGCAGGCCGACGCGTTTGCCGCGGAGGCGGGCGAAGTTTTCCGCGGCCAGCACCTCGAGGCCGGACTGAACGGGGGCGGCGGGTGCCGCGTCTGCCGACGCCAGCACGGCGGACAGCAGAAAGGTCATAAATGGGAACTGGCGGCGGCGCGGCACGCCCCTACTGTTATGTCCCAAGCAGCCCCGGCCAAGGCGCGACGGTGGGACTACTGGTTTGCGCGCCGGCCCGGGTTTTCCATTCAGCGAACACATCCGCATGCATCCGGAGCAGTTTGACGACGTGGTGCGCCTCGACCGATGGCTCTGGGCGACCCGGGTATTCAGCACGCGCAACGAGGCCATGGATGCCTGCCGTTGCGGGCGCGTGCGCGTGAACGGCCAGCCATCCAAGTCCTTCCGCGTCGTACGGGTTGGCGATGTCATCGTCGCCAACAACGGCGCCGTGGAGCGCACACTCAAGGTGCTGGGCATCGTGGGCGACCGCGTCGGCCCGCCGCTGGTGGGCGACTACATCGAGGATCTCGAACCGCCACGGCGCGTTTCCGAGGACCATGACCTCGAGTACCGCGGCTACGCCGGGCCCGACGGGCCGAACGGCGCCGGCGGCGGGGGCGGTGGAGGGGGAGGGGGATTTGGCGGCGGTGGTTTCGGCGGCGGACGCCGCCGCGGGCGGCGCGGTCGCGGCCCGGGAGGGGGCGGAGGCGGAGGAGGCGGCGGGGGCGGGCGTCGGCGCCGTCGAGGAGGAGGTGGTGGTGGTGGTGGCGGTGGCAACGTTCCGCTGTGGGCGCAGCCGTGATGCGGGTCAGGCCGTTGAGACCGCCGGACCGGGTAGGGCATTCCGATGAACGGCGGATGGTGGGCCGTTCGAAAATCGGCTCCGCGAGGGCCGGCCGCGCGAAACGGTTTGACACGTGTGCGCCGGTGCCGGCGTGATTTCGCGCGTCGCCCGTCTGGAAATGCCCCGCCGCCGTGTGGCGCGCTTCCGGTTTTCGCAGGTCCGGCCGGGCGCGCCTGCGGTACCCATGAGCGAACGCAAATTCAACATCGCGGTGGTCGGCCTCGGCTTCGGCGCGGAGTTCATCCCCATCTGGCAAAAGCACCCGCACACCGATTGCTACGCCATCTGCCAGCGCGGCGAGAAGAAGCTCCGCGACGTGGGCGACTACTTCGGTGTGGCGCGCCGTTACTCCGACTACGCGGAGCTGCTCAAGGATCCGGGCGTGGACGCCGTCCACATCAACTCCCCGATCCCGGACCACGGCTGGATGTCCATCGCCGCGCTCAAGGCCGGCAAGCACGTCGCCTGCACCGTGCCGATGGCCACCTCGCTCGCGGACTGCCGGAAGATCGTTGAGCTGACCGCGAAGTCCGGCCTCGGGTACATGATGATGGAGACCGTGGTGTACGCGCGGGAATACCTCTTCATGAAGGAGCTGCTGGACCAGGGCGAGCTGGGGAAGCTCCAGTTCGTTCAGGCCAGCCACCAGCAGGACATGGACGGCTGGCCCAACTACTGGCCCGGCCTGCCGCCCATGTGGTACGCCACGCACTGCGTCGGCCCGGTGGCCGGCCTCATTGGCAAGTCCGCGGAGTACGTCTCCTGCTTCGGCTCCGGCACCATCCGCGAGGAGCTGCAGCAGCACTACGGCTCGCCCTTCGCCGTCGAGACCGCGCACATCAAGTACGCCGGCACGGACGTGAACGCGCGCATCATCCGGTCGCTGTTCGACGTGGCGCGGCAGTACCGCGAGAGCATTGACGTGTACGGCAGCAGGAAGTCGGTGGAATGGCCGCTGATCGAGCACGAGCCGCTGGTGATGCACACCGCGAAGAAGCCCGAGCCGAAGATTCCCAAGCTCATCAAGACGCCCGACTTCGCGAAGCGCCTGCCCAAAAGCATCGCCAAATACACCACGCAGGGCGTGTACGACTCGTCCCAGAAGACGCACCTGAGCTTCACGCAGGGCAGCGGCCATGGCGGCAGCCATCCGCATCTGGCGCACGAATTCGCGATGGCCCTGGTCGAGGGCCGCGACCCCTTCCCGAACGCGCGGCAGTCCGCGAACTGGACCGGCACCGGCCTCTGCGCCCACGAGTCCGCGCTGAAAGGCGGGGCGATCGTGAAGCTGCCGGCGTGGTCGCTTTCCTGAGTTTCTCCAACCCCATCTCACCCCCGCAACCCTACCATGTCCGCCAAAACTGAAGGCATCGCCCCCAACGCCAGCCGGCTGCTCTGGGCCGGCTTCACCGCCATCCTTGCCGCCGGCATCGGCTTCGCCATCCGCGGCGGCATCCTCGACAACTGGGGCCGCGAGTTCGGCTTCACCGCCGGCGAGCTGGGCCTGATCGGCGGCGCCGGGTTCACCGGCTTCTGCTTCGGCATCATCATCGGCGGCATCATCGTGGACCGGATCGGCTACGGGAAGCTGGTCCTCGCGGCGTTCGCCCTGCATGCGCTCTCGGCGTTCGTGACCTTCGGCGCCACCGCCGGCATGGCCAAGGCCACGGCGTACAACTTCCTCTTCATCGGCACGTTCATCTTCGCGCTGGCCAACGGCACCCTCGAGGCCGTCGCCAACCCCCTCGTCGCCACGCTCTACCCGAAGAACCGCACGCACTACCTGAACATCCTCCACGCCTCGTGGCCCCTCGGCCTCGTGCTCGGCGGCGCGGCCGGCTGGATCCTCGACGACCGCATGGGCGTCTCCTGGAAGGTGCAGCTCAGCCTCTTCCTCATCCCCACGGTGGTGTACGGCGTGATGTTCTTCGGCCAGAGGTACCCCCGCTCCGAGGCCTCCCAGCAGGGCCTCAGCCTCGGCCAGATGTTCAAGGACGTCGGCATCCTCGGCGCCGCGATCATCGCCTTCATGCTCTGGCTGTTCTTCAAGGACAACCTCGGCGGCATCCTCGGCTCACTCACCGGCAGCGACTTCTTCGCCGCCAGCCGGCCCGGCAGCACCGTCACGGTGTGGGGCGGCATCTCCTTCGCCGTCGCGCTCGGCGCGTTCATCTGGTTCGCCAACATCAGCGGTTTCGCCAAGGGCGCCTGGCTCCTCTGCATCCTGTTCGTCACGCACATTCTCGTCGGGGCGGTCGAGCTCGGCACCGACGGCTGGATCCAGAACATCACCGGCAACATCCTCACCTCCGAGCAGGGCAAGATCCTCTTCGTCTTCACCTCGCTCACCATGTTCGGGCTGCGTTTCTGCGCGGACTTCATCGAGAAGCGGCTCGGCCTCTCGCCGGTGGCGCTGCTGCTGGTCTGCGCCATCTGCGCCTTCATCGGCCTGAACCTCGTCAGCGGCGTCAACACCTTCACCGGCGCCCTCGTTGCCCTCACCGTGTATGGCATCGGCAAGACGTTCTTCTGGCCCACCATGCTCGCCGTGGCCTCGGACCGCTTCCCCCGCACGGGCGCGGTGGCCATCTCGATCATGGGCGGCCTCGGCATGATGTCCGCCGGCCTCATCGGCTCGCCCGGCCTCGGCTACGCCAAGGACCGTTTCGCCGGCGAGGAGCTGCAGGCCAGTGCCCCGGCTGTGTTCGAGCAGAAAAAGGCCGGCAAGCCGTCCGAGTTCCTCTTCTTCAAGCCCTCCTACGGCTTGGACGGCACGAAGCTGGCCGACGCGCAGAAGGTCGAGGCAGCGGCCCGCACCACGGAACAGAAGGCCGTGGTGGACGCCAGCATCATGGGCGACCGTCGCACGTTGAGGGCGGACTCCGCCATTCCCGCCGTCATGACGCTGATCTACGCGGGTCTGCTACTCTACTTCAAGGGCATCGGCGGCTACAAGCCGGTCCACATCGGCGCCACTGGGCCGGCCAAGGCGTAGGCGTTGTCGCCCGTTTCCAAGGCGGCCCGGATTTCCGGGCCGCCTTTTTCTCTTTCCGGCCAGAGGCCGCGCCACCGCGCCACGGATCCTTCCGGAGCGCCCACGGTCCTCAGCCCTTCGCCTTCGCGGCCACCATCCCCAGCAGCGCCTCCACGCACGCGGCGGCGAACGCCGGGTCGTTGATGTTCACGTCCAGTTCGCGCACGGGAATGTCCGGCCGCAGCCCGGCCTTCAGCGCGCCGAACAGCGCGGCGTCCGCCTCCGGCCAGTGGAACGGCTGGCCCGCCGCGCTGATGACGCTGATGCCGCGCAGCGGGAGCAACACCGTCACCGGGCCGGCCGAGGCGTTGAGCTTTGCGGCGATGATTTCGCCGAGCTGCCGGCACTCGTCCGGCGTGGTGCGCAGGAGCGTCACCTGCGGGTTGTGCGGGTAGAAGCGCCGGCCGGCGAACTTCGCGGGCACGGTGTCCGGTGGACCAAAGTTCACCATGTCGAGGCAGCCCGGCGCGACCACCGCCGGCACGCCGTGGCGCGCGGCGGCCTCGAGGCGCGTCGGGCCGGCACCGAGCACGCCGCCGACCAGCTCGTCCGCCCATTCCGTGGTGGTGATGTCCAGCACGCCGGCCACGAGGCCCGCCTCAATGAGCGATTCCATCGTGCGTCCGCCGGTGCCGACGGCGGCGAAGATCAGCACCTCGTAGCCGGCGGCCTCGGCGAGTTCGCGGGCGCGGGTCACGCACGGTGTGGTGTTGCCGAACTGGCTGGCGACGAGCAGCGGCTTGTCCGCGCCGGCGGCGGGCGGCGGCGCCTCGACCATGCCGGCGATGGCGCCGGCGGCGCGCGCGAGCAGGAGGCGCGAGAGGCGGTTCAGGCCCGCGACGTCCACGATGCTCGGGAACATCACGATGTCCTTCACGCCGAGGTAGGGCGCGGTGTTGCCGCCCGCGAGCGTCGAGACCATGAGCTTGGGGAAGCCCAGCGGCAGTCCGCGCATCGCCGCGGTGGCGATGGCCGTGCCGCCGCCACCCCCGCGGGCGATGCCGCCCTGGATGCGCCCCTCGGCCACCAGCTTTGGCAGCAGCGCCGCGGCGGCGCTGGCCATCGCGGCCACGGCCTCGCCGCGGTCGTGTCGCGCGAGCACGGCCGCGAGGTCCATGCCGGCGGCGCGGGCGACCTCCTCGCGGGGGATGTCCGGCGTGACACGCGGCGGCGCGCCGGTGCCCACATCGATCAGCAGCGTCGCGTGGCCGCGGGCGCGAAGGAGTCCGGCGACGTAGGCGTGCTCGTCGCCCTTGGTGTCGAGCGTGCCGAGGACGGCGATCGTGGGCATGGGCGGGAGGATCAAAGCGGCGCGTTCCAAGTGCCAAGTTCCAAGTGCGCTGCCGGGGCGCGGCGTGGGTTTCGCGAGCCGGGCGCAGCGGCAACCCAGTACGCGGCAGGACACGGACAGAATGAACAGAATGACCGGAATGAAGGCCGGCGCGCTTCCCTGGCTGCGCCCATTCCGTCCATTGTGTTCATTCTGTCCTCCCAACCAGGCTGCTTCCCCCCGCTGCGGCCAAGGCGGGCGGGCCGGAAAAGCACCTTGCCAAACGCGCCTCCCGGCCGAATGTCGCGGCGCGTTTGCGGGTGGGGTCGTAGCTCAGTTGGTAGAGCGTCTCGTTCGCAATGAGAAGGTCAGGGGTTCGAATCCCCTCGGCTCCACCAAACGCTTCCCCTCTTCGTGGCCTCCGCTGCTCCCCTGGTCCGCTCCCTGCTGGACTGGTTTGCCGTCCATGCGCGCGACCTGCCGTGGCGCCGCACGCGCGACCCGTGGGCCGTCCTCGTCTCCGAGGTCATGCTCCAGCAGACGCAGGTGAGGACGGTGATCCCGTACTGGGAGCGCTGGATGCGGCGCTTCCCGGATGCCGCCTCGCTGGCCGCCGTCGGCGAGGATGAGGTGCTCAAGGCCTGGGAGGGCCTCGGCTACTACCGTCGTGCCCGGAGCCTGCAGGCCGCCGCCCGCGCGCTCGTCGCGGAGCATGCCGGGCTGATTCCGCGCGGCTTCGACGACATCCTGGCGTTGCCGGGCGTGGGCCGCTACACGGCCGGCGCGGTCGCCAGCATCGCCTTCAACCAGCCTGCGCCCATTCTCGACGGCAACGTTATCCGCGTGCTCGCCAGGCTCTTCGCAGTCGAAGGCGATCCCGCCGCGCGCGGGGTGAACGCCCGCCTCTGGGAGATCGCCGGCGAACTCGTGACGGCCGCCGCGCGCCGGGAAAAACCCGGCGAACGGGCCTGCTCCGCGCTGAACCAGTCGCTGATGGAACTCGGCGCGACCGTCTGCACGCCCAAGGCGCCGGGCTGCCCAGCCTGCCCCGTGCGGCGGCGGTGCGCCGCGCATCGCACCGGCCGCGTGGCGGAGCTGCCCGCCCCGCGCGCGCGGCCGGCCACGTCGGCCCGGCGCTTCCTCGTCATTGTGGCGGAA
>JBJXFY010000191.1:0-6061 GCA_046155815.1 Limisphaerales bacterium | reverse complement strand
TCCTTGCCGCCCACGGGGAACTTGTCCGGCTCCTGGCCGCGGTACGGATGCGCCGCGGCGTCGGCCTTGTGGATGTCGCGCCCGCCGGGGTACTCGGGCGTCTCGACCACCCAGAGCCGGCCGCTCGGGTCCCAGTCCAGCGACATGATCTTCTCGGACACGTTCTCGTCCGCGGCGAGGGAGATGGTGAACTCCGGGTGGAGGTGTTCCTGCAGCTCGGCCAGCGCCTTCTTCGCCGGCGTCGGGCCGCCGGCGGGGTACTTCAGCGACGCCAGCTCCTCGGGCAGGACGAACTCGTCGGCGTTCGCCCGCCCGCCGGCCCAGGCGATGCTCCGCAGCAGGATCGCGCGGTAGTGCGGCGTGTTGAACACGTCGAACAGGTGGCCCGGCAGGCTGACCACCGCGCGGTACGGCGCCGTGCCGCCCTCGAGGGTCTTCTCGTAGGTCCAGACCTGCGGCGCGATGACGAAGACGCTGTGGAACGAGGTGGCCAGCACGCGTGCGTCCGGTGCCATGTCGAGGTCGTAGTAGATCTCGTCGTTCCAGTCGAAGTTCGAGAGGCCGCGGCTGATCGGGTGTTCCTGGTCCACCCAGTAGAGGCCCACCTCGCCCTCGTGCCATTTGGTGCGCTTTTCCTGCGGGAGATCCCAGCGCCACGCGCCGCCCACGATCTTCTTGGTCCACTCCGGGTTCTCGGCGCCCTGCCCGCTGACGATGCCGTCGTGGATGACCACCACGCCGCCGCCGCGCCTGAGGAAGGTCTCGAAGTCCGTCCGCTGCTGGCCCTCGATCTTCATGCCGTCCGCGGCGTAGATCACGAGCACGTCCGTCTGGGCGAGCTGCGCGGCGGTGGGGAACTCCATCGCGCCGTCCACCTTCAGGCCGCGCTCGCCGAGGAGCTTCGTCCATTCGCCGAGGAAGCGCGGGTGGTCGTGCTGGTTCGGCCCGTGCGTCTTCACGCCGCCGCGGATGAAGACGCGGAGCGGGTCCGCCGCGCGGGCGGGCAGGAGAAGGGCGCAGCCAAGGAGGAGGCCGAGGGAGAGGAGTCGCCGGAGGGCAGCGTTCATGGTCGGAGCGATGGCGAAAAGGCTAGGGCCGCCGCCCCGCGCAGGCCATACGAAGAATGCACGTCCGGCTTGGGGAAACACACGGGGAGACCGCGCCCTCAGCTCTTGAACAGGATGCTGCCGAGGAACGTGGCCAGCGGCTCGGGCTGCTGCCGGTTCTTGCGAACGACGACGGCGAGTTCGCGTGTGAACCGCGGCCGGAGCGCGATGCGCCGCACGCGCCGCCGGCCCCCGTACAAGGCCAGCACCCGGTGCGGCACGAGGCTCACGCCGAGGCCCAGCGCGACGAGGTTCACGATCACGTCGAAGCTGTCCAGCTCCATGGCCGGCTCGATGTCGAGGTTCTGGCCTTCGAGCCACCGACGCAGCGCCGTCCCGGTCTGGCTGTTGCGTTCCAGGAGAAGCCAGCGCTCGGAAGCCAGGTGCCTACGCAGGGATTTCAGGCTGGCCGGCCCCGTGACCGCAGGAAGGCCCGAGTCCGGCGGCACCACCAGCGTAAACGCATCCTTGAACCGGTGCGTGGCCGTGAGCGCGGTCGGCAGCCGCCGCGGTGGCGACAGCAGCGCTGCGTCCAGGTCGCCGGCCTCGACGGCGGCGAGGATTTCGCGGCTGTCCCGCTGCGCGACCTGGATTTGCACGGCCGGCAGCCGTCGCCGGAACGCGACCAGGAAGCCGGGGAGGTAGGCGAGGCCGATGCTCCGCGCGACGCCGATCCGCAGGGTCTGCGGCACCAGGCTGAACTCCTGCTGGAGCTGCCGCAGCATGGCCTCCGCCCGCGCGACGATGCCCTTGGACTTCTCGTACAGCCGACGGCCCGCCGGCGTCAGGCTGACCCGCCGCGTCGTGCGCTCGAACAGGGCCAGGCCGAGCTGGTCCTCGATGCCGCGGATCTGCCGGGTAATGGCGCTCTGCGTGAGGCCCGCCTGCCGGCCCGCCCCGGTGAAGCTGCGCCGCTCCGCCACCAGGTGGAACAGGCTCAGCTCGTACAGGTCGAAGGGGACGGTGGCGAGGAAGGCGTTCATGCTTGAATGGCATCACTCCAAGCAGACCAATGCATTTCACGCAAGTCTTCCGGAGCGTCATGATGGCCGTGGATCGGGGAACGCCACACGGGCGGTCCCCCGCCAGAACCACCAACCAACACAACGCATGGCCACCCCCAGCCTGAGATTTCCGCAGAACGCGCCAGGCCGCTTCTACACCACCGCCGAATGCATTGACTGCGACATGTGCCGCGAGACGGCGCCCGCGAGCTTCCGCGGGGACGGCGACCTCGGCTACAGCATCGTGCATCGCCAGCCGGCCGCTCCGGAGGAGGGGGCGCAGGCGCGGGAGGCGATGCAAGGCTGCCCGGTCGAGGCCATCGGCTGCGCGGAGGACGCCGCCCACTGAACCGGCCCGGCCGGCCTTGGCGGTGCATTTCCCGCACGCTGTTCAGCTCGCCGCCGGCTTCCGCATCGAGGAGATCCGCCTCGGAGCGGGGAACCGCCTCGAGCTGCACTTTCCCGCCGACCCCGCCAGCTTCCGCCTGATGCGCTGGGACGCCGTCACCGCCATCACCCCACGCCCGTGGCGGTCGGCCTGAGCGGGCCGCTGGCCGTGGCCGCGCCGGCGCAGGCAGGCTTCTTCCGCGTCCAACAAATCCCCCGCGACGCCGCGCTGGACACCGACGTCCGCAGGATAACGTCCGGGAAGTTGCGCACATTTTCTGATGAGGGAGGGTCGAGGCGGAAGCCCAGACCCATGAAGCGAGAGGAGCAGAACCAAACAGCCCACGAGGGCGGCGGCCGCGAGCGCTGCGGGAAGCCCGCCGGAGTTGTCCGGCAAGGTGATCCGCATTGACGAAGGCGTGGTGCGCGAGCACTTGGACCGCGTAGCGGCGCTCAGTAGTCAAATCCCACGGTCACCCGGTTGTCATCCTGCGACATCTCGTAGCTGAAAATGTACTGCGGCCGCTTTACCCACTCGACGTGGCCGTCAGCGAAGCCAATCTGGCTCCCGGCACCGCCGTGGTTGTCGTCAGCGTCCGGGAAATGGATGGCCCCGGTCATGTTGAAGTCGCTGAACAGCCAGATGCGCGACGGCCCGGCCACCGTGGCCTTTAGGCCAAAGGCGTCCCAGTGGTGGCTGTAGGTACTCACGGTTTGGAGAGTCTTGCGCACAAGCGGAACGCGCACCGCCTGACCGTTGACCCGGATGTCCGTGTAGGCCGGCGTGCGCCAGGCCATCCAGCCGTAGGGCTGATAGCTCATGCCAAAGGTTCCCGCCCGGCCGCCCGCGTGCTGCATCAGATCCTGCAAACCCTCGTGGCCCGTGCGGGGGTTGATGCTGCGGACATCGTGCCGCATCCGGTTGCGGGTGGTAGGGCAGTTCCACGCGCAGAGGCTGTCCAGATACACTGGATGGAAGGGATTGAAGTCGTTGTCGTTGTTGTCCACCTGGGGCAGGAACACACCCTCGGTGTCATCGTCCGCGTACATGAGGGCCGCCAAGGTGATCTGACGAAGGTGGCCGGTGCATTGGCCCCGCCTAGCCCGCTCCTTGGCCCGGCCGAGGACGGGTAGCAGCAGGGCCGCGAGGATTCCGAGGATGGCGATGACCACTAGCAGCTCAATCAGCGTGAAGCCGGCACGCGCCGCCGCAGCCGGCTGCCGCCCCACTTTGGCACGCTCATGGCTGGTCTGCCGGTGCATGCGCGAGAGCCTCGTGGTTATCTATCCCGACACCGCCACCCCGTGCCGCCCGTCGGGCATCCGGGAAGTGAACGATGGCGGGATGAGTTCGTCTCGTGATCCCGGTGATCGGGCAGGTGCCTTCTGGGAGGGCGTCCCCGTCGGCCGGGCCATCCGCTCCGAACCAGAGGTCGGCCCGCACCGCAGCTTCATGCTTTCCCGGCTCGGCGCACAGCATTTGCATTGCATAGCTCAGCCCGGCCGTGGAGTCCATTGTGACGCGGCGCGCCTTCGCGAAGGCACGGAAGTGCAGTGCCAGATCGCACACCAGCTCGATGGCGCTCCGTCGCACGACCCAGAAAGCGCTTCGCGACCAGTACACAGGATTCTGGACTCCCGCCGCAGTGAAAAGCCAAGCGTGTTCCCGGATGGACAACCCGTGGAGCGCAGGATGCGGTGAATCCACCTCCGTGACAGCCATGACTTCCCGGAATGGTGCATGACTGATGGCGGCCCGAGGCTTCGCGCAGACACCGTTGCCGGCAGCACCATTTTGGGCCGGTTGCTCCGGCACCGCTTCCCCTGCCCGCCCGCGATGCCGCGCCACAACAGAGTCCCCAGCAGCAAGGCCTCCGGTCCCGTCTGCTGCCTTTATCAGCGCGCTCAGATTCACTTCCAACGGAATGTGAATGGGGGACCGGCTCAGACAGCCCAGCAAGTTACGCGGATTGCGGCGGAACACCGTGTCCGCATCCAGCCAGACATAGTACTCGAAGTTCAGCTTGCTGATGGCGGCCTTGAGATAGGCCAGCTTGAAAAGCTTGTCCGTCAGCTCAACCTCGTAGGCCTCATAGCTTTCCGCACCCGGAATGGGCCGGTCCGTCATGACGTGAAACTCCTTGAACACGCCCGCGGCCCGCGCCGAAGCCACGCAGCGTTCCATGCGTTCCGCATATGGCCCCGTGGCCACGCTCCAATAACAATAGGTGGGCTGCGATATCATCAGGGGACTGGGCTTCCAGCGGATGGCATCCCGCCGATCATTTTCATTCATCAAACATCAGTGCCTCGAGCCATGTCTGCCTGTGCTTTTCCTCATCAAACAATTCATGACGCGCATGGTCCGCGGCCCGTCGCCCGATTTCCCGCCGAAGCGAAGCGTGGTCGTGCAGTTCATGCACGGCGTCACGGTACTCGGCAAAGGTCCGGCAGATGAAGCCGTGCTCGCCGTGACGGAAGATGTTGTGAAACTGATGCCCGGCTGGCACGACCGGAACACATCCCGTAAGCATCGCCTCAGCCACCACCCGGCCCCAGGATTCGATGCATTGGTGCCCCAGCGGATAAACGAAGAGATCCAGGCTTTGGAGAAACTTGGCGGCCGGAATCTTGTTTGGCGGCAGCCGCTCCCATCTCGCATCAAAGCGGTGCCAGTGGAACTTTTTCTCCAGCTCCGGCCCCCAGGCTTGAACCCGGAACTTCACGTCATCCAGCCCGAGCTCCTCGTAGAACACCGGAAAGTCCATGGGGAACTTCACCGGGTCCGGCCGTGACAGGCGGCCGAGGGTGAACGTGGGATTCGACGGCTCGTGGTAAGGAAAATCCGCAGGTGTGATGTAATTGGGAATCACCCGGCAATCCACATCTTGGTAAATCTCCGCAAAGGCCACGCGTTGCTGCTCGGAAACAAACAGCACTCTGTCAATCAGCCCGGCCTTGACCGCCTCAGCTTCGCCCTTGAACTCCCACATCATCTCGTTCGACCAGACCAGCCTCATGCCAGACCCCTTGATGCGTTGCGCCGCTCCAGAAGTAAAAAAATCCCATTCACAAATCCCCAAACCAACTCCGCCGGATATCTGAGGCAACTCCTTTCGCAGCCGGCATGGAATTCCAAGAGCTTTAAGAAACCTCATAACTTCGCCATCTTGACGCGATTCCAAGCTGCCAACCATGCATGTTATCTGAAACTTTGAATGCAGCATCCGCATAAGATCTCGGATCTTCGTGGCGGCTCCCCCAACCCTGCCTGGTGTTCCAAAAATATATAGGTGCGGCGCGTTCAATGTACTTTGTTTATGGATAACTATTCATTCTAGCATTCAGGCGCCGGACGGATTCGGCCGCATTGTATAGATGCAGGAACGCACCCAAAAAAAGATAAATAGTGGCAGTCCAAAGCAAACCGTCCAAAATCAACCTGACCGCAAGAGATTCGAATCCGATCGCTCCTAAACATGAGCATCCTGCGCTCTGATAGAATATCAGATTGCACATGCGGTAGGCCAGGAATCCGCTGGAAAGCACGAAAAGAGCCCCAGA
>JBJXFY010000187.1:0-4155 GCA_046155815.1 Limisphaerales bacterium | reverse complement strand
CCGTCGTCGCCGACCCGCAGGCCGACGCCGGCACCCGGCGTGACGCCCTCGCGGCCCTGCTCGGCACGCGCGATCCCGGCCTGCCCGCGCTCCTACGCGGTCTCCTTCCCGACGCGGCCCTGCGCGGCGCGGCCCTGCGCGGCCTCGCGGGCTTTGACGATCCGGCCACGGCGCCCGCGGTGCTCGGCCTGCTGCCGTCCCTGACCGGCGGCGACCGCCGCGACGCGCTCAACACGCTCGCGGCGCGCCCCGCCTCCGCGCGTGACCTGCTGGCGGCGGTCGAGGGCGGCAAGGTCGCGCGCCAGGAACTGACCGCCGACCTCATCCGCCAGCTCCGCAGCCTGAAGGATTCCGGAGTGAATGACTCACTCACGAAAGTCTATGGCGCCGTACGCGAGGTCGCCGCGGACAAGGCCGCCGAGATCGAGCGCTACAAGCGCCTGTACTGGGCCGGCGGCTCGCAGCCCGGCGACGCCATCCGCGGCCGGGCCGTGTACGCGCGCGTCTGCCAGCAGTGCCACGCGCTCTACGACGTGGGCGGCAAGGTCGGCCCCGACCTCACCGGCTCGAACCGCGGCGACCTCGACTACCTGCTCCAGAACATCCTCGACCCGAACGCCGTCATCCCGAACGAGTACCAGGCCTCGACCGTGGAGACGAAGGACGGCCGCGTGCTCACCGGCATCATCCGCGAGCAGACGGACACCGCGCTCACGCTCGCCACGGCCAACGAGACCGTGAAGCTCGCCCGCGCCGACGTGGACTCCCTCCAGCGCAGCGATCTCTCGATGATGCCCGAGGGCCTCGTCGCGCCCCTGGCCGACCAGGAGTACCGCGACCTGATCTACTACCTGACCCGCCCCGGCCAGGTGCCCATGCTGGGCACGCCCGACACGGCCGGCCTTTTCTTCAGCGGGCACGACCTCGCGATGTGGCAGGGCACGGAGGGCCTGTGGGCCGTGGAGAACGGCGAGGTTGTCGGCCGCAGCGCCGAGGGCTTGAAGCGCAATGAATTCCTGCGCTCCGACCTCCTGCTCGGGGATTTCCGCCTCGTGCTCCAGGTGAAGCTGACGCCGAACTCCGAGAACTCCGGCATCCAGTTCCGCAGCGAGCCGCTGCCCGACGGCGAAGTGAAGGGCTACCAGGCCGACATCGGTGCCGGCTGGTGGGGCAAGCTCTACGAGGAGCACGGCCGCGCGCTGCTCTGGGACAAGTCCTGCGAGCCGCACGTGAAGCCCGGCGAGTGGAACACCTACGAAATCCTCGCCGTGGGCAGCCGCCTCCGCACCGCGATCAACGGCCACGCCTGCGTGGACCTCGACGATCCGGCCGGCGCGCGCCGCGGCATCATCGCCTTCCAGCTCCACAGCGGCGGCCCGCTCGAGGTCCGCTTCAAGGATTTCCAGCTCGAGCTCGGCCCGCAGCCGGAGCTGAAGACCGTGGCTGGCCGGTAGCCAATGGGCAGAACTTCCAGCCTTCCCAGCAGCAGCCGGCGCTCACCCGATTCCCGGGACTCACCCTGACCTGCGCTGCGGACGGGCACGCGCCAGGCGTACTTCCCGCCACGAAACCACCCTGACGCCGCCCGCTGGCCTTCACGCTCATCAAGCTGCTCGTGGCGATCGCGATCATCGCCATTCTCGCCTTGATGCTTCTGCCTTGCCCTCGCCAAGTCCAAGACCAAGCCCACGGCATCAAGTGCGTCAGCTACAGCCGCCAGCTCGCGCTCGCCCGGGTGATGTACGCCGACGGCCACGGCGACAAGCTGCCGCCCAACGTGGACGGCTCCGCCCGCGGCGGCTGGGTGGGCGGCTGGATCCATCCCACGCAGGGGCCGGTCAACCTGAACGCCGCCTCCAACGTCAGCCTCCTCAAGCCCACCAACGGCCTGCTCCACCCCTAAGATCCGCCGTCGAGATCTACAAATGCCCCGCCGGCAAGTTCACCGTGCGCATCGCGGGCCGGCCCCACCTCCGCACGCGCAGCATCTCCATGATCGGCCGCATGAACGGCAATTCCTGGAACACCGCCGAGATTGACCGCCCGTGGTGGACCTACCGAAAGCTCAACCAGATCACCAACCCCTCCGGGCAGTTCGTCTTCATTGACGAGCGCGAGCTGAGCCTTGACGACGGCTACTTCCTCGTCTTCGTGAACCGCGACGGCGTCTGGGGCAACCTCCCCGCCATCCACCACCACGGCGCCGGCGGCCTGGCCTTCGCCGACGGCCACGCCGAAATCCGGAAATGGCTCGACCCGGACACGCTGCGGCCCGGCGTGGACGGCTCGCGCAACGGCCCGCGCGACGCCCGCTGGCTCGCCGGGCGCGCCTCGGAGCGGAAGTGACCTTGGCGGCGGCGGCCGCGTTTATGGCGGCGACGCCCCCGCCGCAACAGAGATGGGATGGACCGGCGGCAAAGCCGCGCCATCCTCCTTGTGGAAATGCCTCGCCTCGTCCAGCCCGAGCTGCTCGACACGCTGCCGCCGGACGACCCGGAGGCCGTCCATTCGCGCCGCGACCTGCGCCGCGTGAACGCGTGGATGGGCAACGCCCGCCTCCTCGCCCGGTTCGTCGGCCCCGTCACCTCCTTTCCACCCGCACCCCGCATCGTCGAACTGGGTGCCGGGGATGGCGCCGGAGCGGCCGGCCTGCTGCGCCGCCTGCGCCTCCGTCCTGGCCGACTCGACCTCGTGGACCGCGCCGCCGCCGCGGACCCGGCCGTCATCGCCGCGCTGCGTGCCGCCGGCTGGCAGGTCAGCGTTCCGCGGGCGGATGCGGCATCCTTCCTCCGGGACGATTCCGGCCCGCGTGCCGACCTGATCGTGGCGAACCTGTTTCTTCATCACTTCGACGATGCCTCCCTCCGCCGGCTGCTCGCGGCGGTGGCGGTCCGCGGCGACCGCTTCGTCGCGTGCGAGCCGCGGCGTTCCGCCTGGTCGCTCGCCGGCGCGCGGCTGCTTGGCCTGATCGGCTGCAATTACGTGACCCGCCACGACTCCGTGGTCAGCGTGCGCGCCGGCTTTCGGACCGGCGAACTGGCCGCGCTCTGGCCGGGGGCCGCCGGATGGCGGCTCCGGGACGCGGCGGGCTTCCCTTTCAGCCAGCTCTTCGCCGCAGAAAGGGAAAGGCCATGATTTTCCGCGAAAGAGCGAAGCAGACGATTGAGACAGAACCCGGGGAACCTTCACGGGCGGGTGCCTTCTCCGGGGCCGGGACGATCTCTGGTCGCGGAATTCTGCCACCTTCGCCTGCTTCGCTCCTTCGCGGGACAGAGCCCGGACCCGGCCGATGATGACCGCCCGCCCCCTCATCCTCGTCGGCGGCGGACTGGCCGGGCTGGCGCTCGGACTGGCGCTGCGCCGGCGCGGCGTGCCGGTGACGCTCTTCGAAGCCGGACGCTACCCGCGGCACCGCGTGTGCGGGGAATTCCTGAGCGGCACGGGCGTGGGCGTGCTGGGAGCACTCGGCCTGAACGAGGCCCTGGCCGCCCGCGGCGCGCGCGAGGCACGGACGGCCGCGTTCTACAGCGGCAATCTCGCCACCTCTCCGCGCGACCTGCCCGCCGGCGCGCTGTGCCTCTCCCGTCACGCGCTGGATGATGCGCTGGCCGCCGCCTTCACCGCCGCGGGCGGCGACCTGCGCGCCGGCGAACGCTGGAACGGCGACGCCACGGCCGCAGGCGTCGTGCGCGCCACCGGCCGGCGCATTCAGGCCGCCGAGGCTGGCTGGCGCTGGTACGGCCTGAAGGCCCATGCCCGTGGCGTCGCGCCGACGGCCGACCTGGAGATGCACGTCCATCCGGACGGCTACGTCGGCCTGTGCCGGGTCGAGGGTGGCCGCGTGAATGTCTGCGGCCTCTTCCGCGCGCGCGCCGCGGAGGGCGACCTCAAGGTCCGTTGGCGCGAACGCCTCGCCGGCCCGCCCGGCTCCGCGCTGAGGATGCGGCTCGCGACGGCGGACTGGGATGAAGCCTCGTTCTGCGCCGTGGCCGGGCTGACGCTGCGCCCGTGGCGCGCGGCGGACCGTGGCGAATGCTGCGTCGGCGACGCGCTCGGCATGATCCCGCCCGTGACCGGCAACGGGATGTCGCTCGCGCTCGAGTCCGCCGCGCTGGCCGCGGACCCGCTGGCCGCCTGGAGCCGCGGCGGGGCATC
>JBJXFY010000184.1:0-4522 GCA_046155815.1 Limisphaerales bacterium | reverse complement strand
CTCACCGGTTTCGATCAGGAGCGGAACTTCCCACTTCCGCTGGTTGTCGCGCCACAGGGGAAGCGACCGTGCGACCATTCGGGTGTAGATTGTGTTGGGACCATACGATCCCCTGATCACGCGCGTTTCGTCGCCGGAGGAGGATCGCGAATGGCCCGGTCCCCAGGCATCGATCAAAGTGACGCGAGCGCCCGCGCGCAGCAGGTTAAGCGCGGTCCAGCCTCCAAAGGCGCCCGCGCCGATTACGGCGATATGGTCCGGCATGGAACCATGTTAACGGGCCGCGCCAACGTTTTCGCCTGTCAAAAGGCGGCGCGCCTAACGCCAGTAACCCGGGCGGAATCGGTAGCTGTTCCGGTGCGGCTGCCAGTGACCCGGCGCCCACCGCGCCCGCGCATGCGGCGGACGACGCCACGCACCGGGCGCCCACGCCCATCCGCGCGGCTGACGGTCCCAGTATCCGTCGCACCACACGTAGCCGCCACGCGGCGCATAACCGACCGGACCATAGCGCGGTGGCGGCGGCGGACCGTACGCGTAACCTCCCCTGTAGCCCCCGTAACGATGTCCCGCGCAGGAACTGGTGGCCGCTGCCGCCAGAACCAGAAATGCCATTGCCCGTAGTTTGCCTTTCATCGTTCGATCTCCCTGGAGAGCATTCGGCTCTCTGGCTTTTCAAACGCGGCGGACGCGCTTCGGGTTGCATCCAAACGCGAGAGATTCCGATGAATTTTGGTTCAGGATTCGCGCCGGGCGCGCCTTATTTGTAGGCAACCGCCGCGCTGGAGGGCCCGGATAGCGGAATCACTTCAAAACGTGTGAAGCCCGCCTCACCGCACCATTGGCGGAAATCCGCGCCGGAATAGTCAAACGCATCGCCGAACTCGATGAGCATGTTCAGCGACATGAGCAGGCCGAAGACATTCTCGCGGCGGGCGTCGTCAATGAGCGCTTCGATGGCCACCAGCGCCCCACCGGGAGGCAGGGCGTCGTAGGCGGCCCGGATCAGGTGCCGCTTCTTCTCGAGGTTCCAGTCATGGAGGATCATGCCCATCGTGATGAGGTCCGCCCGGGGCAGCGGATCCTGGAAGAAGTCGCCCGCCGCCGTGGTGATGCGGTCAGCCAGCCCGGCGGCGGCGATGTGCCGGCGAGCGATGGGTTCGACGGGCGGGAGGTCGAAGGAGGTGCACCGCAGGTGCGGATGCCGCCTGGCCACCTCGATGCAGAGCAGGCCGGTCGCGCCGCCCACGTCGCAGAGGGTGGAGAATCCTGAGAAGTCGAACTTCGCCGCGAACGCCTCGAAGTTGATCCGCGAGAGGCCGGTCATCGCGCCCATGAACTGTTCGAGCTTGGGCAGCTCCTCGTAGAGTTCCTCGAAAATTCCCTTCTGCCCGTGCTTGACCTCGTTCTGCGGCCGGCCGGTGCGCAGGGCCTCGGGCAGATCATGCCAGTACTTGAAGAGCCGGGCGCTGAGCATCTCGAGGATGCCGCCCACGTAGCGCGGGCTGTGGCGGTCGAGGTACCGCGCGCCGGCGGGCGTGTTGAAATACCTCGCGGACGGCCCGTCCCCCTCGCGGTCGAGGAACTTCATGGCCACGAGGGCGTCGAAGAAGTCCGCCCTGGCGCGGGGATGCAGCTGCAGCTCCCCGCCCAGCTCCGTCCCCGTGAGGCGCCGGCCGGCCAGCCTGGTGAACACGCCGAACTCGACGGCGGTGAGAAGAACCTTCGAAGACCAGAAGCCGAAGGCGGTCTGGAGAATGGGAGCCGGATCGTGCTCGGGCGCCGGGCCTGTCATGAGGTCAGTTTGATGAAGATCAACCACCCGGGCAATGGCCCACTGGCCGGGGCTCCCCGCCCCGCCGCCGGTTGCCGCGGCGGCGGCCCCGACTCAGTACTGCTGCGTGGACTCCACCTCTTCCACGGGCCTGTCGAAGTTCTCCACGCGCACCTCGACGCGGAAGCGGCTGTCGGCGGCCTGCACGGCCTTCAGCACGACCGTCCAGGAAGCCACGGCCTGCGGATCAAGCTGGGCCAGCGGTTCGGAAACGAGAACGCCCTCGCCGGGCGTGACGGCGGCCGGGCCGGTGCCGCGGACGAATTCCTGGCTCGCGGGCACGGGGATCGTGAGCCGCAGCCCCTTCAAAGGTGCGGAGCCCTGGTTCGTCACTTCAATCGTGTAGGTCACCTGGCCGCCCACCTCGATGGGGTCGGCGACGTCCTTCACCTCGACCAGGATGGCCGGCACTCCGAGAACGAGCGTGGCGCAGCGGGATTCGGCGGACGGGGCCTTCGCGCCGGCGGCCACGGCGGCCAGGTCCAGGGAACCCGGCTGCGCGGAGATCAGGGCGGCACAGACCACCTGCTCCGCGCCGGGCGCCAGGGTGTCCACCGGCCAGCGGAGCCGGCCGTCGGCGAACACGCCGTCGGCGGAAAGGTTGGTGATGGTCGCGCCGGGGGGCACCTGGAGCGTCACCTCGATGCCGGACTCCGGCACATTGCCCGTGTTGCGCACGGTGAAGCAGACCTCGGCGGGATGGCCGACGGGCACCCCGGCGGGCGCGCGGCATTCGAGGGCGAGGGCGTTGCGCGGCTCGGGGCCGAGATCCTCAAGATAGAAGTTGCTGCACGGCCGGGGCGTCACGCAGCGGTAGCGCTGCCCTTTCGAGGTGAAGACAAACGCGTAGGCGGAAATGGGCTCCTTCCCGGCCCAGGTGACGTTGCGCAGGCAGACGGGCCGGCGGCCTTCGCGCGAGGACATGAAGGGCATGACCGCGCCCACGGGAATCTGCACCTCGATGATCTCGTTCGTGGCGGCGGCGCGGAAAAGATCCTCGGGGTCGCCCTCCCAGCCCCACTGGCGGAGCACCTCGATGAAGTCGGGTTTGAGCAGTGGCTCGCGGAAGCGGTTGCGGAGATCCTGCGGATAGTGGAGCGGCGGCGCGAAGCGCGTCTCCGGCTGGCCGAGCCGGGTGGCGCGGTGCTGCTCGGCGGCGCCGGCGGGCGGGAGGACGGCGAAAGCAACGCAAGCCAGCAGCATCCAACACGGGGCGGAAAACCAATTCATCGGCGGAAACCTGTTCGGATGTGCGGCGGGAAACGAGTCTGAATACGCTGCCGCCCGTCACCCCACCGGCCCCACGCCCGTCAGCGCCAGCACCGGCTCTCGGGCGGCGCGCGAGGCCGCGAGGTCCACGGTGAACGCGGCCAGCCAGTCGTTCGCCCCCTCCGCGTCCACCAGCATCTGCTCGACGCGCCAGGTGCGGCGGTCCTCCGCGGGCTTCACGAGCGTGTAGCGCAGGTTGCGCGCCTCGGGGTCGAGGCGCGGGCCGTCGTGCTCCGCACGGTAGGCGTCCAGCGCCGCGGCGAGACGCTCCGCGGTCACGGCATCCTCGGGTGCCGCGGACGGCGCGAAAGGCTCGAGCGCGGCGGCAAACTCACCGTCGGCCCAGGCGCGCACGAACGCGAAAATCCGCGCGCGGATGGCGGCGGTGAAGGCGCGCTGATCGCGCGTGATGTCCCGCGCTGCCTCGTCGGCACCGGGCGGCTTCGCCTCCGGCGCGTCCGCTGCGGGCTGCCACCCGGGGTCGCGCATCTTCTCCCATTCGTCGAGCAGGCTGGAGTCCACCTGCCGGAGCATGGTGCGCAGGTACTCCTCCATCTCGCGCACGGCGTCGGTCTTGGCCGCGTCGGGCACGGTCTGGGACAGCACCTTGTACACGGAGTTGAGGTGCCGCAGCAGCACGCCTTCGGCGCGCTGGAGCTCGTAGAGCTTGATGTAGTCGGAGAAGGAACGGAACTGCTCGAACATCTCCCGCGCGATGGATTTCGGCCGGATGTTTTCCTGACCCACCCACGGATGCCGGTCGGCCCACGCGTTGAAGGTCTCGTAGATGAAGTCGCGCCGCGGCTTCGGGTGCTCGAGCTTCTCCAGCTCCTCCATCCGCTGGTCGTACTCCAAGCCCTGCGCCTTGAGCTCGGCGAGCTTCTCACCCTTCAGCTTGTCGAGCTGCCGCCGGAGGATGATGTCGGGGTTTTCCAGGATGCTTTCAATGAGCGTGACCAGGTCGAATGCGTAGTCGGGCGCCTCGCGGTCGAGCAGCGGCAGCGCATCGAGCAGGAACAGCGACAGGGTGTGGTTCAGCGAGAAGTCCTCGGGCAGCTCGACGTTGACGCGGAGCTTGGCCGTCGTGGGCCCGGCGCCCGCGCCGGGCAAGGTCCTGCGGGCGCCCTCGCCCGCAGGGTCGGCGATCTCCACGATCCGCCGGTCCACCAACGCGCGGAAGAGTTGCCACGCCCGCCGGAAGTGTGCCCTCTTCGCGCGGTCCGGCTCGTGGCTTCGCCGGATCAGCCCGCGCAGCGCCCGGCAGCCGTCTTCGTCCTTCCGTCCGAGCACGCCGAGCAGCATCGCGTGCGTGACCTGGAAGCGGGAGACCAGCCGCTCCGGCGCGGCGCCCTTGAGCCGCTCGAACGTCTTCTCGTCCCAGCCCACGAAACCCTCGGGGGCGGCGCGGGGGGGGGGGGG
>JBJXFY010000172.1:0-4493 GCA_046155815.1 Limisphaerales bacterium | reverse complement strand
AGCGCGCGCTCGACGCGGCGGCGGCGGGGGGCGGCGGCGTGGTGGACCTCCCGCCCGGCCGCTACCTCAGCGGCACCCTCCGCCTGCGCAGCCGGGTGACGCTGCATCTCGGGCCGGGCGCGCGGCTGGTCGGCACGACCAACCTCGCCGACTACGCCCAGCCGACGCCGCCGGACTTCATGCCCGAGGCGAAGTGGGGCAAGTGGCACCGCGGCCTGCTCGTCGGCGAGGGCATCGAGGACTTCACCCTCGCCGGCCCCGGAGTGATTGATGGAAACGGGGTCTTCGACCCCGCGGGCGAGGAACGCCTGCGCGGCCCGCACACGCTCGTCTTCGTGGATTCCCGCCGGATCACGGTGCGCGACGTGACCTTCGTGGACTCGGCGAACTACGCCGTCTTCTTCCAGGTGAGCGACGACGTGGAATTCCGCGGCGTGAAATTCGTCGGCGGCTGGGACGGCATCCACTGGCGCGGCGCGCCGGAGCGCTGGTGCCACAACGTCCGCGTGCTCGGCTGCGAGTTCTACACCGGGGACGACGCCATCGCCGGCCGCTACTGGCACAACACGGTCATTCGCGGGAACCTCGTCAACTCCTCCTGCAACGGCATCCGCCTGATCGGCCCGGCCACGCGCCTGACCATCGCGCAGAACCTCTTCCGCGGCCCCGGCGAGGAGCCGCACCGCACCTCCGGCGCGCGCCGCCGCACGAACATGCTTTCCGGCATCATCCTCCAGCCCGGCGCGTGGGACGCCACGCAGGGCCCGCTCGACGACGTGCTGCTCGCCGACAACACGATGGAGAACGTCGCCTCGCCCGTGACGCTCTGGACCAAGCCCGGCAACCCCGTCGGCCGCGTCGTCGTGCAGGGCCTCAATGCCAGCGGCGTGTACCGCGCCGCCCTGTCCGCGGAGAGCTGGGCCCCGGAGCCGCTGCGCGACGTGGTCTTCCGCGACGTGACGGTCGAGTTCGCCGGCGGCGGCACCGCGGAGCAGGCGCGGATGGAAGTGAAGGGCCCCGGCGTGGACGCCCGCCCGCTCCCCGCCTGGGGCGTGTACGCGCGGAACGTGGAGAAGCTGACGCTCGAGGACGTGCGTCTCGCGCTCCGGCAGCCCGACGCCCGGCCGGTGGTGCTGGCCGACGCCGTCGCCACGCTGGCCGTGGATGGCCTGCGGCATCCGCCCGTGCCCGACGGCGCGGGGATCGTGATCACCAACACGCCGGCGCGTCCCGCGCCCTGACCCCTGGAACCCGCCATCGTGCCCGCCATGGACTGGACCCACCTGCACCTCGCGCTGAACCACGTGCCTGTGATCGGCACGCCCTTCCTGCTGCTGCTCCTGTTCTGGGGCTGGGTGCGCCGCAGCGCCGAGGTCACCCGCCTCGCGCTGCTCTGGCTCGTGCCCTTCGCCGTGCTGTCCATCGCGCTCAAGTTCACCGGCGACTTCGCCGCGGAGGAATCGGCGGGCCGCCTCGAGCCGCTGCGCGAGTTCGTCGAGCGCCACGAGCAGGCCGCCGACCAGGCCACCACCGGCGTGTTCCTCCTCGGCCTGGCCGCGGCGCTGGCGCTGTGGCTCGGCCGGCGCGGGCGGGCCGTGCCAACGTGGTCGCTGGCGCTCGTCGCCACGCTGGGGCTGGCCACGGCCCTGCTGCTGGCCCGCGCCGCGAACCTCGGCGGGCAGATCGGCCACCCGGAGCTGCGGCAGGGGCCGCCGTGATGCCGCATGGCCGCGGGCGCCGGCCGTTGGGGCCGGAAGCTGGCCTTTTCCCGCCGCACGGGTTGGACTGGCCGCCATGTCCGAGGTTACCCGCCTGCTCGGCGCCATCGAAGCCGGCGAACCCCAGGCCGCGGAGCAGTTGCTCCCGCTGGTCTATGAGGAACTGCGCCGGCTGGCGGCTGCGAAGATGGCGCAGGAGAAACCCGACCAGACCCTCCAGGCCACCGCGCTCGTCCACGAGGCCTGGTTGAACATCGCCGGGGAGGGCGGCCGGCGCTTCGCCAGTCGCCGGCACTTTTTCAAGGCGGCCGCCACCGCCATGCAGCGGATCCTGATCGACAACGCCCGGCGAAAGCAGCGCGTCAAACACGGCGGCCATCTGGCCGGCGAGGAGCTGCACGAATCCCGCATCGCCGTCGCCGTGCCCGCCGAGGAGCTGCTGGCGGTCAACGACGCCCTGACGGTGCTCGCCCTGGAGGATCCCCAGGCCGCCGAGGTGGTGCAGCTGCGCTACTTCGTCGGGATGAGCGTCCCGGAGGCCGCCGACGCCCTCGGCCTGGCCCCGCGGACGGTGGATCGCCTGTGGACCTTCGCCCGGGCCTGGCTCAAGCGGGCGATCCGCGCCTCCCTCGCCGGGCCGCCCGCCCCGTTTCCGGAAACAAGGTGAAACTTCCTGGCGTGATTCGCCGTGGAAACTCGCCTTGAGAGGTAGGCGGACGCCAACCCGTTCCGCCCGGATCCTTCCAACCATGAACGAACGCGAAATCTTCCTCGCCGCCCTGGAGCAGCCCACGCCGGAGGCGCGCGCGGCCTATCTGCAGGGCGCCTGCGGCCAGGATGCCACGCTCCGCTGCCAGGTGGAGGAGCTGCTGAAGGAGCATGACTCCGGCGACAGCCTCCTCGCCGGGGCCCCGGCGGGGGCCGAGCGGCCCACCGAGGCCGTCCTCCCTTCCGGGGCCGCCCCGTCCCAGGCCATCGGGCGGTACAAGCTTCTGGAGAAGCTCGGCGAGGGCGGCTTTGGCGAGGTCTGGATGGCCGAGCAGCGGGAGCCGGTGAAGCGGCGGGTGGCGCTGAAGATCATCAAGCTGGGCATGGACACCAGGCAGGTCATCGCCCGCTTCGAGGCCGAGCGCCAGGCGCTGGCGCTGATGGACCACCCGAACATCGCCAAGGTGTTTGATGGCGGGGCGACCGAAAGCGGCCGGCCCTACTTCGTGATGGAACTCGTCCGCGGCGTGCCCATCACGAAGTTCTGCGACGACGCCCAGTTCGCCACCACGCAGCGGCTCGAGCTCTTCATCGCGGTTTGCCAGGCCCTCCAGCACGCCCACCAGAAGGGCATCATCCACCGGGACATCAAGCCGTCCAACGTCATGGTCGCCGTCCACGACGACCAGCCGGTGGTGAAGGTCATTGATTTCGGCATTGCCAAGGCCACCCAGCAGGATCTCACCGACCAGACCGCCTTCACCCGCTTCCACCAGTTCATCGGCACCCCGGCCTACATGAGCCCGGAGCAGGCCGGGCTCGGTGGACTGGACATTGATACCCGCTCGGACGTGTACAGCCTCGGCGTCCTCCTCTACGAGCTGCTCACCGGCAAGACCCCCCTCGACGCCAAGGCGCTGACCACCGGCGGCCTCGAGGAGATGCGCCGCCGCATCCAGGAGGTCGAGGCGCCCCGGCCCTCGACCCGCATCAGCGGGCTGACCGGGGAGGAACTCACCACCATCGCCCGCAGCCGCCACACCGACCCCCACCGCTTCAAGCGGCAGCTCCGCGGCGACCTCGACTGGGTGGTGCTCAAGGCCCTCGAGAAGGACCGCACCCGCCGCTACGAGACCGCCACCGCCTTCGCCGAGGACCTGCGCCGCTACCTCAACAACGAACCGGTCACCGCCATCGCGCCCACGGCGGTCTATCTCTTCACCAAGTACGCCAGGCGGCACCGGACCACCCTTGCCCTCGCCGCCTCGATCGCCGCTCTTCTCGTCACCAGCGCCGTGTACAGCACGGCCCAGGCGGCCAAAGCCCGCGAGGCGGCGATCAAGGCCAGCGAGGCCGAGCGCCTCGCCACCGTCAGCCTCGGCACCGCCGAGCAGGAACGCGACCGCGCCACCCAGCTCGCCACCCGGCTCGATGGGGCCAACGACCAGCTCGTGCGCTCGGCCACCCGTGCCGAGTTCACCACCGGCCACCACCTGCTCGAAGCCGGCCAGCCGGCGAAGGGCATCGCCCACCTCGCCCGCTCCCTGCGGACCGATCCCAACAACTGGCCCGCCGCCACGCGCCTCATCTCCACCCTCACCGATCGCGGCCTTGCCCTCGACGACCTGCCGCCGATCACCCACGACCAGCCGATCTACGATACCGTCCTGGACCGCTCGACCGGCCTGCTCGTGACCCGGGGCCTTGAGTACGACCTGCGCGTCTGGAACGCGTGGACGGCGGAGCGGCTGATGGACATCCCCGCCACCGGCAGCCGCCGGATGCCCACCCTGAGCGCCGATGGCCGACGGTTCCTGTACGTGGACACGAACGGTTTCGCGCAGGTGTTCGAGCCGTTCACCAGCCCCGCGAAGCCGCTGGCCACGCTCCGGGCCGAAGCCCCCATCGTGGCCGCCGTCCTCAGCCCGGCCGCGGGGCCGGGATTGAAGGCGGCGACCCGCCTCGCCGACGGCACGGTGCAGTTCTGGGACGCCGAGTCCGGCACCGCCCTGGGCCAGCCCCTGGCCGGATCCTCGACCAACGGCGGCTTCCTCGCCTTCACCCAGG
>JBJXFY010000124.1:0-36148 GCA_046155815.1 Limisphaerales bacterium | reverse complement strand
GGTTGCACGAATGCCTCATCACTCAATACCAGTGGTTGGTCCTTGCTTGGCACCGGAGTGACACGAAAACGGGGAGAATTATTTTGGAGTTCACTCCACACCCCGACCGAGCCGTGAAGCTTCAGGAACGCAAACCGGTCTTGGGCAAACGAAGGCGAAGACTGTCCGGAGTAGTCTATCCCTGCATTCAAGCCATCCTGGAGATAGAGCGGACCAAGGCCGGTGTTCCACCCACTTTCGCACAGGAAGGCCAGCTCGAACATGCGGTCATAATTGAAGGTTAAGACTCTGTAATTGCTGGATTCAAGGCCGCAACTCCATTGTCGCTGTGGACCAAGCATTTCGGTCAAGAACCTACGGTAGGAGCCAAGCTTGTTTTTGGCCTGAGCCTCAAGGGACCGAAAGAGCACCTCGGTGATTGACCGCTCATCATCAATTTGGCGGAGGGGCGAAAAGTGCTGCCCGGGTGTCAGGTAAGGCTTGGAGGCCTCGACATCGAGATTGGCTGCGAGCTCGTCGAGTGTTTCCAAGCCACGCTCGCGCAAGCGGCTGATGGTGGTTTGGCATTTGCGTCGGATTCCTTGGCACTCGGGCTTGTCGGCCAGGCCTTGGGCGAACTTCTCAAGTTCGGAAACAAAGCCTTTGGCGAGGGGATAGCCGCAGTCGGCCGAGCAGCCGGCACCCAGGATGAACACCCTCAAGCCTTCCATCGGCATGAAGCGCGCTCAGGCGGCGGCGCGCACGATCTCCGGATGCTCGCCGGCGATCCGGAGCAGCACGCGGGCCGGGCCGCCCGGCTGGCGGACGCCACGCTCCCAGTCCTTCAGCGTCCGCAGGCTGACGCCCAGCAGGCTGGCAAAGCCAGCGGGCGAAAGACCCAGCTTTTCTCGCGTGCCAGCCAGCGTGGCCTGCCATTCCCCGCGGCGCCGGCGTGCGTAGGCGTCGGGGCTGACCTTCCGGCGGGTCCGCCCGCCCCGGCCGTCGGGGACTGTTTCCCAGACGAGGGCCGGCACGGCTTCGCCGCGTTGGAGGCATTCCCGGGCGATGGTGATTTCGCTGAGGGTACGGGGATTCATGGTTTCACTCGGCCTTTCAGTTTTCGCAGCTCATCGGCACTCAGGTTTTCCTTGTCGTTCTTGGCGTAGATGTCCAGCAGGAGAATTTCGGCCCCGGAGATCCACCAGAAGTAGATCACCCGTGCGCCGCCGCGCTTGCCGCGCCCCGGCAACGCCCAGCGCAGCTTGCGGAGCCCGCCCGACCGGGGGATCACCCGGCCGGTTTCCGGATGCGCCTCCAGCCAGTCGAGCAGGACGAAAAAGTCCGCTTCGCCCAGCAGGGCGAGCCGGCGGCGATGGAATTCGGCGTCCTCGACAAACAGCACACGGTCAGGGCGGCAGCGCCGCCGTTTGCCTCACCCCACCTTCGGCGGCGCGAAGCCGTCGCGGTAGTCGCGGCGGAGGATGGTCTTGTTCGCCTCGTCGTGGTTGGTGAAGCGGAAGTTCGCGGCGTCCCAGCGCAGCTCCTGGCCGGGGAAGCGCGTGGCCTTCACCGCCAGCAGCGCCGGCTCCGTGATGCGCCAGCCGATGTCGAACGGCGCCCACAGCGGCTTTTTCGCCCCAAGACAGTTGTCCGCCCAGTCGTGCCAGTGGTGGCGCGGCGCGACCTCCGGCAGCGGCTCGTTGTCCACGACCTTCCCCTTCCGGAAGATGGTGATCTTGCCGTCGGCCTGGAGCAGCAGCACGCCCTCCTCGCAGACGACCATGGTGTGGTTGGCGTCCACCTTCATCGGCGGCAGGCCGAGCGCGGCGAAGGACGGCTGCTGGCTGCTGTCGCCGTAGCGCACGATGAACTTGTCCCGCGCGAACTTCCCGCCGCCGGGATACGTGAGCGTGCTCTGGTTGTGCGCGGAATGGCCGGTGTTCGCGGCGCGGATGGTGTGCGTCTGCACGGCCTCGGGCGAGGGCAGGTCGTAGGCGAAGTAGAGCAGGTCGAGCAGGTGGCAGCCCCAGTCCGCGAGCTGCCCGCCGCCGGTCTCCCAGAAGGCGCGCCAGCGCCGCGGCGCGATCTCGTCGCTGTGCGGGATGGCGTGCGGGAGCGGGCCGAGCCAGAGATCCCAGTTCAGCGTGCCCGGGATCGGCTGCGCGGGCGCGTACTCGCTCCACGGGGCGGCGAAGTAATGGCCGCGCTCGACCGCGCCGGTCCAGACGTGCGCCTCGACGGGCCGGCCGAGCTGGTTCTTGCGCAGCAGCTCGACGGCCTGGGTGCGGCCCTTGAGGGCGGCGCGCTGGTTGCCCATCTGCGTGACGAGGTTCGGCCGGGCGGCCAGGGCCTCCTTGATCATCCGCAGCTCGTCGAGCTGCTGCACGAGGGGCTTCTGGCCATAGACGTGCTTGCCGTGCTTGAGCGCGGTGAGCATCTGCGCCGCGTGGTGGTGGTCCGGCGTCTCGACGATCACGGCATCAAACTGGTCGAGCCGGTTCGCGAAGGCCTCGCGGTAGTCGGCGATGCGCCAGGCGTTCGGGAACTCCGTGGCCATCTTGTCGAGCTCGTTGCGGTCCACGTCGCAGAAGCCGGCGAACTCGACGCGCGGGTGGTTCTTCAACTGGCCGCGCTCAAGGCCGCCGATGCCGCCGACGCCGATCTGGAAGAGGCGGAGCTTGCTGTTCTGGTTCACCTGCGCCCGCGCGCGCGGCGAGAGCGTGGTGACGGTGGCGGCGGTGAGCGCGGCGGCCCGGAGGAAGCCGCGCCGCGTGACGGGGGAAAAGGAAGAGGGGAGGCGGGAAGGTTTCATGGGTGGCCCGCCCATGCTGCCCGGCAGCGGCCGGCGCTCAAGCAAAACGAAGCGGGGGCGGCCGGTGCCGCCTCACGCCGAGTAGTCGAGGTACACCGTCTTGCCGCGCGTGTAGAAGTCCAGTGCGGCCAGGCCCTGCTCGCGGAAGCTGTCCGTGCTGCTCCTCTTCACGCCGCCGAACGGCGCCTGCAGCGCGAGGCCGGTGCTGATCTGGTTGATCTTCACCACGCCGGCCTGGATGCGCTCCGCGTACAGCATCGCCTTCTTCAGGTCCCGCGTGACGAGGCTCGCGCTCAGTCCGAACTCGACACCGTTGGCCACGCGGATCGCCTCGTCGAAGTCCTCCACCGCGATCACGCCCACCACCGGGCCGAACACCTCCTCGCAGGCCAGCCGCGTGTCCGGCCGCACGTCGGTGAACACCGTCGGCTCGACAAAGAAGCCGTGCGCCAGTTCGCCTTCCACCAGCCGGAGGCCTCCACAGGCCAGCCGTGCGCCCTGCCCCGTCGCGATGCCCACGTAGTCGAGGTTGGTCTGCAACTGCGCCTCGCTCACGGCCGGGCCCATCGTCACGCCGTCCTTCAGGCCGTTGCCCACAACGACGGCCTTGGCCTTCGCAACGAGCTTCTCCGTGAACGCCGCCAGCACGCCGCGTTCGACGATGACGCGGCTGGTGGCGGTGCAGGCCTGGCCCGTCAGGCCGAAGCCCGCGGCGGCCACGAGCCGCGCGGCGAGGTCGAGGTCCGCATCGGCGAGGACGATCGTCGGGTTCTTGCCGCCCATCTCCATCTGCGCGCGGATCATGCGCGGGGCCACGGACGTGTAGATCTGCGCGCCCACGCCGGCCGAGCCGGTGAAGCTGACCGCGGCCACGGCCGGGTTGGCGGCCAGTTCCTCGCCGAAGGGCCGGCCGTCGCCGGTGAGCACGTTCAGCACGCCCTTGGGCAGGCCGGCCTCGGCGAGGGCCTTCGCGAGTTCGAGCGTAAGCGCCGGGGCCTGCGAGGCGGGCTTGATGACGACGGCGTTCCCGCACAGCAGCGCGGGCACCATCTTCCACGCGGGGATGGCGACGGGGAAATTCCACGGCGTGATCAGGGCCACGACGCCGAGCGGCTCGCGGCGGGTGAAGAGGAGGTTGCCCGGCAGGTCATGCGGGATGGTCTGCCCGCCGAGCGTGTAGCTGACGCCGCCGTAGAAGCGGAAGATGTCCACCGCGCGCTGCACCTCGCCGGTGGCCTCGGCGAGGGTCTTCCCTTCCTCGCGCGTGAGCAGGCGGGCGAGGTCGGCCTTGCGGGCGGCGAGGACGTTCGAGGCCTGGCTGAGCACGCGCCCACGCGCCACGGGCGTCTGCGCGGCCCAGCCGGGAAACGCCGCCGCCGCCGCGTCGAAGGCCTGGCGGGCGTCGTCGCGGCCGCTGCGGGCGTACGTCGCCACGGCCTCGCGCGTGTCGGCGGGATTGACGGTCGTGAAGGTTGCGCCGGCGGAGGCTCCGGCCCATTCCCCGCCAATGAAGTTCTCGTAGGTGGTCATCGCGCAGGCCCAAGGTCCGGCCCCGGCGGGCGGAATTGAAGTGATTTCGCCGCGGCACGGCTGCGGGTTTGACGCCCGCCCCGGGGCCGCGTTACCTCGCCGCGCCCGTTTGCACCTGCACTGACCGATGCCGCCCGAAACCCAGCGCCGCTACGATGACGCCGTCGCCGCCCTGCTGCGCCAGTTCTCGTGGAATCCTTGGTTCGTGGACACCTACTGGCCGGAGAACGAGCCGCGCGTCCGGCTGATGGTGGCGAAGGCCGTGGAGCGGTTTCCCGGTGCGGATGCGGAGGTGCTTGATGTCGGCTGCGGCCTCGGCCACATCACCTTCGTCCTCGCCCGGTGCGGCTTCCGCATCCGCGGCACCGACGCGTATGAGGACAAGGACCGTGCCGCGCTTTTCCAGCAGGCCGGCATCGCGTACCTCCCCTGCAACCTGAACCATCCCGAGCCGCTGCCCGGCCTTCCCCCGGCGAGCTTCGATCTGGTGCTGCTCGGCGAGGTGATCGAGCACATCCTGAACCACCCGCTCGGCCTCATGCGCAGCCTCGCGGGCCTGCTGCGGCCGGGCGGCTGGCTGTTCCTCACCACGCCGAATCCGTCCACGGCAATGAACGCTTTGCGGACGCTGCTCGACCGCCATGCGCTCTGGGGTACGCCGGAGTTCATGAAGCACCCCAAGTTCGACCCGGTGGCGGGGATCATTGACCGCGGCGAGATCCACTACCGCGAATACCGCGCCGGCGAACTGCGCGACCTCGCCCGCGACGCCGGCCTGACGCCGGGCGAGGCCGGCTTCCTCATGCCCGCCAACCGCCGCGGCGAGCGCGCCCTCAAGGCCGCCTTCAAGGGCCTCTTCCGCACGTCGCTCGGCTCGACCCGCGTCTTCGGTTCCGACCAGTATCTGCTGTGCCAGAAACCCCGATGAACCCCGCCCCCCGCTACCGCCGCGTCCTCCTGAAGCTCTCCGGCGAAGCCCTTGGCGGCGCGGCCGGGCAGGGCCTCGACCCGCAGGTTCTCTCGGGCACCGCCGCCCAAATCCGCGAGGTGCGCGACCTCGGCGTCGAGATCGCCGTCGTCGTCGGTGGCGGCAACATCTTCCGCGGCCTCCAGGGCAGCCAGCGCGGCATCGAGCGGGCCACCGGCGACTACATGGGCATGCTCGCCACGCTCATCAACGCCCTCGCCATGCAGGACGCGCTCGAGAAGGCCGGCGTCCCCACCCGCGTGCAGAGCGCCATCAATGTCGCCCAGGTCGCCGAGCCCTTCATCCGCCGCCGCGCCATGCGCCACCTCGAGAAGGGCCGCGTCGTCATCTTCGCCGCCGGCACCGGCAACCCCTTCTTCTCCACCGACACCGCCGCCTCCCTCCGCGCCGTGGAGATGGGCGCGGAGATCATCCTCAAGGCCACCAAGGTGGACGGCGTGTACGACAGCGACCCGAAGAAGAACCCTGCCGCCAAACGCTTCGACCGCCTGCGCTTCCAGGACGCCCTGCAACAGGAGCTGAAGGTGATGGACGCCACCGCCTTCGCGCAGTGCATGGACAACCGGATGCCGATCCTCGTCTTCGACCTGGGCACGCCCGGCAACATCCGCCGCGCCGTGCTCGGCGAGGTGGTCGGCACGCTGGTTCACGCCTGAGCCGGCGGAGCACCGGTCCCCCGCCGCCAGCCTGCGGCGGCGCCACCCCTCGAAGGCCTCGTCGTCGGCGGGCCGCGCGGCTCCGCCGATGGCGCGCCCTGAGACGGATGCGGGAAATCTTCCCCCGCACCGTCACCTGGTCTCACGGAAAGAGTAAACACCGCTGACGGACTCGCCGGCATGCTCCCCATCCGGCGGGGGAAAGGAGGCGGGTTATGGAGGCAACCGGAGATTGGGTCGGGAAACGAGGGAAGGGTCTTGGGCTGGCCCTGCTCATCATCTTGGGCGCGGCGCTGCCGCCCGGCCGTGCCGCCGACATTCCGGGGCCGGCCAGGGGCTCGGATGTCATCTGTCGCAGCGACGCGGCCATTGTCGCCTCGCGCGGCGGGCCGGGGCCGGGGCTGCAGGCGGCGGTCTCGGGCGTGGCGACCCGCGGCCGGCTGAGTGTGCTGCTGGTGCGGGTTTCCTTCCAGGATCAGAACGGCACAGAGCCGGCCACGGAGGCTGAAGCGCGGGCGCTGGCGGAACTGGTGGAGGAGTTTTTCGACCGGGCCTCGCACGGTGAGCTGGCGCTGGAGATGCACCTCAGCCCGCTGGCCGTTGTCGGCCGCCAGTCGGAGTACCAGGCCAATGACGCCGGCCGGTGGAAGCTCCGCACGGGCGCCTTCGCCGCGCTGGCGGTGCAGGGGATTGCGGAGGCCGGCTACGACCTCGATGTGATTTACTCGAGGAGCACGCTGGGTCATGTGGCCCGGGTGAACGGCCGCGGCGCCTGGGTTTCCGACAGCGGCAACGGCCCACTGACCGGCGCGAGGCTCATGAACATGTTCGGCACGGTCTGCCACGAACTGGGGCACAATCTGGGGCTGGGACATGCCAAGGCCTGGATCGCAGCCGATGGCTCGATCCTCGGCGACGGCGTCGCGGAGGAGTACGGCAATCCATTCGACACGATGGGCCAGCATCGGGAGAGCCCCTCATCATCCAGCCTGGGCCGGTTCAAGCCATTCAATGCCTTCACCCAGCAGAGGTTGGGCTGGCTGCCCGCCGCCGGCGTGGCCGCCGTGACCCAACCGGGAACCCGCCGACTGCTCCCCCTCGACGTACGGGAACTCACCCCCGGCGCGGAGCACGCGCTCCGGCTGAGGCTGGACGGCGCCCGCGAATACTGGGTCGAGGGCCGCACAAACTGGCCGGATGCCCTGCTGGTGCAGGCTGTCTTCCCCGGCCACGGCGGCGGCGAACCCCTGCTGCTGGACACCCGCCCCGAGGGAGAGGGAGGCCGCTTCGACGCGCTCCTGCCGGTGGGCCGCTCGCTGCTCGATCCGCAGCACGGCATCCGCATCACGCCGCGGCGCCCGATCGGGGACGCCCCGGCCGGCGCGCTCGACGTCGAGGTCCGCCGCGTCCACCACGGGTTCCACGAGGCCGACGCGGGCGCGCCGCCTGAAGATGCGAGCGTGATGGCCGAGGACGATGCCACGGAAGGTCGGGCCGTCCACCTTGCCGGGCCGGGCCAGACGTGGTCCGTGCCCGTCTCCGTGCCGGCGGCGGGCCGGTATCTTGTGTGGCTGCGCGTTCGTTCGGCGGCGGACGGGCTGCCGCTGCGCGTTGCGTCCGCCGCCGGTCCGACTTTCGGAGCCTTCGTGCCGGCCAGCCGCGACTGGCGCTGGCTCTGGCTGCAGCAGGCGTCCGCCGGAGACCCCGCGGCCCCCATGCCCGCATGGCTCACGCTGCCGGCCGGGGACTCGGAACTCGTCCTGGAAGCGGCGGCGGAGGCGTGGCTCGACCTGGTGCTGCTCACGGATGACGACTCGCCCAACCTGCCGCCCTACCTCGCGCCGCCGCCGCCGGTGCGGCTGGCCGCCGGCACCGCGGCTGCAGTGGTGCACCTATCGGTGGCCGACATAGCGCCGGCCCGCACGGACCGCCCGGCTGGTGCGGACCGCGGGGAGGACACCAGCGCGAATCTCCCGGTCGTGATGGTCCGCTCGCTGAACACCAATCTGGTCCACTTCTGGAAGCAGAAGGTGACGACCAACACGGTGCCCGAATGGGAGCCCACGGACCGGACCAACCTCCTCAGTGCCGGCGTGCGGCCGCAGGTGTGGCTTTCCGTCGTTCCGGGGGCGATGGGCAGCACCACGCTCAGGATCAGCGTCGTGGACGGGGACGGAAACGGCGTGAGCCGGAACCTCCCCGTCGCAGTCCTCGGCCCGGTCCAGGGCCTCGTGGAGGCGGCGGGCCCCGGCGGCACGGTGCGCCTGCCTCCGGGAGCGTTCCGGGAGCGGCTGGTGCTGTCCCATGACGTCACGATCGAAGGGGGCGTGGCCGGCACGATGGTCGAGGCCGCCGGAGCGGGCCCGGTGGTGCAGGTGGAAGCAGGCGTCCGTGCGGTGCTGCGCGACCTCACGCTGCGCTCCGGAACACGAGGCATCATCAACCATGGCGAGCTGAACCTCGAACGGGTCATGGTCACCGGCAACAGCGCCGGCGGCATCGACAACCGCGGCACGCTCGAGGTCCGGGACAGCTCGGTGTCCGGCAACAGTGCCGGCGGCCGGGGTGCCGGACTCTACAACCGCGGCTCCGGCACCGCTTGGATTGAGAATTCCACCTTCAGCGACAATCACTCGTTGGCGGATGGCGGCGCCATCGCCAACGAGGGCCGGCTTGAGCTTGTCCAGTGCACGCTCAGCGGCAACTCCGCAGCGGCTGGGGACGTCGAAAAGGACCGCGAGGCGTACCCCGTCCGGGGCGGCGGGCTCTACAATTCGGGCGCTGCGACGCTGGTCGCCTGCACCATCGTGCGGAACGTGGCCGGGCGGGATGGTGGCGGCCTTTACAACAGCGAGAACAGCGGCGTGCTGCTGGTGATGCAGAACTCCATCCTCGACGGCAACTGGATCCGCGGCGGTGACGGCCCCGACGGCTGGGGTGAAATCCAGTCCGCCGGCTTCAACCTCGTCGGCAATCCCGCGGACCTCGACCTTGTCGGCGACCTGCTGGGGAATCTCCTCGGCCAGCCTGCCCGGCTCGGCCCGCTCTCCGACCATGGCGGCCCCACCCGCACGCACCTGCCCCTGTCTGGCAGCCCGGTGATTGACGCCGGCCTGGGAGGGGACGCCACGTACGACCAGCGCGGCGTGTTCCGCCGCGTGGACATGAACGGCCGGCCCGACGCGGCCGACGGCGCGGACATCGGCGCGGCCGAGTACACGCCCGTCCTGCCTGCGCGCGTCACCGCTTCGGCGGCGCTGGACGCCGCCAGCCAGGTCGCCGTGCTTTCGATCACCCTGGGGGCGGAAGAGGCGGTGAGCGGGGTGGCCTTCACGGTGCAGTATCCGCCGGCGCTGCTGCGCCCCCTCAGGGTGCTGCCGGGCCCTGACGCCGCCGGCGCCGTGATCGAGGCGGATGCCGGTGTCAGCCTGCCCGGCCGGCTCGGCGCGCGCGCGCGGTTCTCCGCGGGCTGGCCCGCGGCGCGCGACGGCCGCCGGGTTCTGCACGCTGTGTTCGAGGTCATCCGCGAACTGCACGATCCCGCCCAGCTCCGCTTCGAGTTCACCGACGATGTCGTGCCGCGGGCCGCGGCCGGCGCCGGCGGCGAAGCCGTCCCCGTGCTCTTTCCGCCGTACGTCGAGGCGGCCGCCGCACCGCCGCCGCGGCTCACGGTGCAGCCGCAGGCCGGCGGGCGGGTGGCTGTCACCCTCACCGCGCTGCCGGGCACCAGCGTCGAGCTCGAGGCCACCGCGGACTTCGAGCACTGGGAGCCGCTCGGGACGCTGACGGTGACGGATGGCCCGGCCGTCCTCCACGACGCGGCCCGGCAGCCCCACCGCTTCTACCGCTGGCGGAGGTGAGGCGGCATGACCCCGGGCTCAGCAGGATCCGGGCTCTTGTGATCGCGCCGCGGCCCTTTGCCTCGCCCCCAATTCCTGGGCAACGAACCGGGCGGGCCGCTTGAATCTCGGGGCGAAACCCTGATGCCGCTCGTCTGCCTGCGGTGCGCCACGTAGGCGGGCGTTCCTCACCCGGGAATCAGCTCCTTCACCAGCTCCCGCTCCTCCTTCAGCTCGTTCTCGGTGGCGGTGACCTTGCCGCGGCTGAACTCGTTCACCGGCAAGCCTTGGACGATCTCCCATTTTTTCCCGTCCGAGCGGATGGGGTAGCTGAACATCAGCCCCTTCGCGATGCCGTAGCTGCCGTCGGAGCAGACCGCCACGGAGTTCCAGTCGCCGGCGGGCGTGGGGGTGACGAGGGAGCGGACGGTGTCCACGGCGGCGTTGGCGGCGCTGGCGGCGGAGGAAAGGGTGCGGGCCTTGATGATGGCCGCGCCGCGCTGCTGCACCGTGGCCAGGAACTCGCCGTGCAGCCACTCGTGGTGCCCGATCACGTCGGGCACGGGCCGGCCGTGGATCCGCGCGTTGGTGAAGTCCGGGTACATCGTGGAGCTGTGGTTGCCCCAGACGGCGAGGTTGGTGACGGCGGTCACGTCCGCGCTGGCCTTCTTCGCGAGCTGGGACTTGGCGCGGTTCTCGTCGAGGCGAGTCATGGCGAACCATCGGTCCTTCGGCACCGCCGGGGCGTTGCTCATGGCGATGAGGCAGTTCGTGTTGCACGGGTTGCCGACGACGAGGATGCGCACGTCGGCGGCGGCGTTGGCCTGGATGGCCCGGCCCTGGCCGGTGAAGATCTTGCCGTTGATGCCAAGCAGATCCTTGCGCTCCATGCCCTGCTTGCGCGGCACGGAGCCGACGAGCAGCGCCCAGTGTACGCCCTTGAAGCCCTCGTTGAGGTCGGCGGTGGGCACCACGCCCTTGAGCAGCGGAAAGGCGCAGTCGTCCAGCTCCATGACCACGCCGCCCAGCGCGGGCAGCGCGGGCTCGATCTCGATCAGGTGCAGGATCACCGGCTGGTCGGGGCCGAACAGGCCGCCGGAGGCGATGCGGAAGAGGAGGGAGTAACCGATCTGGCCGGCGGCACCGGTCACGGCCACGCGGATGGGGGCTTTGCTCATGGGGTGAAAACTTGCGCGGATGCTGCCGGGCGGCGGCGCGCGGGGCAAGGGGCGGACACGTTGCAGACCCCGGGTTTTGCCCTTCATTCGGGCCGTGAATCTCGTGCTCGCGCGCAGCGAACTCCGCGACCTCGCCGAAAAGGCCCTGGCCGGCGGACGGCTCGCGGAGGCCGACGCCCTGCGCCTCCTCCGGACGCGCGACCTCAACGCCCTCGGCGCGCTGGCCGACGCCGTGCGCCGGCGCAGGGTCGGCGACCGCGCCTCCTACATCGTCAACCGCTACCTCAACTACTCGAACTACTGCATCCTGAGCTGCCAGTTCTGCGCCTTCAGCCGGAAGAAGCGCGACAACGACGGCTTCCAGCTCACCGTGGACGAGATGGTGGCCAAGGCCCGCGAGGCGCTCGCCCTCGGCATCACGGAGCTGCACATCGTCGGCGGGCTGCATCCGTCGCTGCCGTTCACCTACTACGTGGACTTTGTGCGGGCGCTCAAGGCGCTCGATCCGCGGCTGCAACTGAAGTGCTTCACGGCGATTGAAATCCTTCACCTCGCTTGGCTCGCGAAGAAGCCCGTGGCCGACACGCTCGCCGAGTTGAAGGCCGCCGGGCTGGATTCGCTCACCGGCGGCGGCGCGGAAATCTTCCGGCCGGAGGTCCGCCGCCAGATCGCGCGCGGCAAGGAGTCCGCCGTGGAATATCTCGACGTCCACCGCACCTGGCACCGGCTAGGCGGGCGCAGCACCTGCACGATGCTGTACGGTCACGTCGAGTCGCTCGAAGACCGCGTGCATCATCTGGGCCTGCTGCGCGGATTGCAGGACGAGACGCGCGGCTTCACCGGCTTCATCCCGCTGGCCTACCAGCCGGACAACAACGGCCTCCCCGTGGAGCATCCGCCCAGCGGCTACGACTCGTTGCGGACCATCGCCGTGAGCCGGCTGTTCCTCGACAACTTCGACCACGTCACCGCGTACTGGGTCGGCCTTGGCACGAAGCTGGCGCAGGTCGCCCTCAGCTACGGCGCGGACGACCTGCACGGCACGATCCTCGAGGAGCACATCTTCCACATGGCGGGCGCGACCTCGCCGCAGGGCCGGACCGAGGCGGAGCTGGTGAAGGCCATCCGCGAGGCCGGCTTCACGGCCGTGCAGCGCGACACCTTCTACCAGCCGCTGAGGGTCTGGGCGCCGGACGAACTGCCCGGCAAGCCTGCGCCCTCCCGCGCCGCCTCGCCCGTGCTCGAACGGAACCTGGCCACGGCGTGAACCGGCACGCGCGCGTTTGCGCACGGGGCGCTCGGCGGCGATAACTGGCGGGCCGTGCCCCGCCCAACGCCGTCCCCCGCCCGTCGCCGCTGGTTCCGCCTCGCCGCCGCGGTGCTGCTGCCCCTGCTGGCGCTCGCGCTGGCGGAGGCGGGCCTGCGCGTGGCCGGTTACGGTTATCCGACGAGCTTCCTGCTCCGCGCGGACGACCGCGGCCGGGCGGTGTGGCTCGAGAACGACCGCTTCGGCTGGCGGTTCTTCCCGCCCGCCATCGCGCGCACGCCGCCACCGATCAAGTTCCCGGTGGCGAAGCCGCCCGGCACGGTGCGCCTCTTCGTCCTAGGCGAGTCCGCCGCGCTCGGCGACCCGCAGCCGGCCTACGGCCTCGGCCGGCAGCTCGAGGTGCTGCTGGCGGCGCGGCATCCGGGCACGCGCTTCGAGGTTGTGACCGTGGCGATGACGGCGGTGAACTCGCACGCGCTGCGCGAGACGGCCCGCGACCTCGCGCGCGCGGACGGCGACCTGTGGCTCGTGTACGCGGGCAACAACGAGATGCTCGGGCCGTTCGGCGCGGGCGGGGTCTTCGGGGCGAGCGCGCCGGCGCTCCCGCTCGTCCGCGCCGGGCTGGGGCTCCAGCGTCTCCGTCTCGGCCAGGCCGCGGCGGCGCTGCTGCGGCGCACCAGCACGAACGCGCCGGCCGGCGAGTGGGAAGGCCTGCGCCGGCTGGCGGACGTGCGGATCGCGCCGGATGACCCGGCCCGGGTCCGCGTCCACGGAAACTTCCGCGCCAACCTCGACGCGCTGCTCACCACCGCGCGCTCCGCGGGCGTGCCGGTGCTGCTCGCGCCCGCCGTGGTGAACCTGCGCGACTGCCCGCCCTTCGCGGCCGTGGGCAGCGACCTTGAGGCTGCCCGCGCCGCACGGGAGAAGGCCGCCTCCGACGCGCCGCTGCACGAGGCGGCCGGCGACCTGGCGGCGTTGCAGGCGGCCTGGCAGGCCGCCGCCGCCGTGGATCCGCGCCACGCGGACACGCGCTACCGCCTCGCGCAGGCGGAGCTGGCGCTGACGAACACGCCGGCGGCGCTGGCTGCCTTCGGGCAGTCCCGCGATGACGACGCGCTGCCCCTGCGGGCGGATGCCGCCGTGGCCCGGACCATGGGTGACCTGGCGGCGGGTCGGCCGGGCGTGGCGTTCCTTGACCTGCCGGCCGAGGTGGCGCGGCTCGCGCCGCAGGGCGTCCCGGGCAACGAGTTCTTCTACGAGCACGTCCACCCGACGCCGGACGGCACGTTCCTTTTCGCGATGCTGCTGGCCCGCGAAGCGGAGAAGCTGCTGCCCGCCGCGGCCCGCGCGGCGTCGCCATCGCCGTGGCCTTCCGGGGAGGCCGTCGCCGCGGCCCTGGCCCGCACGCCGTGGAACGACCTGTCGGGCTTCGAACAGATGCAGGCTCGCGTGCGGCAGCCGCCCTTCACGGCGCAGGCCAACAGCGACGCGCGCCTGCGTGTCTACGCGGCGCAGGTGGCTGCACTGCGTCGCGCGGCCACGCCGGCGGCGCGCGATGCCGCGCTGCTCACGTACAGCAATGCGCTCGCCGCGCGGCCGGACGACCCCTGGCTGTGGCGCGGCAGGGGAGAGTTCCTCGAGCTGGCCGGCGACGCCGCGGCCGCCGCCGCCTCCTGGGATCGCGCCGCGGAGCTGGTTCCGCATCATCCGGTCGCGTGGTTCCAGGCCGGGCGGCTGCACGCGCGCGCCGGCAGCCTCACGAACGCGCTGGCGCGGCTCGAGACGGCCCTGGCGCGGCGGCCGGACTTCCCGGACGCGGCGCTGGCCCGCGCGGACGTGCTCGTGAGGCAGGGCCGCGGCCCGGAGGCGGTCGCCGGCGTCGAGGCGGCGCTGCGGCGCAGTCCGGCGAACGCCCGGCTCCAGCGTGGCCTCGCGGAGACGCTGGCTGCGGCCGGCCGACGGGCGGAGGCGGTGGCGGCGCTGCGGCGGCTGGTGGCGCTGGCCCCGGAAGACGGAGAGGCGGTGTACCTGCTGGGCGTGGAGCTGGCGCTGGACGGGAGCATGGCGGAGGCGGAAGCGGCGTTCCGGCGGGCGGCGGCGCTTCGTCCGGGCTTCGCGCTGGCGCACCTGAACCTCGGCGTCACACTGGCGAGGCAACGGCGGTTCGAGGAGGCCGAGGAGGCCTTCGGGACGGCGGTGCGGCTGGATCCGGACAGCCGCGCGGCTCGCGAAGGACTCGAAAAGGCGCGGCTCTTCCGGCGTGGCGCGATGCCGCGCTGACCGCCCCTTTCAGCTTTCCGCCGGGCGCGGGTTCTTGCAGGCTGGCCGCAGACCAAACGCCCATGAACCGACTCCTTCCGCCGGCCTGCCGCGCCCTCGGCGCGGCCCTCGCCCTGCTGCTCTCCGCGTGCGGCGGAGGCGGTACGAAGCTTGATACCGCCGCGCTGGCTGCGCCTTTTGCCGCCGCGGCGCCGGCCCTCAAGTCCCAGGCGGACGCCGCCGTCAAGGCGCTCAAAGGGGGCGATCACCTGGCCGGCGTGAAGGCGCTCGGCGCGCTGGCCAAGGAACACGCCCGGCTCAGCGAGGAGCAACGCGCCGCAATGATTGACGCGACGGCGCAGGTGCAGACCCGCCTCGCCGAACAGCCCACGGCCAATGACATGGCCGTGCATCAGGCGATCGAGGACATGATGGCTGCGCTGGAGGGCCGCCCGGCGAAGAAGGTGGGCGAGGTGGGGCGGCCGACCGACGCGGCCCCGGAATGAACCGCGCTGGCGGATGGCGGGCCGCCCGGCAGGTTCGCGGGCATGGACTGGCAAGAGCCCGCTGCACTCGTGCTGGTCGCCGCCATGGTCGTGGCCTGGTGGCTGCTGCGCCGGCGGCGGCTCGCCGGCGGCGGCTGTGCCGGCTGTACCGCCCGCCCGCCGCTTGCGGGACGTGGTCGCGACTCGTAGCCTGCCGCCCAACGGGATGGCCACCGCGCACGTCACCAAGTCACCGGGCTTTGACAGCAGGTCCTACGTGCTGTCCGGACGCGACACCCCCGTGCCGTCCTGGGTACCCAACACCGATGTGGTGGTGCATGAGGGCGGCGTCACCGTGATCGTCGAACTCGCCGGCGTGCGCCGCGAGGAGGTGAACCTCGAGGTCAACGGCGGGCGTCTCCGCATCCGCGGGCGGCGCGAGAAGGGGCCGAGGGTTCCGAATTCGAAGTACATCGTGATGGAGATCCCTGACGGAGACTTCGATTTCGTCGTCGACCTCCCGGTGGGTTTGGAGTCCGCCAAGGCGACCGCGGCGTACCTCAACGGCTTCCTCCGCGTGGAGCTTCCGCGGACGAGCCCGAGCGACGGCCACTCCACCAAGATCGCCGTGGCCGACACCTGAGCGATGACGTCCGTGGATCTTCCCTCCGCGGCCTGACCGCCGCCATCGCATGACCGGGCCGGACACGGAATTCATCAGCTTCGTCAAGGCCACCACCTTGGCCGGCCAGGCCGCCGACCGCCCGCCCGCCTCCGCCTCGCTGCCCTCCCAGCTCCCCGTCATCGGGCTCTCGGACATCGTCATCTTCCCCGGCAGCGTCTCGCCGCTGTTGGTGGACTCCGCCGCCAGCGTTCAGCTCGTGGACGATGCGGTGGCGGGCGACCGCCTCGTCTGCCTCGTGCTCCAGAAGCGCGCCGAGGTAAGCGACCCCGGGCCGGAAGACCTGTTCCGCGTCGGCTGCGCGGCGCGGGTGCTGAAGTTGCTGAAGTTTCCCGACGAGACCGCGCGCATCCTCGTCGAGGGCCTGCAGCGGGTGCGGCTCACGGACTTCCCGCAGCAGGCGCCCTACGTCCGTGCCGACATCGAGACCATGCCGGAGCCCCCGGACGAGTCGCTCGAGACCACGGCGCTCGCGCGCACCGTGTCCCAATGCTTCCGCGAGGTGGTGAAGCTCTCGCCCGCGCTCGCCGACCACGTGAAGCTGGCGTCGCTCAACACCTTCGAGCCCGTCCGCCTCGCCGACCTGGTCGCCGGCAACCTCAACCTCAGCCTCGAGGAGAAGCAGCGCCTGCTCGAGAGCCCCGGAGTCCACGATCGTCTCCAGGCGCTGATGCCGCTCATCACCCGCGAGATCGAGCTGGCCAGCCTTGGCACCAAGATCCAGAACGAGGTCAGCTCCGCGCTTTCGAAGAACCAGCGCGACTACTTCCTTCGCGAACAGTTGCGCGCCATCCAGCGGGAGCTGGGCGAGGCCGACCCCGCGCAGGCCGAGATCACGCAGCTCCGCCGGCAGGTCGAGGAGGAGAGTCTGCCCGAGGAGGTCCGCGCGGTCGTGCTGCGCGAGGTCGAGCGCCTGACCTACATCCCGGCCGCCGTCGCGGAGCACACCGTGATCCGCAACTACGTGGACTGGCTCCTCCACCTGCCGTGGACGCAGACCACGCCGGACAAGATTGACCTCGTGGAGGCCCGACGGCTGCTCGACCGCGAGCACTACGGCCTCGCCAAGGTGAAGGAGCGGCTCATCGAGTTCCTTGCCGTCATCAAGCTCAAGCCTGACTCGCCCGCGCCCATCCTCTGCCTCGTCGGCCCGCCCGGCGTGGGCAAGACCTCGCTGGGCCGCAGCCTTGCGGAGGCGATGGGCCGCAAGTTCGCCCGCATCTCCCTCGGTGGCATGCGCGACGAGGCGGAGATCCGCGGCCACCGCCGCACCTACGTTGGCGCGCTCCCCGGCCGCCTCCTGCAGGCCCTCCGCCGCTGCGGCTCCCGCAACCCGGTGATCCTCCTCGACGAGATGGACAAGATCGGCGCCGATTTCCGCGGCGACCCCGCCTCCGCGCTGCTCGAGGTGCTGGACCCCGAGCAGAACACGACCTTCACCGACCACTACCTCGAGCTGCCCTTCGACCTGTCGCGCGTCCTTTTCCTCGCCACCGCCAACTGGCTTGACCCCGTCCACGCCGCGCTGCGCGACCGCCTCGAGGTGCTCGAGATCCCGGGCTACACCGACGCGGAGAAGCTGCACATCGCCCGCGTCCACCTGCTGCCGCGCACGCTCGAGTCGCACGGCCTCACGCCCGCCAACCTCGAGGTGGGCGAGGATGCGGTCCGCGCCCTCATCCACGACTACACGCGCGAGGCCGGCCTGCGGCAGCTCGGCCGCGACCTCGCTGCGCTCGTCCGCAAGACCGCCGGCCGCATCGCCACGGGCCACGGCTCCGCGCAGGTCGTCATCCGGTCGGAGGACCTCGCCGGCCAGCTGGGCGCGGCCCGCTATCGCCGCGAGACGGCCGACGAGTCCACCGCCCAGCCCGGCGTCGCCATCGGCCTTGCCTGGAGCCCCGCCGGCGGCGACATCCTTCACATTGAGTCCACCAAGATGCCCGGCTCCGGGAAGCTCCTGCTCACCGGCTCGCTCGGCGAGGTGATGAAGGAAAGCGCCCAGGCCGCGCTCAGCTACCTGCGCTCCCACGCCGTCGAGCTGAAGCTCGACCTCGGCCCGGCCGACCACACGGACATCCACCTGCATTTCCCCGCCGGCGCGACGCCGAAGGACGGCCCCAGCGCCGGCCTCGCGATGGTGGCCGCACTGGCCTCCCTCATGGCCGGACGCGCGCTGCGGCCCGGCTACGCCCTCACCGGCGAGATCAGCCTTCGAGGGCGCGTCCTGCCGGTCGGCGGCATCAAGGAGAAGGTGCTGGCCGCCGCCCGCTGCGGTCTCACGCACGTCGTGCTGCCCGCCGACAACCGGAAGGACTGGGATGAAATCCCCGCCGAGGCACGCGCGGGCGTCGAGCCGTTCTTTGTCGCGGGCGTCTCCGGAGCGCTCAGGCGCCTTTTGCCCCGCACGTGAAGCTGCTGCTGCCGCTGCTGCTCGCGGCCGTGCTGCCCGCCGTCCGCGCCGCCGAAGCCCCGGACTCCGCCGCCCGGGGCCGTGACCTCGCCGACCGGCTGCGCGCGCTTCGCCCCGCGGAGCCGGCCACGCTCACCGCCCAGATGCGGCACCGCCCCGCCCGCGGCCCTCGCGTGCTCACCCCGCTCCGCATCGTGACCCGCGTGGGCGACGACGGCTGGACCGTGAGCTACGAGCCGGCCGCGGGGCCGGCGTACGTGGTCGCCTTCGACGGCGTTTCGTCGCCCCGATACGCGCGGCATGACGGCGGGACGGTCACGGTGTTCGGTCCGGACACGGCTTTCCCCGGTTCGGACTTTTTCCTTGGCGACCTGGGTCTGGATTTCCTGTTCTGGCCCGGGCAGCGCGTGCTGCGCCGCGAACTCCGCCGCAGCCGCTGGTGCGAGGTGCTGGAGAGCACCGCGCCCGACGGCGCCCGCCTGCCCTATGGCCGCGTGGTCACCTGGGTGGACGACGAGTCGGGCGCGTTCATCCGCGCCGAGGCCTTCGACCGCCAAGGCCGGCTGTGGAAGGTCTTTTCGCCCGGCGGCGTCCGCCGCAACGCCGCGCGTGACGGCTACGAGCTGAAGGACATGGAACTGAGCGACGTGCAGGCCGACACCTTCACCGTGCTGGAGTTCGACCGCGCCCCGGCGGTGCCCGCGCCAGCGGCGGAGGCGGGGACGGAGAAATGAGGCCCAGCCCGGAGTGCCGCGGCGTGGTCGCCGTCTCCCGGCGGTCCCCTCCGACGAACGGCCCGGGCTTCGGCGTTGGTGCCAAATGACGGGGCCGCGGCCGGTGACCCGGGCAGCTTGGACTACCCTTTCGAAAGCAGCCCCTTCAGTTCCCCGGCCGGGTCATCCACGAGGCGGGCGGTGACGGCGAACTGGCGCACGTGGCTGTGCGGCAGGCGGAACTTGAGGTCGCGGAAGACGCGCTCGCACACCGTCATCAGGCCGCGCGCGCCGGTGTTCTCGCCGGCCGCCAGCTCCGCGAGCCGCCGCAGGCCGTCGTCCTTGAACTCGCACTTGATCCCGTACGCGGCGAAGGCGCGCTCATACTGGTGGATCAGGCTGCTCTCGCTCTTGCGCAGGACGTTGAAGAGGTCGTCCGTGTCCAGCCCGTGGCAGGCCACGCGCACGGGCAGGCGGCCGATGAACTCGGGCTCCAGGCCATAGGCGATCAGGTCGGAGGTGGCGGCCTGCGCGAGCAGCGAGTCCACCTCGGTCTGTCCCTTCCGCGGCCTGTGGGCGGTGCCCGCGCCGGAGAGGACGAGCCGCTGTCGGATCAGCTCCGCCATGCCGGAAAAGGCGCCGCTCACGATGAAGAGGATGTGGCGCGTGTTGATCGTTTCGGGCTGGGCCTGGCCGCTGCCGCGCATGGCGCTCATGGCGGCCTGGAGCTGGCCGGTCACGTCGTTGGGCGAGACGAGTGGAACGTCGCCGTCCTCCATGAGCTTCAGCAGGTTGGTCTGTACGCCGCGGCCGGACACGTCGCGGCCTGCGCCGGCGCTGCGGGTGGCCAGCTTGTCCACCTCGTCGAGGTAGATGATGCCCTGCTCGGCGCGCTTCACGCTGTTGCCGGCCCGGCGGTAAAGGTCGCGCACGAGGTCATCCACGTCGCCGCCCACGTAGCCGGTCTCGCTGAACTTGGTCGCGTCGGCCTTCACGAAGGGCACGCCGATCAGTTCCGCCGCGGAACGGATGAGGTGGGTCTTGCCCACGCCGGTCGGCCCGAGGAGGAGGACGTTCTGCTTCTGGTAGAAGGGCGCGACGTCGCCCTCCTGCGTGAGCCGGACGTGTTGAAAATGGTCGCACAGCGCCACGCCCAGCACCTTCTTGGCCTCGCGCTGGCCGATGACGAAGCGGTCGAGGTGCCGCGCGATCTCGTGAGGGCGCAGGTTGAAGGCAAACTGCTCGGCGGCCGTGGCCGTGGCGGCGACGACGGGCTTGGGCCTCGGTTCGGGGCTCTCGCCGGGGGGTTCGCGGCGCGGCGTACGGAGCCGGGCCGGGACGCCGGCGGTGACGGGGCCGAGCGCGGCGGGGTGGCCGCTGCCGGACTTCGTGGCGGAACTCATGCGGGCGGCAGCTTCACCCGGCGGCGGGGCGGACCGGAAAGGATTTTCCGCCGCGGCATTTTGGGCTTGGAGCCCGGAGCGCGTAGCTTGGAGCGTGGCGAGGTGTCCGCCTACACGCCGCAGCAGCAGGCCGCGATCAAGGCCGCCGGCCGGGTCGTCGTGCTGGCCGGCGCGGGCGCGGGCAAGACGCGGGTGCTGGTGGACCGCCTGATCGTCCGGCTGCTGCGGGCGGACAACCCCCTTTCCCTCGACCGCGTGCTGGTCGTCACCTTCACCGAGGCCGCAGCGGCTGAGATGCGCCGGCGCCTGGCCGACGGCCTCGCACACGCGCAGGCCGAACGACCGGGCGACCCGCGGCCGGCCGAGCAGCTCGCACTGCTGCCCGCCGCCGCCATCGGCACCATCCACGCCTTCTGCCTGCGGCTGGTGCGCGGGCATTTCCACGCGCTGCAGCTTGACCCGCAGCTGGCGGTGCTGGACCCGGCGGCCACGCGGCGGCTCGAGGCGGAAGTGTTCCAGCGCCTGCTGCGCGGGCACCTGGCGCGGGACGCGAGCGGCCCGGCCGGCGCGCTGCTGCGCGGCTGGCTCGAGGGCGACGCGGCTCGGCTCGAGGAGCTGGTGTTGCGGCTGCACCGGCTGGCCCGCACGCTGCCCAACCCGGCGACGTGGCTGGCCGGCCTGCGTGCGGGGGCCGCGGATGAGACGCCGCGCGGCTGGCTCGGCGTGCTGCCGCCCACCTTCGCCAGCTGGGCGGACGGATGGCGGCCGGCCCTGTCCGCGGCGGAGGCGGGCACGCCGCTCACACGTGCTGCGACACGGCTGGCGGCGCTGGACGGTGCTCCGTCCGCAGAAGGGATTTTTGGCGCGCTGACGGCGATCCTTGCGGAAGACAAGGACCGGACCTGCTGGCCCAAGGGGCGGAAGACCGAGCTTCGCAAGCCCTTCGAGAAGTTCTTCAGGGAAGCCGCCCAACTCGCCGGGCTGCTCGACCCGGGGGCGTTCGAGGCGGCATGGGGCGCAGCCCGGCCGGGGCTCGAGGCGCTGTATTCGCTGGCGGCGGAGTTCGCCACCGGCCTCGCCGAGGCCAAGCGCGAGGCCGCGGCCGTGGATTTTGCCGACCTCGAGCAGTTCACGCTGCGGCTGCTGGAGGGCGCGGCGGCGGAGGTGGCCGGCCGCTTCGATCTTTTGGCGGTGGACGAATACCAGGATGTGAACGAGGCGCAGGACCGCATCATCGCGCTGCTCACGCCGCCGGCCGGCGAGCGCTTTCTGGTGGGGGATCTGAAGCAGTGCATCTACCGCTTCCGGCTGGCGAACCCGCGCGTGCTCGCGGGCCACGCGGCGCGCACGCCGCCGCTGTTCCTGAGCGCGAACTTCCGCAGCCATGAGGCGATCCTTGGCTTCGTGAACGCCGCGTTTGCGCGACTGTTTCACCGCGACCTCGGCGGCGTGGAATGGGATGCCGGCGCGGCGCTCGAGTTCGGCGCGCCGGAGGCCCGCGCCGCGCTGCGCGGCGACCCGGCCGGCCGTGTGGAATTCCACCTGCTGCGACCCACCGTGGACGACATGGCTGACGACGCCGGCGAAGAGGCCCCGGCCGATGACGCTATGGGCGCGGAACGCGAGGCGCGCCTGGTCGCATGGCGGCTGCGACGGCTGCGCGACGAAGGCTTCCGTGTCGCGGACGAGGCGGCGGGCGGTCCGCGGCCGGCGGCGTGGCGCGACATGGTGGTGCTGCTGCGCTCGCCGAGGGGCCGGTCCGCGGCTTACGCGCAGGAATTCGCCCGCGCGGGCGTGCCGCTCGACGCGCCGCGCGGCGGCTTTCTCGAGGCGCGCGAGATCCTGGACCTGCGCAGCCTGCTGACGGTGCTGGACAACCCGCGGCAGGATCTCCCGCTGGTGGCGCTGCTGCGCTCGCCGCTGGCGGGCTTCACGCTGGACGAACTCGCCGCCGTGCGCCTCGCGGCGCGCGACGAGCCGTGGTGGGCCGCGCTCCGGGTCGCAGCGCACGCGGCGGATCCCGCCGGCGCGGAAGACGCGGTGCGCGCGGCCGTGGCGTCCGCGCGCGAGAAGTCCGCGGCCATCCTCGACGCCGTCCGGCGGTGGCGGCGGCTGGCGCGCGAGGGCGCGCTGACGCACGCGCTCGAGGTGGTGCTCGCCGAGACCGGTTACGAGGGCTGGCTGGCCGCGCAGCCGGGCGGGCCGGCGCGGCTCGCCAACATCCGGCGCCTGCTTGTGCTCACGCAGCGCTTCGACCAGCACCAGCGCCACGGCCTTTACCGGTTCCTCCGCCACCTCGAATCCCTCGAGGACGCGGACGCCGGCCCGGAGCAGGCGCCGCCGCCGGGCCGCGACGCGGTGCGGCTGATGAGCATCCACGCCGCGAAGGGCCTCGAGTTTCCGGTCGTCGTGGTCGCCGGGCTGGGCGGGCAGTTCAACGACCAGGACGAGAAGGAGCGCTTCGCCCTCGACGCGGAGCTGGGCCTCTGCCCGCGCGTGACGGAGGGGCGGACCGGCCTGTCCCTCGACACGCTCGGGCGCTGGCTCGCGCAGCAGCGCGGCCGCGGCGACCGCCTTGGCGAGGAGCTGCGCCTCCTTTACGTCGCCGTCACGCGCGCGGTGGACAAGCTGATCCTGACCGCCGCGCCGGGCGCGAGGTGGCGGCCGGCCGAGGCCGCGCTGCCGGGACCGCTGCCGCTGCGGACGCTCGCGGCGGCGCGGACGCCTGGGGACTGGCTCGGGCCGTTGCTGGGCGAACTGGCCGGCGACGCGCACTGGCATGAACGGCCGTCGGGCCGTGGGCCGTGGCTCGACTGGAGCCTCCATGACGAACCGCCCGTCCCCGCACCGCCCGCCGCCGCGGAGCCGGCGCCGGAGGGCGGGTTGACGGCGGAACAGTGGGAAGCCCTGCGCGACCGGCTGGCGTGGCGTTACCCGTACGGAGCCGCGACGAGGGAGCCGGCGAAGACGTCGGTCACCACGCTGCGGCGCCGCTGGCAGGCGGCGGCGGGGGAGGACGAGGCGTCGGCACGGCGGTTTCCCGGGGAAAACCGCCGCTTCAGCACCGGTGCGGCGGAGGCGGGCGTGGCGCACCATCTCTTCCTTGAGCGCTTCGACCTCGCGGCCGACACCTCAGCCGAGGCGCTGGCCGCCGCGGCGGACGCCCTGGTGACCGAGGGATGGCTGCGGCCGGACCAGCGCGCGGCGCTGGACTTCGCCGGGCTGGCTGCGTTCTTCGCCGGCGACCTCGGCCGGCGCATCCGGGAACGCGCTGCGGGCGTGGAGCGCGAGGTGCCATTCACGTTCCGGCTCACCGAGGCGGACGCGGCGCGGCTGGGAGGCGACGGTGATGCCGGCAAACCCGGCGGTGAGTTTCAGGTCGTGCAGGGCGTGGCCGACCTGGTCGTGCGGATGCCGGACGAAATCTGGCTGGTGGACTTCAAGACCGACGACGTGCCGCCCAACGAGGCGCCCGCGCGGGCGGTGGAGTACAGGACACAGGTGAATCTGTACGCCCTCGCGTTGGAAGGCATTTACGGCCGGCCGGTGAGCGAGCGGTGGCTGTGGTTCCTGCGCGCGCGAAGGGGCGTGAGGCTGTAGGCGCGCCGCCGGCACTTTGGGGCGCCCGGCGGGGCGCCGCGGAAACCTTCGGCGACGGAGGCGTCGGCGCCACGGGAGGCACGGGCCGCCTTGATCTTTGAGGTTTGTGCTTTGAGCTTCGGTGCGTGTCGCCGTCCCGGCCGAAGATCACCGCCGCGGACCTGCCCGCGATGAAGCGGGCGGGCCGGCGCATCCCCGCGCTCACCGCGTACGATTACCCGCTGGCCCGGCTGCTGGACGAGGCCGGCGTGCCGCTGCTGCTCGTGGGCGATTCACTCGGCATGGTCGTGCTCGGCTTTCCGGACACGACCCACGTCACGATGGAGCACATGCTGCACCACGTCGCCGCCGTCGCGCGGGCGGAGCCGGCGGCGCTGCTTGCGGCCGACCTGCCGTACCGCAGCTACGACACGCCGGAGGCCGCGCTGGCCAACGCCCGCCGCCTCGTCGCCGCCGGCGCGGAGGCCGTGAAGGCCGAGGGCGGCGCGGAAATCCTGCCGGCCGTACGCGCCATCACCGGCGCCGGCATGCCATTTATCGGCCACTTGGGGATGCTGCCGCAGCACGTCCTCGAGGAGGGCGGCTACCGGATCAAGGGCCGCGACGAGGCGCAGCGCGCGAAGCTGCTGGCGGACGCCGCCGCGCTCGAGGCCGCGGGCGCGTGCGCCATCGTGCTCGAGCTGGTCACGCCGCCGGTGGCCGCGGAGATGAGCCGCATCCTGGCGATCCCGACGATCGGCATTGGCTCGGGGCCGGACTGCGACGGGCAGATCCTGGTGACTTACGACCTGATCGGGGCGTTCCCGTGGTTCACACCGCGCTTCGTGAAACCCAGGACGCAGAACGCCGCCGCGACGCGCGAGGCCGTGGCGGCGTGGATGGAAGAGATGGCGCGGTAGAAGCTTCGGCAGGCCCAAGTCCCGCGGCTCACTCCTTCACCTTCTCGAGCTTCTCGATCATGCGGCGCAGCTTCTTGAGGGAGACGGCCTCGATCTGGCGGATGCGCTCGCGGGTCACGCCGTACTGCTCGCCGATCTCCTCGAGGGTCTTGCCGGCGTCGCCGTCCATGCCGAAGCGCTCCCGGAGGATGTGCTGCTCGCGTTTGTCGAGCTTGGCCATCATGCCCTCGATCATCAGCCGGACGGTCTTGTCCTCGAGGTCGAGGTAGGGCGTGCCGGCGTTCTCGTCGGCGACGACCTCGGAGATGGTGTTGGACTCGTCATCGCCAATGGGGGCGTCGAGGGAGGCGGGGCGGATGGCGGCGGAACGCCACTGGGCGACGCGGGCGGCGGTGATGCCCATCTCCTCGGCCAGCTCCTCGTCGGTGGGCTCGCGGCCGAACTCCTCCTGCAGCTTCATCGCGATGCGGCGCATCTTCGCGATCTTGTCCACGAGGTGGACGGGCAGGCGGATGGTCTTGGCCTGGTTGGCGAGGGAGCGCTTGATGGCCTGCTTGATCCACCAGGCGGCGTAGGTGGAGAGCTTGCCGCCCTTGGCGGGATCGAAGCGCTCGACGGCCTTCATGAGGCCCATGTTGCCCTCGTTGATGAGGTCGAGGAGCGGGAGGCCGTAGCCCTCGTAGTCGTGGGCGATCTTCACAACGAGGCGGAGGTTGGCCTTGATCATGTGGTCGCGGGCCCGGCGGTCGCCGGCCTTGATGCGGGCGGCGAGGTCTATTTCTTCCTGGATGCTGAGCAGCGCGACTTCGCCGATTTCGCGGATGTACAGGCGGTAGGCGGTGTCGCCGTCGTAGCGGCCACGGGGCGCGGATTCGGCGGCGGCGTCCTTGGCCGGCTTGCGGGCGATGGGCTTGAAGACCTCCGTGTCCGGGGCGGGCGCCTCAGGGTTGGGGGCCGCCTCAGGCAGCGCGACGGTGGCGGGAGCCGGAGCCTGGGCGGCGGCGGCGCGCGGTTTTCGGGCCGGCATGGAGTGAGTATGGCCGCGGAACGCGATGGCCCGCAAGCGCGTGGAGCGGCTCCGGATGCCCGGATGCCCCTAGAAAGCCCGGGCCGGTGCCGGATGAGGAAGCAAAAGGCGATCCAGGGAGGGATGCCGCCGGCGCGTCGGCGTCACGCCCGGTCGCCGAGCAGGTCACGCCGGCCGCCGGAGAGGAGCTGCTCGACGAAGTTCGTCGTATACACACCGCGGCGGAAGTTGGGGTCTTCGAGAATCGCCTGCTCGAAGGGGATGGTGGTCTTCACGCCGGTAATCATGAACTCGCCCAGAGCACGGCTCATGAGGTCCATCGCCTCGCGCCGGTCGCGGCCGGTGGTGATGAGCTTGCCGATCATGGAGTCGTAATGCGGTGGGATGGTGTAGCCGGCGTACACGTGCGAATCGAGCCGCACACCCCGGCCGCCGGGCGGGTAGTACATCTCGATGCGGCCGGGCGAGGGGCGGAACTCCTCGAAGGGATCCTCGGCATTGATGCGGCACTCGATGGCGTGGCCCTTGAAGGCGATGTCGGAGTCCTTGAGCCGAAGCGGCTCGCCCATCGAGATGAGGATCTGCTGCTTCACAAGATCCACGCCGGTGACCTGCTCGGTGACGGGGTGCTCAACCTGGATGCGCTTGTTCACCTCGAGGAAGTAGAAGCCGCCCTTGTCGTCGACGATGAACTCGACGGTGCCGGCGTTGGTGTAGGCGGCGGCCTTGGCGATGTTGAGGGCGGCCTTGCCCAGGGACTTGCGGAGGCCTTTGAAGCGCGACTCGATGAAGGGTGAGGGCGCCTCCTCGATGAGCTTCTGGTTGCGGCGCTGGATGGAGCAGTCGCGCTCGCCGAGCTGGTAGAGGTTGCCGCGGGTGTCGCCGAGGATCTGGATCTCGATGTGGCGCGGGTTCTCGATGAACTTCTCGATGTAGACGCCGGAGTTCCCAAAGGCCTTCTCCGCCTCAGTGCGGGCGCTGTGATAGCCCTGCACGAGTGACATGTCGTTGTGGGCCACGCGCATCCCCCGCCCGCCACCGCCGGCGATGGCCTTGATCATGACCGGGTAGCCGATCTTCTGGGCGACGGTCTTGGCGGCGGCCTCGTTTTCGACCAGGCCCTCGGATCCCGGCGGCACGGGCACGCCGGCCTTCTTGGCCAGGGCGCGGCTGACGGCCTTGTCGGCCAGCGCGTTCATGGCGCGGGCCGAGGGGCCGATGAAGCGGATGTTGCAGCTCGTGCAGACCTCCTCGAAGTGCGCGTTCTCCGAAAGGAAGCCGTAGCCGGGGTGGATGGCGTCCACGTCCGCGATCTCGGCCGCGCTGATCAGGCGGTCAATGCGCAGATAGCTCTCGGACGAGGGGCCCTTGCCGATGCAGATGGCCTCGTCCGCCAGCTGGACGTGCATGGAGCTGGCGTCCGCCTCCGAATAGACGGCCACCGTGCGGATATTGAGTTCCCTGCAGGCGCGGATGATCCGGACGGCAATTTCGCCGCGGTTGGCGACGAGAACCTTTTCAAACATGGCGGGGCGGACGCCTAGAGCGGGCGAACCTTGAAGAGCGTCTGCCCGTACTCCACCGGTCGGGCATTTTCCGCATGAACTTCGGTCACGATACCGCGGACCTCGGCCTTGATCTCGTTCATGACCTTCATCGCCTCGATGATACAGACCACCGTGTCCGGACCGACTTCCGATCCGATCTCGACATAGGAACCCGCCTCGGGCGAAGGCGATCGGTAAAAAGTTCCGATCATGGGCGACTTGATTTCCAAGCCCCCGCTAATCGGAGGCGACTCAAGCACCCTTCCAGAGCCTGCGGCGGGCAACGGTAACGATGCCGAAACCCCAGCATAGGTCGTCGCCAAGGGTTCTTCCGGTATCGCTCCGGCGGCGCTGCGCTTGAGCTTGATCTTGAAGTCCTGACGTTCGAGTTCGAACTCCGAGATGGAGTTCTTCTTCATCAAGTCAATGATCGCCTTGATGTCTTTGAGATCCACGGTGCTTCGAGGTGTGGGGAATGGCTTCTAGACCTTTCCCAAGCCGACAGTCTGGAATAAAAAGAGCAGCGCCGCGATGCAGCCCTGCTCAGTCGTCCAATCCGTTTCGGAGCGGGACGCTAGGCGGATGCGGCGGACAGGTCAAGTTTCCATTACGAAGTCGAAAACTGGCAACACGGGCGAAAGAGGGGCGAGGATGGCGAAAAATGGGTCAGTTTAAGGACTCGGTAATGTTATCGCTGCCCTAAACGCCAAGCTGTATGACAACGACCCAAACCCAGCGATGACCCCTCGGCACACTGGTGCAATCAACGAGACGTGCCGGAACTCCTCCCGGGCATGGATGTTTGAAAGGTGGACCTCGATCGTTGGCACCCCCGTTGCGGCAATGGCGTCCCGAATGGCCACGCTGGTGTGGGTGTAGGCGGCGGCATTCAGGATGATCGCATCGGCCACACCCTTCGCAGACTGGATCCAAGTGACCAGTTCGCCCTCGACGTTGCTTTGGCGAAAATCCAGCTCGGCCCCGGCTTCCTTAGCCTGTTTCTGAAGCCCAATATGGATATCGGAAAGTGTTTCCCGGCCGTACACGCTGGGTTCCCTGGTGCCCAGCAGGTTGAGATTCGGTCCGTTCAGAACCAAGACCTTCATGGCGTGTGTCAGTACTGACCGCCCAGCGCGTTGGCCACGGCATCAGCAATCAAGGCCGCACCGGCCGCGTTCGGGTGGACGCCATCCGGGAAGTGCTCCGGCACACCGGAGAGCTTCACCAACAGGTCCACGAGGGCGACGTCCAAATCATCAGCCACCCGACGGAGCTGTGGGGCGATCTCCTGCTCGACTACCTGCCCGTTGATGCCCCAGTCCCCCCGGACAACCGGGACCGGGGTGCAGAGATAGATCAATGGTTGGGTCGGCAGGCGGAGATAGTGCCGCACCAGCGCGAAGGCGTCCCGGCCAAAATCCCCTCTGTACTTCCAGTTCTGCGGTTTGGAGTCGTTGGTCCCGAGCTTGATCACGACTGCATGCGGCCGCAGTGCGGACGAATCCTGAAACTCCCTTTGGTTCCAGTACGGAAGGTCGCCGCGCTTCAGCAGCGTTGCGCCGCTGACACCGAGGTTCCGCACTTCGTAGCCGAGGCCGAGCAGCTGCTGCAGCACCGCCGGGTAGTTGTTCTGCTCGCGATTCTCGACCCCGGCGCCCCAGGTGATGCTGTCACCCACACAGGCGATGCGGACGGTGCCGGCGATGTCCGCCGGGCGCAGGTGCTGGCGGGCCAGGGCCGGAAGGCTTGCCGCGGCCGGGGCGATCGCGGCGAGGCGGACGAAGTCACGTCGTGTCATGGCGCGGAATCATCGGTGCGTGGCCCGGCGAAGCAAGCACGGCCGCTCCCGGCGTCACCGAGCGGACGCACGGGCAGCCTTTGCGGCGGCGGCCAGCTCCGCCTTCGTGGCGGCCTGCAGTTCCTCCAGTTCCGGCCGCAGCTCGTCCCGGGTCACCCGGCTCATCCGGTCAATGAAGAGCACGCCGTTCAGGTGATCCACCTCGTGTTGGATGGCGCGGCCCAGCAGCCCGCCGGCGCGGAAGCGCAGCAGCTGCCCGTCCTCGTCCAGCGTCTCCACGTCCACGGGGTCGGGCCGGGTGATCTCGCCAAAAATTTCCGGAAAGCTCAGGCAGCCCTCTGGCCCGCCCACGGACGGGCCGACGGGCGAGACCGCCGGATTGATCAGCACCAGCGGCATGAAGCCGGTCACGTCGGCCGGCTCTCCGTCCAGCCAGAGCTGCGACGGGCGCTCCTTCACGCCGCGCACGTCCACCACGGCAACTTGGATCGCCCGTCCAACCTGCTGCGCCGCCAGGCCGATGCCTTGGGCCTCGCGCATCGCGCCGAGCAACGCTTCAATGAAGTCCCGGATCTCGGGCGTCACGCGGCCGACCTTGGCCCCTTTTTGCCGGAGCACCGGATGGCCGTACTGGACCACGGACAGGTTCATGCTTCCTGGACTGGCCAGTCGCGCAGCAGCCGCACCAGGTCGGCAATCTGGGGGCTGATGCCGCTCCGAACATAGGCCCCGCTCGTCGTCACACCCAGCAGGACGCTCTCGGTGTCATTGAAACCCAGCAGTTTTCCAAGACAGAAACCGGCGTTGAAATGGTCGCCAGCACCCGTCGTAATGGTTGGCTTGGCAACAAATGGACCATCGACTAGTTCTGCACCCAGCACACCGGCGCTGCCGGCAAACCGCACTGGATGCACCACCAGCGTGTCCACGGGCACCCGTTCCCGGATCGCGGCGGCGAGGGCCAGCACTTCCTCGGGACGGCTGCCGCCCGCCGGCAGTCCCAGCGTGCCCGCCACCTCGCGGGCTTCCTTCTCGTTCAGGCCAAGGATCACCTCGAAATGCGGCCGGAACCGGAGGATCAGGTCGAGCGCCCGCCTCAGTTCCGCGTCCGGCCGCTTCTCCGGGTCGGCAAGGTCGAAGAAAAGCTTCCTGCGCGGTCCGGTGAGGGCGGGGCACAGCTCGGCCTGCACTGACTCCCAGATGTCGCTCATGAACGGCAGCATGGTCCAGTTCACGAAGCCCACGAGGTCCGCATGCCCGAAATGCCCCGCAAAGGCGCCCCGGCCCCAGCGCTCGACGAGGTTTTCCCAGGTCACCTCCGCTAATGGGAACATCTTGCCAACCAGCAGTTTCCCGTCCTCAAACTCCAACGCGTCCGTGCGGCCGGGGTCGGCGATGGAATGGATTTCCGCGCCGTTTGCGCGCAGCTCTGCGAACACCGGATGGATGGCCGGATGGCCGAGCGCGCCCACGTAGGTCACGCGCACGCCAAACCGTGCGAGGGCACTGGCCATGATGGGGCCGTTGCCGCCGATCTTGGTCCGCCGGGTGACGAGCTCGAGATTTGTGCTGCGCCCGGCCGCGGCGCCGATGCGCCGGGCAAACGCCTCGATCGTTGGCACACGGGTGAATTCCGCCGCGCTCACGCGCTGGTCCACCACGGCGATGATCTCGTCCACGAAGCCGTCGAAGCCAAGGAACGCCGTGCGGCGCGCGGCCTCGCCGGCGAGGGCTTCAAGGCGGGCGGCGCAGGCCTCGCGAGACTCAGGGGTGTTCAGGGACATGCGGCTCACTCCGCCGGCACGCCGAGCAGGGCGAGCAGGCGTTCCAGTTCGTCGTCGGAGAAGAAACGGATGTCAATCTGCCCGCGCCCCTTGCGGTAGCGGAGGCTGACCTTGGTGCCAAGGCGCTCGCGCAGGCGCGTCTCCAGCGCGGCCACATGCACGTCCCGCACGGCCGACGGCCGCGGCTCCATCGGTCCGGGGAAGGCGGGCGGGGCCGACTGCGCGGCGGCCACCAGCTCCTCCGTCTGCCGCACGTTCAGCCCGCTGTCCAGCACGCTGCGCGCGGCGGTGCGTTGGGCGTCGCCCACGGGCAGCCCGAGAATTACCTTCGCGTGGCCGATCGAGAGGCGGCCGTCGCGGAGCCACTGCTGTACTTCAGGCGGCAGCTTCAGGAGGCGCAACGCGTTGGCGACCCCGGCGCGGCTGCGGCCGACCTTCTGCGAGGCCTGTTCCTGGGTCAGGCCGAAGCGTGCCATCAGCTCGGCGAAGCCCTGTGCCTCGTCCATCGGGTTGAGCCCCTCGCGCTGGAGGTTCTCGACGAGCATCAGCTCGAGCGTCGTCGGGTCGTCCGCCTCGCGCACCAGCACCGGCACGTCGGCCAGGCCGGCGAGCTGCGCGGCGCGCCAGCGGCGTTCCCCGGCAATCAGCTCGAGGCGCCCGTCCGCGGCGGCGCGGACCACGAGCGGATTCAGGATGCCTTGGGCGCGGATGGAATCGGCCAGCTCCGCCAGCGCCTCCGGCGGGAAGTCCTTCCGCGGCTGGAGCGGCGAAGGGACGATCTCTGCCAGCGCCACCCGCCGTACCACGTCGGCGGCCGGGGCGGCGACCGGCGAGGGGCCGGGAGGGGGCGCGGCGGCGGCGGGTGGGCCGCCGAGCAGCGCGCTCAAACCACGTCCTAGGGCCGGTCTGGACATCGGGCCGCCAGTGTCCCGAGGCGTCACCGCACTGTCAAACGGTCGCCCGCGGTCGGCGCTGCCGCCACGCGACTACTTCGCCCCGTAATACTTCTCCGCGTATTCCCGGACCATGCGGGAGGTGCTGAAGCGCGCGGCCAGCGTGGTCATGGAATGGCGGATCTTCTTGATCCACTGCCGCGGCAGCCCGGCGGCGTCGCGCTGGAAGAAGCACGGGATGACCTGCTCTGTGAGCGCCTTGTACAGGTTTGCGCTGTCGCGCCGGTCCTGCTCCGCCACGTCAGCCGGGTGGGAGTCGTCGCCGATGGCGAAGCCGTTCTGGCCGTCGTAGCCTTCGCGCCACCAGCCGTCGAGGATGCTGAGGTTGAGGCAGCCGTGGGTGGTGGTCTTCATGCCGCTGGTGCCGGAGGCCTCGAGCGGGCGGCGCGGGTTGTTCAGCCAGATGTCGCAGCCGGAGGTCATCATGCGTGCGACGTGGATGTCGTAGTTCTCGATGAAGACGAGGCGGCCCTTGAGGTCGCTGAACTTCGAGAGGTGGTTGATGCGCTGGATAAAGCGCTTGCCGTCGTCGTCGCGCGGGTGGGCCTTGCCGGCGAAGAGGAACTGCACGGGCCGCTGCGAGTCACGCGCCAGCGCCACGATCTCCTCGAACCGCTCGAAGATGAGCGGGGCGCGCTTGTACGTGGCGAAGCGGCGGGCGAAGCCGATGGTGAGCGCGTCCACGTTCAGGAGCTGGTCGAACTCGATGAAGTCGCGCTGCGAGAAGCGCGCTCCCTGGAGCAGCAGCCGGCGGCGGGTGAACTCGACCAGCTCGCGGCGGAGCTGGTAGCGGAAGGCCCACAGATCCTCGTCCGCGGTCACCGCCGGGTCCGCCATGCGTGTCCAGAAGTCGGGCTGGTTGACCAGCGTTTCCCAGAAGTCGCCACTTTCGGACTTCGGCGAGTCCGCCGGGTGCGCCGCGCACCACTGGTCCCACTTGCCACGCCAGAAACGCCGCGCCGTGCCCTTGATCCAGCCGGGCAGGTGGACGCCGTTGGTGACGTGGCCGATGGGCACGTCGGCCACGGCCTTCCCGGGGAAGAGCGGCTGCCACATCTCGCGGCTGACCTGGCCGTGCAGCTCGCTCACGCCGTTGGCGGCGCGTGAGCCCTTGAGGGCCAGCACCGTCATGCAGAAGGGCTCGTGGTCGTTGTCCGGATTCACCCGGCCCAGGCCGAGCAGCTTCGGCATGTCGAGGCCGAGGTTGGTGCAGAACTTGCTGGCTGCGTAGTGCATCAGCTCCGGACTGAAGCGGTCGTGCCCCGCCTCAACCGGAGTGTGAGTGGTGAAGATGCACTCCGCCTTGGTCGCCGCGAAGGCATCATCAAACGACGTGCCGGCGGCGATCTTTTCCCGCGTGAGCTCCAGCGTGAGGAAGGCGGCGTGGCCCTCGTTCATGTGGAACGTGGAGGGCTGCACGCCCAGCGCGCGCAGCAGGCGCACGCCGCCCACGCCGAGGAGGACTTCCTGCAGGATGCGCGTGGTGCTGTCGCCGCCGTACACGCGGTTGGCCAGCTCGCGGAAGTGCTGCTCGTTCTGCGGCAGCCACGGGTCGAGCAGGTACACCGGCACGCGGCCGACGTTCACGCGCCATGCCTGGAAGAACACCGTGCTCATGGCCAGCCGCACGCTGCACACCACGGGCTCGCCCTTCGCGTTCAGTACCGGGTCCAGTGGCAGGTCGCGCGGGTTCAGCAGCGTGTAGTACTCCGTCTGCCAGTTGTCCTGGTTGATCGCCTGTTGGAAGTAGCCCTCGCGGTAGAAGAGGCTGATGCCCACGAAGCCGAGGCCGAGGTCGCTCGCCGCCTTGGCATGGTCGCCCGCCAGCACCCCGAGGCCGCCCGCGGCGATGGGCAGCGTTTCGTGGAAGCCGAACTCGGCGGAAAAGTACGCCACCGGCCGCTCGGGCAGCGCCGGAGCGTGCAGCCGGCCCCAGGTGTTCGGCTCCTTGAGGTAGGCATCAAAGGTGGCCAGCGACTCCTGCACGCGGCGCGCGAAGTCCGGCTGGGCGAGCCGCACGCGCAGCTCGTAATCGGACACCTCGCGGAGGATGGCGGCGGGGTTGTGGTAGAGGTTCCGCCAGGCGCGCGGCGAGAGATCCCGAAAGAGATCCTGCGCGTCCTGGTTCCAGGTGCACCAGAGGTTGCGCGACAGGCGGTTCAGGCCGGTGACCAGCTCGGAGATTTGGGCGGAGGAAGGGGAGCGCATGGGGGCGAAAAAACGGTGCGGTGTTCGGACACGGCTGGCGGCCGCAGTTTCCGGCCGCCATGGGCGACGCTAGGCCGCGCCGGGCGTGCGGCTCAACCCTTTCTTCCGGGAAGTCCGCCGCGGCGGGCCCGATGTCGGAGGAAAACCCGAGGGTCGCCAACCTGAACCAGGCAGCAAAGCCGCGTGCGCCTTGGCCCGCAAACTGAACCCGCGCGGAGGATCAAGCCGGTCCCCCGTCAGTGCGCCGCCAGCCAGTTCGCGCCCGTGCCCAGGCCGACCTCGATGGGCGCGGCGAGCGGGAGGGCGTCCCGCATCTTCTCCGCCACGAGCGCGCGGACTTCGGCCTCCTCGGCGCGGGGCACGTCGAAGATGAGTTCGTCATGCACCTGCAACAGCATCCGCGTGCGCAGGCCACGACTGAGCAGCTCCGCGTGGATCGCGCCCATGGCCAGCTTGATCATGTCCGCGGCGGTGCCCTGGATGGGGGCGTTGATGGCATTGCGCTCGGCGGCGGCGCGCACGGTGGCGTTGGCGGAGGTGATGTCGCGCAGCCAGCGCCGGCGGCCGGTGAGCGTCTCGGCGTAGCCGTGCTGCTTCGCGAAGGCGATGGTCTCGTCCATGTAGCCGCGGATGCCGGGGAAGCTGGCGAAGTACTGCTCGATGATCGCCGCCGCCTCGCCGCGCGGGATGCCCAGCCGTTGCGCCAGCCCGTGCGCAGACATGCCGTAGGCGATGCCGAAGTTCACCATCTTCGCTCGGCGTCGCTGCTCGGGGGTCACCACGGCCGGCGGCACGCCGAACACGCGCGCGGCGGTGGACCGGTGGATGTCCTCCCCGCCCCGGAACGCCTCGAGCATCGCCTCCTCGCGGCTGATCGAGGCGATGATGCGCAGCTCAATCTGCGAGTAGTCGGCCGAGAGCAGCACATGGTCCGCATCGCGCGCGACGAAGGCGCGGCGGATTTCCTGCCCGAGCTCGGTGCGGATGGGGATGTTCTGCAGATTCGGGTCGTTCGAGCTGAGCCGGCCGGTGGCGGTGGCGGCCTGCGTGTAGGTGGTGTGCACGCGGCCGGTGCGCGGCGAGATGGCCTGCGGCAGGGCGTCGGCGTAGGTGGACTTGAGCTTGGTGGCGGCGCGGTAGTCGAGGATGCGGCGGACGATCTCGTGGCTGCCGGCCAGCGCGAGCAGCGTCTGCTCGTCGGTGGCGAACTGCCCGGTGGGTGTCTTGCGCGGCTTCTCGACGAGCTTGAGTTCGTTGAAGAGGACTTCGCCGAGCTGCTTGTTCGAGTTCACGTTGAACTCGCGGCCAGCAAGCCGGTGGAGGTCGGCCTCGGCGGCGGCGATTTCCTTGGCGAGCTGCACGCTGAACTCCGCCAGCGCCGCGGCGTCTACGCGGATGCCCTCGAACTCCATCGCCGCGAGCGCGGGCAGCACGGGCATCTCGACCTCGTAGAAGACGCGCCCCTGCGCACGCTCGGCGAGCAGCGGCCGGAGCTTGCCGTAAAGCTGCCAGGTCACGTCCGCGTCCTCAGCGGCGTAGTCGGCCACCTGCTCCACCGGCACGTCGGCCATGCTGCGCTGCGGGGCGTCCTTCGGCCCGATGAGCTGCGTGATGGGGACGGGCGTGTAGCCGAGATAGACTTCCGAAAGGTAGTCCATGCCATGCCGCTGCTCCGGTTCGACCAGCGCGTGCGCGATCATCGTGTCGAACAACGGTCCGGCGACCGCGACGCCGTGCGCGCGGATCACCTGGAGGTCGAATTTCAGGTTGTGGCCGATCTTGGTGCTGGCGGGGTTGGCGAAGACGGGGAGGAAGTCCTTGAGTTCGGGTGGACAGGGCGCGGAGGGCCGGGCTCCCGTTAGGCCGGGGTCCGAAGCCGGCGGGGGCTCGTGCTCGCCCCTCCGTAACTCGCTGCTCCGAGGGGCCGGCTCGGGAGCCGCGACCGCAACGTAAAACCCTTCGCCCGCCTCAAAGCTGAAGGCCACGCCGAGCATCCGGGCCTCGCGCGGATTCAGGCCGTCGGTCTCGGTGTCGAAGCAGTAGGCCGGCTGCGCCGCGAGCCGCGCGGCCAAGGCGCGCCGGTCCTCCGCGGTGGTGACCAGCGCATAACGGTGCGGCGTGTCGGCGA
>JBJXFY010000121.1:0-2680 GCA_046155815.1 Limisphaerales bacterium | reverse complement strand
GGGAAATCATCGCCATCGCTCCAGAAGGAATGGGTGTGCAGGTTGCCCTTCCACCAGCGCGGTGGATCGAGCGCCGGTGGCTGGGCGGCGGGCAGGTCGAGAGTGAAGAGTAAAAGCAGAAAGGTCGGCAGCCAGGTTCCAAGGCCACAAGTGCAGGCCAGCAGGCCAGCAGGCCAGCCGGTGCGAGCCGGCCTGCTCCCCTGCCGGCCTGCCCGCCTGCTGGCTTTCTCCTCTGCTGGCTTTCCTGCCTGCTGACCTGCTTGCGGGCTTGTGCCTTGTGCCTTGGTCATTTGCCTCTCACCCTTCCATCGCCTTCGGCGGGCCGAGGATGATGCCGGCGAGGATGGCGGCGCGCTGCGACTGGCGGTCGCGGACCAACGTCACTGCCTGGCGGATCGCCGGTGAAACTTCCTTCTTCAAGTCCAGTTTTGGATGCGCGGTGACCTGCTGGTCCACGCGCTGCATGTGGGCGGCAACTTTCGATTCCAACTGGCTCGCGCGCAGGAATGCCTGGGCGGATTGTTCCAGCGACGGCATCTTCACCGGCAGTCCCTTCTCCATGTCGGGATCGGATTGCTCGACGATGACAGGACGCGGGGCCGGGCGCGACGCCGTTCTGGGCAGTGGCGGCGGAAGTTGAACGACCACCGGAGGCGGAGCCGGGCGCGGAGGCTCTTCGCCTTGCAGGAGGCGGCGTAATTCCTCTTCCCAACTGGCGGCTTTGCTCGGCGGCGGCGCGGGCCGGCCAGCGGGCGGTGGCGGGCGGTTGGGCTTCTGGCCGGGCCAAGACTCCGATTGCGTCTCCGTCTCAGGCTGGCCCTTCCTCTTCTTCCACCAACTGTGGAGCATCGAAATGACGACGACGACCAGCAGGAAGATCAGTTGGTCCGGTATGGCGAATAACATGTGTATCAGCCCCCCTGTCCCTTCCCCGGCCCGCCGCTGCCGCCGCCGGCGATGCTGTCTCTCATGCCCGTGTCCGCCTGGATGTTTTTCATCTTGTAGTAATCCATCACGCCGAGGTTGCCGGAGCGGAAGGCTTCGGCCATGGCCAGCGGCACCTGCGCCTCGGCTTCGACTACGCGAGCGCGCATCTCCTGCACTTTGGCCAACATTTCCTGCTCAAGCGAGACGGCCATCGCGCGGCGCACTTCGGCCTGGGCCTGGGCGATGAGCTTGTTCGCCTCGGCCTGCTCAGCTTGCAGCTTCGCTCCGATGTTTTCGCCCACATCCACGTCGGCGATGTCGATGGACAGGATTTCGAAGGCGGTGTTGCTGTCGAGCGCCTTGTCCAAAACGGTCTTCGAGATGCGGTCGGGGTTTTCGAGCACCACCTTGTAGCTGTCCGACGAGCCGATGGTAGTGACGATGCCTTCGCCGACGCGGGCGATGATGGTTTCCTCCGTCGCGCCGCCGACGAAACGGTCGAGGTTGGTGCGCACGGTCACGCGCGCCTTGGCCTTCACCACGATGCCGTCCTTGGCCACGCCATCAATCGTGGTGCGACCGGAGGATGGAGCCGGGCAGTCAATCACCTTGGGGTTCACCGAGGTCTTCACGGCTTCGAGCACGGTCTTGCCGGTGCCCTTGGTGGCGAGGTCGATGGCGCACGCGCGGTCGAACTCGAGATGGATGCCGGCCTTGCGCGCGGCGATGAGCGCCTGGGTGACCATGACCGCGTTGCCGCCGGACAGGTAGTGCGTGGAGAGTTCGTCGATGGAGATGTTGAGGCCGGATTTGACGGCGGTGATGCGGGTATCGACGATCATGCCGACGGGCACACTGCGCAGGCGCAGGGCGATCAGTTCCATGAAGGTGACCTTCGCGCCCGCCGCCATCGCGCGCAGCCAGACGAAGAAGAAATTGAAGATGATGATGGCGAAGACGAGGAGGATGAGGCCAACGACGCCGGCGACGACCAGCCAGAGGAGGCTGGGTTTGCTTCCGTCGCCGTCGCCCGGGAATTGGGCCAGCAGAAGTGGGAGTGTGTTCATATGTTGAGTCCGTTCGAGTTGATGAGTTGGTTAGCTAAAGTGAATCAATTGATTCTTCAAGGAAAGAATCGCGAGGGCGGCTCATGGAGGCGCCAATCTATTCGGGACACGGGTCGAGAACCTACGCGCCCTTCCCCCTCACCCCGGCCCTCTCCCCCAGGGAGAGATCGCCGCCGCGTTCGGAGCAGGTCTGCGGCATCGGATGAGTCCTGATGCGGGCCACTTGGCTCCCTCTCCCCCAGGGAGAGGGCCGGGGTGAGGGGGAAGGGCGCACAAGAAATCAGATCGGCTCCAGGAGCTTTTGAAGAGGCTCCTTCTGAGCCAACTTTTCTGTCTGTCATCCGGTTCATGAAGCCGGGTTCTCCCGCACGACGACGCGCATCCCTTCGATGGCCACGACTTTGATGGGCGCGCCCTTCTCGATTAGCGATCCCTCCGTGACGACATCGACGCGCTGGCCGTTGATGAGCGCGGTGCCGGAGGGACGCAGTTGGGTGAAGGCGGTGCCGGTCTGGTGCAGGAGTTCCGGCTTCTCGGCGCGGATCTCGCCGGTGACACCTTGGGAGATGAACACCCTGCCGAAGCGACTTTCGGGAAAGTATCTGGCCCAGACGGCGAAGCCGGCCACCAGCACCACGACGGTGGCGAAGAGAATCCAGGTGCCTGTGCTGGCGCCGAACTCGACG